>CAZJSI010000049.1:0-18327 GCA_964548675.1 uncultured Eubacterium sp. | reverse complement strand
GATGGACTCCAACACTTCTTCTACTGCCTGAAGGAATTCCGGTTCGTCAGCATTTTTTGCTTTTACTCTTGCGAGTGCTTCATCAACGTAGCTCATCTTATATCTCCTTTTTTATTAGTATAAATCTCAACGTACTTATTTTATTATGTTATGCAGGAATGTGCAAGAAATTTTTTATATTTTTTAAGAATTTATGCATTTTTGCCCTATTTCTTATCATTTTTTGCATAATTTCCCCGTTTTTCTGTCATGCAAAGTGTGATTTACACACTCCTGCGGATGAAAAGGAGCAGAAAAAGTATGCCCTTCACACCCTGGAGTCGAAAATCAATAGCACAGCTTTTCCTGCCACGCTCACCCTCGCGTCGAAAATCAATAGCACAACTTTTCCTGCCACGCTCACCCTCGCGGGCAACAAGTGGAAACAAAAATGTCCGGCGCTCTGCCGGACATTTTCTTTTTTACTCAATATCTCCATACTGGAACATATAATCCCGGTAATCAATTGTATAGTACACGATCTGATCCTCTCCGGCCTCCCGCATGCCAAAGCGCTCCCATGCTTCCCTGCGGACAGCATTCAGATCCTCATTTGCAGACAGGCGCTGTTTCCTCAGATTGTTATCCGCCGAGATCTCCTCTATCTGTTCCTGAAGGCAGATGATCTCAGACATCCTGGATGCCACTCTGCTCTGAAGGCTGAGGTAAAGACAGCACACTCCGCAGCAGATTGTCAACGCTAACGCCAGAAACGCCACAGACCATCGATTGAGAGCCTGTGCCCGGGCGCGGTTCTGTGCTACCCGGCTTTGAAGTTCCCTCTTCCGTATTCTCTCGGCCCGCTGGGCTTTCACATGTGCCGGAACCTTCACTGGAACAAGCTTTACTTTTCCGTCTCCCGTCCGGACAAACTGGCAGTACTGCCCTTTGTTTTCCTCTTCTGTAAACTGTTCTGCCATACTATATCTCCGCATTTTCTTCGCACATCAATACTAGATATAGTATAAACCATTATTTCTTCTCTGTATAGTCCTTTTTTCCCATTTCTGAATTAATATGTTTCTTCAATGCGGCAAAAGTCTCTTTACTCAGAGTATGCTCAATCTTGCAGGCATCCTCCTCTGCGATCTTCTCATCCACTCCCAGATATTTAAGCCATTCCTGAAGGAGCAGATGGCGCTCATAAATACTTGCGGCGATCTCCATGCCGCTGTCCGTCAACGTAATAAACCCGCTCTCGTCCACATTAATATAACCATTTAAACGAAGATTTTTCATCGCCACACTGATACTCGGCTTAGAATAGTTCATCTCCGTCGCAATATCGATAGAACGAACCACCGGACGCACCTTACTTAACTTTAAAATACACTCTAAATAATCTTCTGCTGATTGGTGTATCTGCATACCTTACCTCCTGTTTTCTGACACCTACTTTTCCATATTTGCAAACTTCGTATACTGCGGCAGCCAGACCAGATTCACTGTTCCAATCGGGCCGTTACGCTGTTTTGCCACAATAATTTCCGCGATTCCCTTATTTTCGGAATCTTTGTTATAGTAATCATCTCTGTAGATGAACATAACCACATCGGCGTCCTGCTCGATCGCACCGGACTCCCTCAGATCCGAGAGCATCGGCCTGTGATCCGGACGCTGTTCCACCTGACGGCTCAACTGGGATAACGCCACCACCGGCACATTCAGTTCCCTTGCAAGCTGCTTCAAAGAACGGGAAATATCGGATATCTCCTGTTGTCTTGAATCGCTGCGGCCCGAGCCGGACATCAACTGCAGGTAGTCGATAATGATAAGCTTTAGATCATGCTCCAGCTTATATTTTCTGCACTTGCTGCGCAGCTCCGAAATGGAGATGCCCGGCGTATCATCGATGATCAGATGGGACCTGCCGATCGTACCTGCTCCCTCGATCAGTTTTTCCCAGTCTGAATCAGACAGATTACCGGAACGCAAAAGCTGCGCATCCACTCTGGATTCCAGAGAAAAAAGACGGTTCACCAACTGTTCTTTCGACATCTCCAGACTGAAAATAGCTGTCGCCATATCCTCATGAAAAGCCACATACTGAGCGATGTTCAATACAAGGGCTGTCTTTCCCATAGACGGGCGCGCCGCCACTAGGATCAGGTCTGACGGCTGCAGTCCTGACAGTTTATAATCCAGATCCACGAATCCGGTGGGAATGCCTGTGACTGTTCCCTGCGCTTTCGATGCTTTCTCTATCTTATCAAGGGCATTTAAAACGACCTGCTTAATGGGTACATAATCACTGTTCGTCCTGCTCTGGAGCAGATTAAAAATACTCTTCTCCGTATCCTCCAGGATTGTCTCGAGACTTTCGCTCCCCAGATAACAGGTATCGGCAATCTGTTCATTGATCTTGATCAGTTTGCGCAAAACCGATTTCTCCCGAACAATATCCGCATAATATTTCACATTAGCAGAAGTCGGAACCGAAGTCACCAGATCCCCGACATATTCCAGACTGCTGATTTCCGGCGGAACATTCTTTTCCCGCAAACGGTTCTGCAATGTGATCAGATCCACCGGATCGCCGCTGTTGAACAATTCTGTGATCGTCTCGAACAGGATCCCATACTGCTGATGATAAAAATCATCTTTTACAAGCATTTCCGACGCCGTTAAAATGGCGTCTCTATCCATGATCATGGAACCGATGACAGACTGTTCCGCCTCCAGGCTGTGAGGCATAATCCGCCTGATCAGCGCCTCTTCCATGTTTCTATCCTCCGTGTGTCTGCAATCAACTTCAAGCTTCCGTTACCTTTACCCGCAGCGTCGCCGTCACCTTTGCGTGAAGCTTCACGGCAACCTCATAGGTGCCAAGGGCTTTGATCGGGTCATTTAAGGACATTTTTTTCTTATCGATGTCCAGATTTAACTGCTCTTTCACTGCCGCGGAAATTTCCTTTGTGGATACGGAACCGAAAGTCCGTCCCCCTTCCCCGGCCTTGATCTTTACTTCCACGATCTTGTCTTTTATCTCTTCCGCCAGCGCCTTTGCCGCATCAAGCTGCTCCTGCGCCACTTTTTCAGCATGCTTATTCTGCAGCTTCAGGTCATTCAGATTTTTGCCGGTTGCCTCCACTCCAAGCTTCTTTGGCAGGATCATATTCCGGGCATATCCGTCGCTGACATTTACAACTTCTCCTTTTTTTCCAAGGGACTTTACATCCTGCAGTAAAATTACTTTCATTATTTAACATCTCCTTCTTTCAACATTTCATCAAGAGTATTTTCTATTGTTCTCTTTGCCTGCTCTACCGAACACCCTGTAAGCTGTGCTCCTGCGGAGTTCATATGCCCCCCGCCGCCCAGACGTTCCATAATAAGCTGTACGTTGATCTCATCGATAGAACGGGCGCTGATAAATATTTTTTCGTGGTATTCTGTCAGTACAAAGGAAGCTTTGATCCCGATAATGTTCAGCAGTTCGTTGGCTGCCTGGGCGCAGGCTACTGTCGGACTTTCTATATTATCCGCCGGGCATACGCTGATCGCATATGCGCCCCGGTATACTTCCGCACGGCGCACCGCTTCCGCTCTCGCCTTATAAGCATCCATATCATTCCGCAGCTTCTTGCGCACACGGGTTACCTCCGCCCCGCAGCGCCGCAGATATGCCGCCGCCTCAAAGGTGCGGACTCCTGTCTTTGTCACGAAGTTATTCGTATCAATAAGAATACCTGCATAGATCGCGTCCGCCTCATCCACGGACAGCTTAATATCCTCATCAAAGTACTGGAGCACCTCCGCGATCATCTCACAGGTAGAGGATGCATAAGGCTCCGTATAGGAAAGTACCGTATTTTTTATCACTTCTTCACCCTGACGGTGATGATCAAACACCACGATAGTCTTTGCCCTGTTCAGCAAGGTGGGGCACTCCGTATAATTCGGACGGTTTGTGTCCACCACGATCAACGCCGTATGGCTGTCCAGCTCCTCAATCGCCTGCAGGCTGGAAATGAACATATCCTCCGGATAATCCTTTTCCACACTGAAACATTCCTTGATCGGACGCAGGGTTGTATTTACCTCATCGATAACGATCTGGGCCTTTTTCCCAAGCTGGCGCGCGGCACAATAGATACCGATCGCCGCGCCAAAAGAGTCCACATCCGCGATAGAATGTCCCATCACAAAAAACTTGTCTTTACTTATCATGATCTCCCGCAGAGCCAACGCCTTTACACGGGCCTTTACGCGGGTCGTCTTGTCCACCTGACGGTTGCTTCCGCCAAAATATGATATTTTATCCGTCGTCTTAACAACAACCTGATCTCCGCCGCGGCCCAGAGCCAGATCGATTGCCATACGGGAATGCTCGTAATTTCTTGTATAATCATTGCCCACATATCCGATTCCCATACTCAGAGTAACGGACATCTCATTTCCCACTTTGATCGTCTTGACATCTTCCAGAAGACTGAATTTTTCCTCTTCCATTTTTGCCAGATATTTATGTTGAAAAACGACAAAATATTTATCTTTTTCCGTTTTTTTCACAAGGCCATCCACAGCAGAGAAAAATTTGTTGACTTTTCTGTCTACCAGTGCGACCAGAAGCGATTGTTTTACTTCCTCAACGCTGTCCAGTACTTCGTCGTAATTATCAATATAAACAAGCGCGGAAACCATCTGCATTTCCTGATTTTCAATGCGGTATTTCGTCAACTGTGTTTCGTCGAACAGATAGGCCACCAACAAATACTGTTCCTTATCCGCAGTCTCGATACTGCTGCTTTCACCCAGCATCTCCGTGAAATGAATCCGGTGAACACTGGCACGGTAGATCCGCTCATCCTTCTCCACCTGCAGCTCCAGTTTATCCTCTTTTGCCAAAAGTTCTCTCGTAATCTGCGGAAAGATAGTTGCAACAGATTTATGGTAATTCTTTTCCTTCCCTGAGAGCTCCGAAAACTGCTTATTCATCCAAAGCAATTTCCCGGTATGATCCATCATAACATAAGGGATCTCAAACTCATCCAGCAGCCGCTTCTGTACCGTTCCGTACTGTGTTGCAAAATCAATTAACTCATTTAAAATAATTGGTTTATTACGTTTGTATACGATCAGCACAACAACAAAATACACTGCCACAAAGACCGTACCAAGTATCCCGGCCATTGTATTCAGAAAATACATCCAAATATCCATAGCGGCAAACAGCAGTGTAAGCAGCAGCGGAACTCTGGTAGAACTTTTTAACTTCCCTTTCAAAATAATATCCTGTCCCATTTTTTGCTCCTTCTAAACAGTAAAACTTCACCTATTGTACTAGTATACCACATTCAACCCCCAGACGAAAGTATTTTTCTTATATACCGCTAACTGCCGATTTCCAACAACCTGTTGATATACTCATCCCAAAATGTGCTGTGTTCCCTCTCATAGATCAGCTTCTGAGCCATAGCCGGATCGTCCGTGATCACCTTGTCCACGCCCATATCGATCACTCTTCCCAGTGTATTCTCCGAATTCACCGTCCAGACATACACCTCTTTCCCTGCCTTATGCGCACTGTTTACAAAGCTCTGTGTTACCATCATGGACTCCACACTATATCCGTCCGCACATTCCAGCTCCGTGAAATTGCCATAAGAGACAGATGTTATATACGCCGTTACCACGTCCGGATTCGCCTTTTTTACTTTTTCCAAACTCTCATATTTCATGGATGACACTACGCAGGTATCCGTCATATGATATTCTTCCAGCAATTCCACCACCCGGTTTTCCAGATTTTTTTCATGCCCCGTCGGCTTGATCTCGATATTCAGCCGGATCTTTCCCCAGCACACTTTCAGCACCTCTTCCAGGGTCGGAATGTTCACCGCCTGATACCTGGCGTCGAACCAGCTTCCGTTATCCAGATCCCGGATCTCGTCGTAATCCACCTGCCATATCTCCTTATCCACTCCGGTCGTCCGTTTCAGATTGGAGTCATGCATCACGACCACCTCCCCGTCCGCGGTCTCCTGCACATCCAGTTCGATCCAGTCTGCCCCGATCTCTATCGCTCCCTTAAAGGCAGGGATCGTATTTTCCGGATACATCGCGGAATAACCTCTGTGGGCCGTCACCTCTACCCGGCGTTCCAGTCCCATATTCACGACGCCTTTTTTATCCGCTAACGTATAGCCGAAATTCACTGCTATCACAGCCAGAATGCTGATGGCTATGATCCTTTTGCGGTGATGATACAGCTTTTTCGCCCAGAATGTATTTGTAAGGCGGTACGCCTCCTCCATATCCGGAAACTTTGGAGGAATACGCTCGCCCTCCACAGCTTTATAATAGTAAAACATCAGACTGACACAAAGGAAAAACAGCGGGAGCCCAAAACAGTAAAACAAAGCCCCGCAGATGTCCAGAAGCAGCGACACTCCTGACAGGGTCAGACTGCTGAACAGATCCCGGCTTGCAAATAGATGATTGATCTTGGAGACAAACCATGCCCCCAGCATAATGATCCCGTAATAAGCGCCGATCAGCGCTCCGTTCCAGGCCACGACCAGGATCATATCTTTCCAGTAATGCCGCCCCATCAGCTGCCAGCTCCGCCTGCGCGCCTGTTTAAAATTACACCCCTCCAGGCAGAAATAATGAAGGCTGTAGATCCAGTGAAAGGATCGAAGCCCGATATAGATCCAGAATCCCACATACGGCACGGCAAGCCAGAAATGTGAGAAAATATATTCTAAAATAAATTCCGGAATATTAAATTCTGTCATATATCCGGAGATCAATACCGCGTGGGTCATCGGAATGATGATGAGAAGATAAAGAATCATCACTATATTCCGCTGATAGATAACCCTGAGGGAAGTCCTTAGCCCTTTCCTCATTAACGCCAGAAGGGGCATCTCCTGTTTCCGGTAGGAAGCATGAATACAGATGATGATGCAGCAGATATCAAACAAAGTAAAAAAGGCCATCCCCAATACGATGATAACCAGAAAAATCCATGTAGACGGAGCCTTTATAAAAGTTCCCACTGTCTCATCCGACAGATAGGCGAGTCCCTGCGCCTTTAAAGCCAGTTTCATCACACCGCTCAAAACCGGCTTAAATACCGCAGCCATAGCAAATTTGTAAAGCAGCTCGAACACCAGAAGTGTCCCGCAGTTCAGTTTTAATAATCCAAATGCATATTTTAAATAGCGTATTACCCTTGTCATTTTCAAGCCCTGTTATCTTTCCTGTATATTCTCTTTATTATAGCACAGTTCCGTTCTCAGACAAGTTTATTGTTTTTTATATATATGCTTTTCTTAATGCGACAGCCTCCCGTGCTAACCGCCGATGCGGGACATTCCCGTGTCACAGATATTCTGTTCTTCCTGATCTGCCCGGGACGAAAAATGATGCTCCAGCGGTTTCTCCCGGATCGCCCCGGCGATCGTCTCAGCGATCTGTTCGCCGCTTTTTCCGCTCCGCAGCATTTCACGCAGATCGATCCCCCGGTCATAATAGAGACAGAGCTTCAAAAACCCCTCCGATGTCAGTCGGATGCGGTTACAGCTGCTGCAGAATTTCTGGTGGACCGCTCCGATAAAGCCGACACACCCGGCAAAATCACCGCCCTTATAATATACCGCCGGTCCGTTTCCCCTCTTTTCCTTTACCTCTTTTACGCCCGGATAACGACTCATCATGATATCCATGATCTCCTGTGTCGGCATTGGCCGGAACTGTTTTCCGCTTCCAATCGGCATGATCTCAATGAAACGAACGTCCACTTTCCGGCTGCGGGCAATCTCCATAAAATCCGGTATCTCGTCCGCATTGTGCCCGCGCAGGGGCACACAGTTCAATTTTACTTTTACACCGGAAGATACCGCCAGTTCTATCCCCCGCCATACCTGTTCAAACTCGTCTCTCCCGGTGATCTGTGCGTAGCGCTCCCGTTTCAGGGAATCCAGGCTGACATTGATCCCGTCTATCCCGGCATCCAGTAATTCCGGCAGATACCGTTCCAGCAGTACGCCATTCGTTGTGATCGTCACATTCTCAATGCCTTTCATCCGTTTCAGGCTTTTTATAAAATCCGTACATCCCCGGCGTACCAGAGGTTCTCCCCCGGTAACTTTTACTTTTTTGATCCCCTGGTCCGCCAGAATTTCCGTAATTCTCAGAAACTCCTCATATCTCATGATATCCGAATGAGGAACAAACTCCAGATCCTCCGGCATGCAGTACCTGCATCTAAGATTACACCTGTCGGTAATGGAAATTCTCAGATAGTCAATGCACCTGTTGTAAGTATCCCGGATCATGAATTGCCACACTCCCCGTCCGTTCCGCGAAGTATGCCAAGGCCGTGTCCCAGATGAGGCAGCACATATTCAAGACTTTCCCTCACCGCTTTCGGGCTTCCCGGAAGATTTACGATCAGAGTCTCTTTCCGGATTCCGGAAACCGCACGGCTCAACATTGCGCGCCCGGTGATCGTGAGCGAATACTGGCGGATCGCATCTGCGATCCCCATCGCCATACGGTCACATACCGCGATCGTCGCCTCCGGCGTGACATCCCGTTTTGAAAATCCGGTTCCTCCCGTGGTCAGGATCAGGTTTACCTGTCTTTGGTCGGCAAGCCGGATCAACTGTTGTTCCAATCCGGCGCGGCCGTCCGGAAGAAGCAGTGTCTCCACGATCTCATATCCCTCTTTTTCCAGCATTTCGCGGATCAGCGGTCCGCTCTTGTCCACCCGCTCTCCGGCAGCTCCCTTATCACTCAGGGTGATGACCGCCGCGGTAAACGGCCGGTCTGCACCGGGCATGACCGCCTCTACGGTATCCCCTTTCTTTATATGTCCGCCCCGGATCACACGGGCGAATACGCCCTCCCGGGGCATAATACAATCTCCGACTTTCTTAAAAATCTCACAATGGCTGTGGCATTCTTTTCCGATCTGGGTCATTTCCAGAATGGCTTCCCCGATCCGAAATCTTGTACCCACAGGCATATTCCTGAGATCATATCCCTCCACGACCAAGTTCTCTCCAAAAGTGCCAAAATCGATCCCGGAACATTTTGTCCGGAAATCCTCTATTTTTTCCAATCCCAGCAGGCTGATCTGACGATGCCATTTTCCTGCATGCGCATCGCCTTCTATTCCCCAGTCCTCCCTGATATCCGCTTCCGGGATCTCCACTTTTTGCGTTCCCTTTTTTTCACTGATACATATAGCTATGATCTTTCCCATCGTTATTCTCCCTTATCTTAAATAAATTTATACTGTTTCGCATTCCTGTTACTCGCCGCCCGTACGGCCGGCGGATGTCTCATATCCGATACACTTTTACTCTCGTGCCCGCCTGAAGGCCCGGACTCCCCGCCGGGATCTCTGCCAGCAGATCACAGTCTGTCATGGAAGACACCGATCCGTTTTTCTGATTCTCTATAAGCTGAAAAAACAGTTTCCCCTCTATGATCTGCGCTTTTCCTCTTAAGATTCTCGTACCCGGGCTTTTTTTCATATACGGTTCTTTCAAAAAGGCTTCCGCCTCCTCAAAACGGCATTCCGATATACCGCACAATTTCTTCATATAGGGCCAGCCGACCCGCAGCATTCCCACTGCCGCCGCACCCGGATTGCCGGACAATCCCAGAATAACCTTTCCGTCCTTCACAGCCGCAAGCATAGCTCCCCCGGGCTTGAAAGCAAGTCTGTGAAACAGTATCCTGGCGCCGATCCGCTTCATTACTTCGGGTATATAGTCGAAGTCCCCCACGGATACCCCTCCGGTCGTTATGACCATATCCGATCTCTCCAGCGCTGTCTCCACGCTTTCCGTCAGAGCACGGATATCATCTTTTACGATTCCACATTTTTCGGGTTTCATACCATTTGCGGACATGTAACCGCCGAGCAGGTATGGATTGGTATTGTAGATCTTTCCCTTCACCGGCTTCTGCCCCGGGGCGAGAAGTTCGCTCCCGGTGCTGATAACTGCGATCTCCGGCTTCCGATATACCGTGACCCGTTCCATTCCCTGGCCTGCCATCATTGCGATAGCTGCCGCCGAAATAACGCTGCCCGCTTTTGCCAGAAGCGTTCCCTGTTTTACGTCCTCTCCGACCGCCACTATATTTGAGGCTTTCGCAGGATGGAAAAATGTAACCTCTGTCTCCGTAAACTCCGTCTCTTCATATTTTACCACAGCATCCGCTCCGTCCGGTATTGCAGCTCCCGTCATGATCCTTGCCGCAGTTCCCGGCGTAACAGGATACTCGCCGACACTGCCCGCCGCGATCGTCTCAAGGACTCTCAGCGAAACCGGATCCTGAGGCGAAGCGTCCCGGATATCCGCTCTTCTCATGGCGTATCCGTCAAATGCGCTTTTCTCAAAAGACGGAACCGCAATATCCGCTGTAATATCCTCCGCCAAAACTCTTTTGCAGGCTTCTTCAATCGGAATCCTCTCTGTTTTCAGATTGGCCTCAAGCGCCATAAGTACCTCACAGGCGTCCTCAGCCAGGGTAATGCTGTTTTCTAATCTTTTTCCTGTTTCCATATTCTACCTCAAAATGATGTTGTTGTTCAGGCACAGGCTCCCCCGATTCTGAATAATATAAAAGAAAGTATCCACTGTTTCAGAGATACTTTCTTTATAGTATATCACTTATTTTTTGATTCGTATACCCCTATGCTTTTTCAATTTTGATCGCGCACACTTTGTATTCCGGGATACGACAGAATTTATCCAGGGCTGCATTGGTCAGCCAGTTGCAGTTTCCGTCCGGAAAATGGAACGGCATCCATGTCTCTCCCTCGGAAACCTTTGTCCCGACTCTCGCTGTTGTCAGAATCGTCCCCCGGCGGGAGCTTGCGCGGACCAGATCGCCATTTTCAATGCCAAGTCTCGCTGCATCGGATTCATTCATCTCAATATAGGATTTTCCTTCAATTTCCATCAAGCCCGGCGTCCTGCCTGTCATCGCCCTCGTTGTATAGTGGTACAGGATGCGCCCTGTCATCATGATCAGCGGATATTCCTCATCCGGAAGCTCTGCCGACGGCGTATAAACAGTCGGATATAACCAGCCTTTTCCTCTTGAGAATTTACCCACATGCATGATCGGCGTACCCGGATGATCCTTATCCAGGCAGGGCCACTGCAATCCCTGTCCCTCCAGCGCATCCAGGCGGGCATGGCTGATGCCTCCAAAGCTCGGCGTCACGGATGCGATCTCATCCATGATCTCCGCCGGTGTCAGATAAGGCTGCGGATAACCCATACGGTTCATCAGGTCGATAATAATATCCGTATCCGGGCGGATATCAAAGGACGGATCCAGATTCAGGTCCACTGCCTTGCGCACTCTCTGAACACGGCGCTCTGTATTGGAGAAGGTTCCCTCCTTTTCCGCATAGCTCACGCCCGGCAGAATGACATCCGCGTACTGGGCGGTCTCTGTCATAAACAGTTCCTGGAGCACAAAGAAATCAAGGCTTTCCAGCGCTTTAATGATATGTGTCGTATCCGCATCCGTCACGACCGGGTCCTCCCCGTAAATATACAGGCCGCGTATCTCTTTGCGGATCGCCGCCGGAAATACATCGGTGGCGTGTGTACCCGGTTTACGGTTTAAGGTAACGCCCCAGGCTTTTTCAAATTTATCGATGACGTCCGGGTTTGCCACTTTCTGGTAGCCCGGGAAGTCTGTCGGCTGAGCCCCCATATCGCAGGCGCCCTGCACATTGTTCTGTCCGCGCAGCGGATTTACGCCGCAGCCGGATTTTCCCAGTTTTCCCACAAGCATCGCCATGTTGGACATGGACATAACGCCCTCTGTTCCGGTGGAATGCTCTGTCACGCCCAGACAGTAGATGATCGGAGCTTTCTCGGCGGTGGCATACATTCTTGCGGCCTCGATCAGCTTATCCTTATCAATATGGCAGACCTCCGCCACATATTCCGGCGTATATTCTTTTACGATCTCCTTTAACTCCTCGTAGCCTTCGGTGCGCTCTTCGATAAATTTCCGGTCTACCAGACCTTCTTTTATCATAATGTGCATCATGCCGTTTGCAAAAGCAATATTCGTACCCGGCTTTAATTTCAGGTGAATATCCGCATCCTTCGTCAATCCGATATTACGCGGATCAACGACGATCAGGCGTGTTCCGTTCTGCACCGCCTGACGGATCTGCATACCTACGACCGGATGGGCTTCTTCCGGGTTGGAGCCGACCAGCATAATGCAGTCCACATCATGGGTAATATCATAGATCGGATTTGTCATGGCTCCGGATCCCAGTGTCATCGCCAGTCCGGATACGGAAGCGGAATGGCATACGCGGGCACAGTTATCCACATTGTTTGTGCCGAAGCAGGTGCGGACCATCTTCTGAACCATATAGACGTCCTCGTTCGGAGAACGGGAACATGCAAATCCCGCCAGGGAATCTGAGCCGTATTGCTTTTTGATCTCCATAAATCTGGATGCCACAAGGTCGAGCGCCTCATCCCAGGTCGCTCTCTCAAATTCACCGGTCTCTTTATTTTTGATCAGCGGATATTTGATGCGGTCCGGAGAGTGCACAAAATCAAAGCTTCCGGAACGCCCTTTGACACATACCAGTCCGCGGTTGGACGGTCCCTTTGCGCCCTCCACATCCACGATCTTATTGTCTTTCACCAGAAGATCATACTGACATCCGGTTGCGCAGTGCGGGCAGGTTGTGCGGACACGTTTTACTTCCCACTCACGGTATTTCTTTCGTCTCTTTTCCGTGATCGCTCCGGTCGGACATGCCTGGGCACAGTTGCCGCAGGACTCGCACAAAGTCTCTTTCCAGTCAGGCCCAAAAGGCGCCTCGATCACATTGAACATTCCTGTTTTTCCAAGTCCGATCGCGTGTCTTCCGGTAATTTTGGAACAGGTATTGACACAGCGCTGACAATGAATACACAGTTCCGGCCGGTAGGACAGAAACGGATGATCCTTTTTCGCCGGTTTCTCGATCTTGCAGCGTGTTCCCTCGTAAGTGGTGTGTTCCACGCCATATTCATTGCAATACTTCTGCAGCTGACATGCACCGTTTTTTGCACAGGAGAAGCAATCCTGATGATGATTGGACAGCAGCAGATTTAATACCGTTTTGCGGGCCTCAACGACACGCTCGCTCTTTGTATTTACAACCATGCCTTCCTTTGCCATCGTATTGCAGGAGGTCGGCAGCTTCTCCATCCCCTCCACTTCTACTACACACAGGCGGCAGGAGCCAATTGTATTTACGCCCTCCAGATAACATAAGGTAGGGATTTCCACACCGGCCGTTTTCGCCGCGTCCAGAATCGTGGTACCTTCTGCCACTTGCACCTGTTTTCCGTCAATGATCAGGTTCATCATTAATCTCTACCTCCTTCCAGTACACCGCATCCGAAATGGTCACACCGCAGACAACGGTTTGCTTCCTGCATAGCCTCCTCGTAGGTATACGCATTTTCCACATGTTCAAAATCATGTTTCCGGATATACGCCGGACGTTCTGTGATATTCGCGCGTCCGGTCGGGATACGGTTGTTTTCTTTCGGTTCCGGCGCCTCTGCCTCACAGTGCAGCTTGTGATGATATCCCAGATATTCGTCGATATTATGTGCCGCAACTTTTCCGGCCGCCACGGCGCGGATCGCTGTTGCCGGACCTGTCGCACAATCTCCGCCGACAAATACCCCCGGCATATTTTCCACTGCGGTATCCAGTCCTGCCCGGAATACATTGCGGTTTGCCGGCATCCCAAATTCCTCAAACGGCCGGCTCTCAATGTCCTGCCCCACTGCGATCAGGATTACCTCGCACGGGATACGAACCGGTTCTTTCTTTGCATCCACCGGGCTTGGGCGTCCCGCACGGTCATACGGGCCGATCATCTGGGGCTGGGCGATCAGTGCGGCGCAATTGCCCTCCGCATCTTTCTCGATTGCCTTTGGAGCCTGAAGTGTCAAAAGCTCAATGCCCTCCATAACCGCGGATTCGATCTCCGTATCCAGTGCGGTCATATCATCCTGCCGTCTCCGGTAAACGATCCGCACATCATCCGCATTGCAGCGGACAGCGCTTCTTGCAGCGTCCATTGCAACGTTTCCGCCGCCGATCACTACAACGGTTTTTCCGGTATAATCCGGGATATTTCCGTTTCCAATGCGGTCAAGCATTTCCACTGCGGATTCCACATTTTTCGCATCCATTCCATCCATACGCAGCTTCTTGCCTGCCTGAGCGCCGATCGCCACGTACATGGCGTCGTACTCATTATGTATCTCTTCTATCGCGATATCCTCGCCTGCTTTTACATTATATTTTACCTCGATGTCCCCTGCCGAAAGGATCGCGCGGATATCCTCATCCAGGCGTTCTTTCGGGAAACGATAGTTTGGAATGCCATATCTGAGCATTCCTCCCAGCGCTTTCTGACGCTCGAAGATTGTCACCTTATGCCCCATTAACGCCAGAAAATAAGCTGCCGTCAGGCCGCTCGGCCCTCCGCCGATCACAGCTATTTTCTTTCCGGTGGACACATTTGCTTTCGGCACCGCCACTTTATCCGCCGCGATCTGATCCACCGCATATTTTTTCAGTCCCCGGATATTTAAAGAGTCATCGATCAGGTTTCTGCGGCAGCGCTCCTCACAGGGATGCTCGCAGATCATCGCACAGGCCGTCGGCAGCGGATTGTCCTTGCGGATCAGGTTGATCGCCCCCGCATAATCCTCATTCCCGATCAGGGCGATGTAGCCCGGGATATCCACATGCGCCGGACACATGTTGATACACGGCACTTTCTGTCCCGTCTCCCCCGGACAGGCACAATCCGTGATATGGCTGACATATTCATCCCGAAATGTCTCCAGCCCCTGCAGAACCTCAATGGCAGACTGATAGCCGATGGCGCAGTCCGCCGTATCCCGGATTATCGCAGCCAGCTTCTTCATCTCATCCAGCGTATCCATCGTGGCATCCCCGTCCAGAATACTTCTCAAAAGAGATTCCAGCTGCGGCAATCCGTCCCGGCAGGGCACACATTTTCCGCATGTCTGATTTTTGGACGCCTGCAGCAGTGAAAGCTGTACCGTCAAAGGACATGTTCCCGGCGGATACACTTTTACTTTACTCTCAAATTTCTCCAACAGTTTTCCGATCTTTACATCACTGCTGTTGGAGTCCGCAAGAAAAATCTTACTCATTTTTTCTCCTCCTGCTAATTATATATAGTTATTTTTTCGTTCACAAAGACTCGCGATTTATTTTTTGCGAAGATAAACAAACCAGTACGCGCAGCCCACGCAGACAGCGCCTCCCACAATATTTCCCAACGTTACCGGAAGCAGGTTTTTTCCGAAGAAATTGCCCCAGGTAAGGACGCTCATATCAATTCCCGACTCTGCGGCCGCCTGTGCGAATACGGTATTCGTCTTTGCAAAAAGTCCCGCGCTGATAAAGTACATATTCGCGATACTATGTTCAAATCCGCAAAGCACAAACATCATGATTGGGAAGAAAAGTCCCACTATTTTTCCTACCACATCCTTTGCCGCAAAAGAAATCCATACGGCAATACATACCAAAAAGTTACAGAGAATGCCCTTGATAAATGCATCCCCAAATGACAGAGAGCATTTTGTCACCGCCGTTGAAATAACGGAAACCGCCATTCCATTCCCGAACAGACTTGGCATATGTCCGAAAACGACGCCCGCTGCAACCAGCAGTCCTCCAATCAGATTGCCTATGTATACCACGATCCAGTTTTTCAGCATACCGGAAACACGGATCTCCTTTTCCAACAATGGAATCGTCAAAAGGCAATTGCCGGTAAACAACTCGCTTCCCGCAAGCAATACCATTGTCAACCCTCCCGGGAAAACGCACGCGCCGATAAATTTTCCGAGGGACGCCTCCGGAATGGACACAGCTACCGTCGTGGAAGACACTCCTCCGAATCCGATAAAAGCTCCCGCAAGAATTGCCAGAACCACCATTTTTACAATTGGCGTGTTCACTTTCGACTTACCTGTCGCAATATAATTTTTAGCCACTTCAGCCGGTGAAAAAAAGTTCATCTTAAGTTACCTCCTTTATGTTATTTTGTTCCCTTGAAATATCTTAAAGCATTTCAATTCGGATTTGTTTGTGCAAAAAGACATAAAATCTCAATTTTTTTATGCATCCGGCACATTTTATGCAAAATATGATATAATGTCGTCAGACATTATATCAACGCCGATTTGCGGCGAAGCTTTCCCCGGCAAATCGTGCGATCCCCCGGAGGGTATCATGAATAGAATTCATGATATAATGTTACTAATAACAAGTAAAGAGGTATTTTATGCAAATTACACTGAATGTTTTATTATACCAGCTTTCCGCCAACAGCATTTACGAGTCCCAAAACGTCGACCTGTCCAGAGCCTATGACGGTATAAAACTTTTTGATGCGGACTTTATTCCCGAGAGCGACAAGAAATATTTGTACCTGGTATCGGCAAAGACATTGCGAAATGACGCCACAGGTTTTCTCTGCCAGCAGATTTTAAGCACCAGCGTTTTTCTGTGCGTCTGCCATGACGAGCAGCTCCACCTGGATGCTTTTCCAAGAGACCTGTCCATGGTTCTGTTATATATGAATGATTCCTTTCCCGTCATATTCAACCGGATATTAAATATTTTTGACCGGTTTGCCCAGTGGGAAAAGAATTTTCACCTGATGTTGCTGCAGCAAAAACCGCTTCAGGACCTCCTGGATCTTTCCAGAAATTTTCTTGTGCATCCCATGGTTGTCCTGGACCGGAATTATTCACTGCTCGGCTATCTGACACATCCGGACAGTTCCGATCCCATTATGGAAAGTATCCTGTCCGCCGGCTATGTCACGCCGGAGATCATGCTGCGCCTGCGTCAGGACGGTCTGATATCTCCATCAGAAAATGCGGAAAATCCGCTGATCAACTGGTACTGTCTCACCAGCCATGACTGTTACTACAGCATGATGTACCGCTATACCGCGAATAACCATACGGTGGGATACGCCATCGTATTCCGGTGCCGGGTTCATCCAAAGACCAATTACCTGTACCTGATGAATATGATTTCCGAGAATCTGCAGCTTTACTTCCAGCAGGAACGCTTTGTCAGCCGTTCTTCTTCGGAGATTTATGAATCTGTTTTCACGGAAATTTTAGAGCATCCGGATGTACCCAAACGGCAATATGAAGATCAGATCAGTTACATACCAAATTTGCAGATGGACGGGCGCTTTTTACTTGCGCGGGTCTCCTATACCAATCAGGCCGAACTGCCCTTTTCCTTTGTGTGCTGGAACCTGAAAAACGCGATCCCCCAGTTGAGCCCCTTTAACTATCGAAACAACCTGTACATATTAAAAAATAATACAAACGCCGAGGACTACGCCTGTTTTCTGACAGACGAGGAAGAGGCGATCTTCTGTAAAAATTTCCGCGGACATTCCTTTACCTGCGGGATCAGCAGCACATTTTTTTCGCTGATGGATCTGCCCACCGCCGTCTCCCAGTGTGCGGAGGCTCTGCAGCTCGGACCGCAGATCAATGAAACAGGAAACAACAATTTTTATCGTTTTGAGGACATTTATATCCACTATATACTCCGCGAATTAAGGAAATCCACTCCAATGAAAATGCTTTCCTCACCATGCTACACTCTGCTAAAGCAGTATGACGAGAAAAAGGGCAGCGACCTCTGCGACGTTTTCATGCATTTCCTGAAAAACGGCCGCAGCATCAACCAGACATCGGCTGCCATCTTTCTTCATAGAAACACGGTATTAAATAAGGTGAAAAAGGCTGCAAGTATCATGCAGAATGAGTGTGAAGATTATCAGACAAGACTCGCCTTTATGCTGGCTTATCTGGAAGATCATGTGACATAGCGGCATGCAAGAAAAGTGTGCTTCGCACACCCTCGCGGGCAAAAACTTCGAAAGCACAGCTTTTCTTGCCACGCCAGGCACGATATATAACAAAACAGGGGCTGTAAGCCCCTGTATAAATTACTGAAATTAGTCCTGCACGTATGGCATTAAAGCAACGTGACGCGCTCTCTTGATCGCAACAGTGATCGCTCTCTGATGTTTTGCACAGTTTCCTGTGATTCTTCTCGGAAGGATTTTTCCTCTCTCAGAGATATATCTTTTTAATTTGTTGACGTCTTTGTAATCAATTACGTTATCTTTTCCGCAGAATACACAAACTTTTTTTCTTCTGCGGCCGCCTCTTCTCTTCATTGGAGAAT
>CAZJSI010000048.1:9804-18505 GCA_964548675.1 uncultured Eubacterium sp. | reverse complement strand
ATCGGCTGCGGTGAGCGTGGAAATGAGATGACGGACGTATTGAACGAGTTCCCGGAACTGAAAGATCCGAAGACAGGAAAATCCCTGATGGAGCGTACCGTTTTGATCGCAAATACTTCTGATATGCCGGTTGCAGCCCGTGAGGCGTCTATTTATACAGGTATTACAATTGCGGAATATTTCCGTGATATGGGATATTCCGTGGCGCTGATGGCAGACTCCACATCCCGTTGGGCAGAGGCCCTTCGTGAAATGTGCGGACGTCTGGAAGAGATGCCAGGTGAGGAAGGTTACCCGGCTTATCTGGGAAGCCGTCTGGCAGAGTTCTATGAGCGTGCAGGCCATGTCATTACAAACGGAAAAGAAGGACGCGAGGGAGCGTTGTCCGTAATCGGCGCCGTATCCCCTCCTGGCGGTGATATTTCAGAGCCGGTATCTCAGGCAACCCTTCGTATCGTAAAGGTATTCTGGGGACTGGATTCCGCACTTGCATATAAGCGTCATTTCCCGGCTATCAACTGGCTGACAAGTTATTCTCTGTATCTGGACAATATCGGTCCGTGGTTTAACGAGCAGGTATCTCCGGAATGGCTGGAATGCCGTCAGAAAATGATGAGCCTGCTTCAGGATGAGGCGGAACTGGATGAGATCGTGCAGATGGTAGGTATGGACGCACTTTCCGCAGGCGACCGTCTGAAGATGGAAGCTGCCCGCTCTATCCGTGAGGATTATCTGCATCAGAACTCTTTCCATGAGGTAGATACGTACACATCGTTAAGAAAACAGCTTCTTATGATGCAGCTGGTAGTTGCTTATTATGATGAGTCCGTAGTGGCTCTGGAAGAGGGCGTGGAGATCCGTGACCTGATCATGATGAGAGTACGTGAACGGATCGGACGTTTTAAATATACACATGAGGATGCGATCGAAGAAGAATATACAAAGATTTATGATGAATTGAGATCAGAAATTGCATCTTTAGCTAGGAAGGAGGACTAATCGATGCCAAAGGAGTATAGAACAATACAGGAAGTGGCAGGGCCTCTGATGCTGGTGAAAGGTGTAGAGGATGTTGCTTACGATGAATTAGGAGAGATCGAGCTTACCAACGGGGAAAAACGCCGTTGTAAGGTTCTGGAGATTGACGGAGGGAATGCACTGGTTCAGTTATATGAATCTGCTTCCGGTATCAATCTTTCCAACAGCAAAGTTCGATTTCTGGGAAGAAGTATGGAGTTCGGTGTATCCGGAGATATGCTTGGACGTGTCTTTGACGGTGTAGGTAATCCGATCGATGACGGTCCGGAGATCCTGCCGGAGCAGCGCCGTGATATCAACGGCCTGCCGATGAACCCGGCTGCCCGCGTATATCCGGAAGAGTTTATTCAGACCGGCGTATCTGCAATTGACGGCCTGAATACACTGGTTCGTGGACAGAAGCTGCCGATCTTCTCCTGCTCCGGTCTGCCGCACTCACAGTTGGCAGCACAGATCGCAAGACAGGCAAAGGTCAGGGGCAAAGACGAGCAGTTTGCCGTTGTTTTTGCTGCAATGGGTATCACATTCGAGGAGTCTGATTACTTTATTCAGTCCTTCAAGGAGACAGGGGCGATCGACCGTACCGTTCTGTTTATCAATCTGGCAAATGACCCGGCCGTAGAGCGTATCGCTACTCCGCGTATGGCTCTGACCGCAGCAGAGTACCTTGCATTTGAAAAAGGTATGCACGTACTTGTTATTCTGACAGATATTACAAACTATGCGGACGCTCTTCGTGAGGTATCCGCAGCAAAGAAAGAGGTTCCGGGCCGTCGTGGTTATCCGGGCTACATGTATACGGACCTTGCTACATTATATGAACGTGCCGGACGTCAGAAAGGAAAACCGGGTTCTGTTACGATGATCCCGATCCTGACGATGCCTGAGGATGATAAGACACATCCGATCCCTGACCTGACAGGATATATCACAGAGGGCCAGATCATTCTGAGCCGTGAGTTATACCGTAAGGGTATTCAGCCGCCGATCGATGTTCTGCCGTCACTGTCCCGTCTGAAAGATAAAGGTATCGGCGAGGGCAAGACCCGTGCGGATCACTCTAATACGCTGAACCAGCTGTTTGCGGCTTACTCCCGTGGTAAAGATGCAAAAGAGTTGATGACCATCCTTGGCGAGGCGGCTCTTTCAGAGACAGATCTTATCTATGCAAAATTTGCGGATGAGTTCGAGAAGAGATATGTTTCCCAGGGCTATGATGCGAACCGTGATATTATCGAGACACTTGAGATCGGCTGGGATCTGCTTCGTATCCTGCCGAGAGCAGAGTTGAAACGTATCGATGATAAATATCTTGACGAATATTACGAGAAAAAATAATTGTGTTCAAATTTATTTGATAAACAATTATTTTGGCGAGTAAACGACATGAGTAACGCAGGGCGGCGCCCGAAGTTGCGAATGGGAGCAGGATGCGGAAGTGCATGGCACGAAGCAGCCTGTATTCGTCAAGTAAGTTTCTGATATGATCAACTGAAGTTCTTGAAAGGGGTGAGCAATCTGGCTTCAACACAGGTAAATCCGACCCGTATGGAATTGACCCGGCAGAAGAAAAAGCTGGTTACCGCCATGCGTGGTCACAAGTTATTAAAAGATAAGCGTGATGAACTGATGCGCCAGTTCCTGGAACTCGTCAGAGAAAACATGGAACTGCGTCTGAAAGTCGAAGCTGGTATTAAGGCTGCGAATACAAATTTTGTCATTGCAAAATCTGCAATGTCCGAGCAGGGACTGCACACAGCACTGATGACTCCGAAACAGGAGGTTTATCTGGAAGTTGGTAAGAAAAATGTTATGAGTGTAAATACGCCGGTTCTTGAATACAAGACGAGAACAGCGGATGAAAATGATATTTATTCTTATGGTTTCGCGTATACATCCAGCGACCTGGATGATGCGGTAAAATCTCTGGCAGATATTCTGCCGGATATGTTGAGACTTGCTGAGACTGAGAAAGCCTGCCAGCTGATGGCTGCGGAAATTGAAAAAACGCGCCGTCGTGTAAATGCGCTGGAGCATGTGGTAATTCCAAATGCCCAGGAGAATATCAAGTACATTTCAATGAAATTGGATGAGAATGAGCGAAGCACTCAGATCCGTCTGATGAAAGTCAAAGATATGCTGCTTGAGGAAGCGCATGGCTACAGCCAAAAATAAAAAACAGGCCGGTAAATGTTATGTCTGCCGGATCATAAAGGGGCGTTACATCAGAAAATTGGTGTGACGCTTCTTTTAATATTGAAGGGATGTTCTGATTCTGTTTTTCTGTCATTAGCAAATACTTCATTGCTTTAAAATTTGGTACATAGTATAATAAAAAGGAATTTTTGGCAGAGAGGTTAAAAATATGTTTTTTATTATGGGAATCTCCAATGGAGAAAAGAAGCTTGATTTCAACCAGACGATCATTTGCAATCTATGCGGAGCATATGGGCGCTATGAAATATTTATGACATTCACATATCTCAGTCTGTTTTTCATTCCCTGCTTCCGGTGGAATAAGCATTATTATGTGCGGACAACCTGCTGCAATGCGGTCTATGAACTGGAACCTGAGGTGGGAAGGCGGATTGCCCGCGGGGAAAATGTGCAGATACAGGAATCCGATCTGACAAGAGTTTCCGGGGGCGGAGGCCGCCGGATGCGCCGCTGCAGCCGTTGCGGGTTTGCCACGGAGGAAAATTTTGCATATTGCCCTCATTGCGGAAGTCCGATGGGGTAAAATTATGCGGAAGTTAAAATGTATGTGATATGGAGAAATATGCATGAGAGAAGAAGATGAATTAAAGCGAAGGATTCTGGATCTGGCGAACCGTTGCTATCGGCAGAATCAATATACATTCTCAGGATTTTTGAATGCAGGTGAGCAGTCCACGCTGTTTGAAATGGAACAGGAAATCTCCTTTGTGCCCTGGAAGCTGTTTGGCGGCGGAGAGGATTGCGAGAGGAGGATGGTCCGTTTTGGTTCCGAAGAAATATTCGGATATGAGGAGCCTTTTCCGATCAGCTGTCTGGTGGCGAAACCATTGATCAAGAAATTTGCCGATGAACTGAGCCATCGGGATTTTTTGGGAGCACTGATGAATCTTGGTATTGAGAGGGACGTTTTGGGCGATATTATTGTTAAGGATAATATCGGATATGTGTTCTGCGAGGACAGGATGGCAGAATATTTGAGTGAACATCTTGACAAGGTGAAGCATACCAGTATATCCTGTGACATAACAAAGGAGTGTCCGGCTGCCGCTGCTCCGGATTTCGCCGAAGAGGAACTGATTGTCAGCTCTAACCGATGTGATGGGATCATTGCAAAAGTGTATAAACTCTCGCGCAGTCAGAGTATAGAATTGTTTCGTGCCAAAAGAGTATTTGTAAATGGCATGCAGTATGAGAATAATAGCGGCGTATTAAAAGATAGAGATATCGTTTCCGTCCGCGGGTTTGGAAAATTTATATTTTCCGGATTTCTTGCCGAGACAAAAAAAGGGCGGATCCGGATATTGATCAAAAGATATGTGTAGTTTGAGCCGGACTGCGGCTTTTGAATAAATATAGGGATTTTTGGTTTATGGGTAATAAAAAGAAAACGAAAAAAGAAGCATTTGAAAAAGAAAACGAAAAGAAGATAAAATCATCTGGAAAGTATGTATATGAAGGCAGCCATGAGATCAGATGGGGAAAGCTGGATAATACGGCACATCTTTTTCCGGTTATCGCCGGAGAGGGCATGAGTAATGTATATCGTGTGGCCGTTATATTGAAAGAGGATATCAGGCAGGAACTGCTGCAGGAATCACTGGATATCGTTCTCCCGAAATTTGCCGTTTTTAACTGTCGCCTCCGGCAGGGAATGTTCTGGTACTATTTTGAGGAAAACGGAAAAAAATCTCCGAAAGTCGAGGAAGAAAATACTTATCCCTGTCAGTATATCGATGATAATCGAAATCACAGCTACCTGTTTCGTGTAACTTATTACAAAAACAGAATTAATCTGGAAGCGTTTCATGCATTGACGGATGGGACGGGGGCGCTGAATTTCCTGAAAGAGTTGACATATCAGTATTTAAGGCTGGCGCACAGGGAGTTATCCGAAAAATATTCGGATAGGCTGAGCAGCCATACGTCCCTGAACACGGAGGACAGTTTTTTACAGAACTACAAGAAGAGCCGTTTTCAGAAAAGTTACAAGTCTGAAAAAGCGTATCTTCTGAAGGGAAGCCTGTTTCCGAAAGGAAAGATGGGAGTTATTCTCGGGCATATGCCGGTGGACGCCGTGAAGAAAGCTGCAAAACAGTATGATGCTACGATCAATGAGTTTTTGGTATCCGTTTTTATCTGGTCCATCTACCAGGAATATTTGAAAGGCATGCCTTCGAAAAGCCCGATCACAACAAGTATTCCGGTAAATTTGCGGCCTTATTTTAATTCCGTTACGACTAAAAACTTTTTTGTCATGGTGACGGCTACGTTTCATCCCAAGGCGGAAAATCAGCCTTTTGATGATGTGATCAGTGAGGTAAAGGAGTCTCTGCGGGAACAGATCACGAAGGAACATCTGGAAGAAATCTTTTCCTACAATGTGACTGGCGAGCGGACAATGATCCTGCGGACAATCCCACTGGTATTTAAAAAGATAGGACTGCGATCGATCTATTCCATGACTGCCCGGGCAAATACGGCGACGGTGACAAATCTTGGAGATATATCGGTGGCTCCGGAATATGAAGATTATATCGAACGTTTTAACGTCATTTTGTCCAGATCGAAGGGACAAAATACGAAAATGTGTCTGTGTTCTTACCGGGGAACATTGACCTCTACGATTTCATCGGTAATGAAAGACACAAAATTGCAGAAGGCGTTTTACCGCTATCTGGTTTCAAAGGAAATTCCGGTAAAAATAGAAAGTAATGGTGTTTATTATGAATAAATGTTGGAATTGCGGCGTGGAATTTATCGATCCGACAAATGTCTGTCCGTTATGCAAATGTATCACGGAAAACGATTTGGGACAGATGAGGGAGCCTACTTATCCGCATGCAGATAAAGAAATGAAAAAAATACAGAGAGCTTTAAATATTTATACTTTTGCGGCAATTGTGGCGGAGGTTATCTTTGTGGGAATCGATTTTAGCACGGGAGAAAGCTTCTGGTGGTCTATTATGCTGGGGGCGTTTTTTGTTTATGGATTTATCACATTAAAATTTTCGGTTCAGAAGCATATAGGCTATCAGTTTAAGATGCTGCTGCAGACGCTGCTCGGCGTGTCGGTTCTGGTTTTGATCGACTATTTGACAGGATTTCACGGGTGGGCGCTTAATTATGTACTGCCGGCGGTATTTATGCTGTTGGATGTGGCAGTGATCGTTTTGATGATCGTGAATAACAGGAACTGGCAGAGTTACATTCCGATGCAGCTTTTGATCATAGCTCTGTGTCTGATCCCTTTTGTGCTGAGTTATTTTGGTTTTTCCACTTATCGTGTGGTAGACGGAATTTCTCTGGGAGTTGCGGTGCTGGTATTTGTGGGAACCCTGATCGTAGGGGGAAAACGGGCCCGGGATGAGCTGTACAGACGTTTTCACGTCTGATCTGTTAAGCCCTTGGAAACTTTGCTGTTCCATAAAATAAATGAATAGGTTGGGAGAATAATTTTAAGATGTTGCAGGAAAACAGTATTCGGGGGAAGGTTTTAAGGGAACTGATCGCCCATGCTACTTCTGATAATTTGATCGGACGAAAAATAAAGAACGGCGAGCTGCGCAAAAAGCTGGTGGAACCGCCCTGGAAGGTGCCGGATTTTTATACGCTTCATATCATCGAAGCGCAAAACTGCACAATGGAGCTGTTAGAGCCGGAACTGAAAAATGAGCGAATGGTACTTCTTCAACTTCACGGCGGAGGGTATATTGGCGGCATGCGCAATGCGTACCGGAGTTTTGCAGGTTTATACAGTGAGTTGGGCAGGGGGATGAGTGTATTAACGGTGGACTATCGCGTCGCACCGGAATATCCGTATCCGGCGGCTCTTGAGGATGCGATATATGCCTATAACTGGCTGCTGCAGGCAGGCTGGCAGGAAGATGAAATTGTGCTGGCGGGGGATTCCGCCGGAGGCGGCCTGACAATGGCCCTGTGCATGTATCTGAAGAATCAGAACAGAAAACTTCCGGCCGGTATTATCGCTATGTCACCGTGGACAGATCTGACACAGTCAGGGGCTTCCTATATTGACAATTATGAGAGAGATCCGCTGTTTGGAAACACAAGAGACAGCCTGATCTACAATAAAGATTATGTGCAGGATGAGGATACGACAAATCCGTATATCTCCCCTCTGTATGGGAATTTTACCGGATTTCCTCCGATGCTGATACAGGTGGGAAGCTACGAGATGCTGCTCAGTGATTCTGTTCTTGTTGCGGAAAAGGCAAAGCGGGCAGGCGTGAAAGTTCGTCTCAGTGTTTATGAAGGGATGTTCCATGTGTTTCAAATGGCGATGCTGTTGATCCCGGAATCAAAGCAGGCATGGAAGGAAGTCGGAAAGTTTTTGGATATTATCGAAAACAAGCTCCCGGATTCGCATTATGATGAGGAGGACCAGGATGAAGGCTGAGATGGAAGACTGTTGTCTGTGCCCGAGAGAATGTCATGTGAATCGTCTGAAGGGAAAAAAGGGATATTGCGGCCAGACCGCAGAAATACGGGCAGCACGGGCTGCACTGCATATGTGGGAAGAACCCTGCATATCCGGTGATGCAGGCTCCGGCGCTGTCTTTTTTACAGGCTGCACATTGGGGTGCGTCTATTGCCAGAATCGTCAAATTGCGGACGGTACTGTGGGGAAAGCAGTTTCTGAAGAACGTCTGGCGGACATTTATTTGGAACTGCAGGAACAGGGCGCGTGGAATATAAATCTGGTGACTGCCGGACATTTTGCTCCGGCAGTTATCAGATCGTTGGATCTGGCAAAGCGCCAGGGACTGCAAATTCCGGTTGTCTATAATACCAGCAGTTATGAAAAGGTGGATACACTGAAAAGGCTGGAGGGATATATAGACATTTATCTGCCGGATCTGAAATATATGGACACAGCTCTGGCGGGTAAATATTCCTTTGCTCCGGATTATCCCAAAGTGGCGGCGGCAGCATTGAAAGAGATGGTGCGCCAGGCAGGGGATGCACAGTTTGAGGGTGATCAGATGAAGAAGGGGGTCATTGTGCGCCATTTGGTCCTTCCCGGTTTGGCGGACGCCTCCAAAAGTGTGATCCGTTATCTTTATGAAACTTACAAAGACCGCGTTTATATCAGCATCCTGAATCAATATACGCCAATGCCGTATTTGAAAAAATATCCGGAATTGAACCGAAAAGTCAACGAGGAAGAATATGATGCGGTAGTCGATTTTGCCATTTCGATAGGAGTGGAAAATGGCTTTATACAGGAGGGGGATACGGCACAGGAAAGCTTTATACCGGATTTTGATATCACAGGAATATGAGGGAGAGTATGAAGCTTTTAGGATAAACGGTCGTATATAGAGCCGCAGCAAGAACATGTCCGAGTTCTTGCTGCGGGAAAATCAGAGTGAACATTTGCCTGTTAACCGATGCGGAAGCTAGTCAGCCTGACCATCCTGAGAGT
>CAZJSI010000048.1:7288-9704 GCA_964548675.1 uncultured Eubacterium sp. | reverse complement strand
CTGACCATCCTGAGTATCGTCAGTCTGCTCAGCTTTGGCAGCTTCCTCGTCATACTGTGTCACGTTTACATGAGAAATGCTTTTATCCTCTGTGATATATATGGCAATACTTAATACGGTTCTGTCCGCGGGAATATCTATTTCCTGTACATCAGCCCCGTCCTGAACCGGGAATACTGTGGGTGATGTGTAATCCGGAGAAATTTTATAGATCACATTGGAATTGGCAATCTCAGTCCCGGAGGCGTCAGTTACCGTACACTTCAGTTCCGTATTGCCCGGAAGTGTACAAGCTTCCAGATTTCCGTTTTCATCTGTGACTGCTTCGACGAGCAGTTCATTACCGTCATAGAAGGCAACGGACGCATTGGCAAGTTTTTCATTATCAGTGTTATACCAGCGGCTGTATATCTGGATGGCGCCGTCGGTCAGGTTTTCGGCTCCGGTGGATATTTCTGTATCCCCGCCAAACAGGTTTGGCAGTTTAAAACTACAGCCATTTAATAAAAATGTACTGCTTACAGTAAGTGCTGCAATCAGCATCAGATATTTTTTCTTTTTCATATTTAAGTCCTCTCTTCATATTGTGTGCTAATTATAGAATGATACAAAAATGTAAACATTTCAAGGTGTTTTTCTTAAAAAAATGAAAATTTATATTACAATTTTAAGATGGAGAGCATTTTCTGAAATAAAATGGGAGCGAAGGTTGACAATGGGAGCAGCGTGACACTATAATAAGACTGTTAATGATTTTGTGTAAGAAGCTTTTGAATAATACTATATCTTGTATTTTCTGGCTATGGAGGTTTCATGAAAAGAATATCTAAGTGGAAAAAAACAGTGTTACTTTCCTGTGCATCCGGGCTGTTGGCTTTTGGCGGAATAGTGCAGGCAAACGTCACGACAGTGTGGGCGCTGCCGTCCGGCGGGGAATCCGTCAGTGGAAATATCGTTGTTCGTGACGATGCGAACGGGAATCAGATCGGTTCACTTAACGAGGGTCAGAAAGTTACGATCAAGGGAGAGAAAGAAGGCACAGACGGTTATAACTGGTATGAAATAACCTTTGACTGGAACGGAGTGGAGACAGAAGGCTGGGTGCGGAGCGACCTGATCAATGTGAGCGGATCGGAAAATGAAAGTTCTATCCAGGGAGATGGAGAAAATGCGGAGGGCTCGGAGGAAGACGGCGATTTCAGGATAGGAGCAAGTGCGTATGACATTGCCGACAGCATTCCGCAGGAGGATATTCCCGATGATTTTTCCGAGACCACGATTACATATGCCGGGGAAGAAGTTCCCGCGGTGAAATTTGAATATGCTGATCTGTTTTTGCTTTATCTGCAAAACGTATCTGACGCCGGCGACACCGGATTTTACGTGTTTGACAGTGAGCGGGACAGCGTGATACCGTTTATCCTTGAGGAAGTGAAGGACGGTTATGTAATTCTTGTAAATGTGCCCGGAGAAATTGCGGCGAATGTTGCAGGGCGGTATGTACAGAGCGACTGCAGTTTTGAAAATGGCAGTGTGATGGCATATCAGCTTCAGGAAGCGGATGATTATACAGACGCCGGCGCGGTAATTTCTGATTTTTATTATATGTATGGCATCACGGAGTCCGGAGAGGGCGGCTGGTATGTATATGATGCGGAAAATGAGACGCTTCAGCGCAGTATTGCGAATATGCAGTATGCGGGAGCGCCGCAGGAAACTGATGCCAGGGATGCTTCGCCGATTTCCTTTGATGCGGACAGCATTACCAGGATGCTGGTAGGCGGACTTGGGCTGTTCTGTCTGCTCCTTTTGGTGCTTGTCATTATTTTCTCTGTCCGGTACCGTAAACTTCGCAGATTCCTTGAAGATGAATGTGATGAGGAGGAAGAGGAAAGCGAAGTTTATCTGGATGAGGATGAAACGGAAGCTTCCGCAGATACGAAGGAATTGGAAGAAAGACTGGGACGCCATCAGGAAAAGATACCGGATAAGATGTTTGAGATCAACCTTCCGAACGGAAAAGTGGATTTGATGGATCTGGATGAGGAATATGAAGGCGGGTATGATGTAAAAGTGGATCGGGATGCCGACTATGACTTGAAGGTTGAGGACATACTGAAATATTATGATGAGAATGAGCCGGAATACTATGATGAGCCGGATGTTGAACCGGAGATAAAACCGGCAGATTCCGAAAGCCAGGCCGAACCGGAGTTTTATGACGACGAGGAGGAGACAGAATTGTCCAAAAAGCCCGAAAAAGAAGAGAAAAAGTCGGAAACACAGGATTCCGAATGGGACGATGAATTGGAATTTTTATAATCATATGGCATAACAGAGTTCCGGCGGAGAAAAATCTGCCGGAACTTTTGCGCTTTTATAGTTTGGGACTCGAGAATGTGTGAGGCATATTTTT
>CAZJSI010000048.1:0-7188 GCA_964548675.1 uncultured Eubacterium sp. | reverse complement strand
CTTGACATCAAAAGGCGACTGTTATATTATTGTTATAACAGAATTCCGAGAAGAGAGGAACACAAAAGATATGTATATCGAAATAGATTTTAACAGTGAAGAAGCCTTATATATACAGCTTCGAAATCAGATTATTTATGGAATAGCCACCCGCCAGTATAAGGAGGGGGATGCACTGCCCAGTGTACGTCAACTGGCAGAGACGATCGGTATCAATATGCATACAGTAAATAAGGCGTATGCCGTTTTGCGCCAGGAGGGACTTTTGCGCCTGGACCGCAGAAGAGGTGCCGTGATCGCACTGGATATTGATAAACTGAAAGCGGTTGAGGAGATGAGAGAGAGTCTGAAAGTAATTTTAGCCCGCGGATGCTGCAAAGGAATCTCACGGAATGAGGTTCATCAGCTTGTGGACGAAATATTTGAGGAATACGAGTAATTTTGGAGGAAGATATATGCAATATAAATCTTTTACAAAGCAGGCAAAGAAAGCGATGGACCTGGCATTGAAGATTGCAAAGGAGAAAAAGCAGAGTCAGCTTGGTTCGGAGTATATTTTGGCAGGCCTGCTGAGAGAGGGGAACGGTGTGGCGTGGCAGGTACTGAATCAGCTGTCAGTGGATGAGGAAGATGTACTTCGGCTGATCGATGAACTGGCGATGCCGGAGGGAAAGATTCTGCTCGCCGACCCGGAAGACATGACTCCGGAGACGAAAAAGGTGCTGGAAGACGCGTCAGCCGCTGCATTGCGTTTTGAATGTGAGAGAGTGGGAACGGAGCATCTTCTTTTTTCCATCATAGAGAACCGGGGCTGTGCGGCTGCACGTCTGCTCATAGCCATGGGTGTGAATCTCGGTAAAATATATGCGGAGATACTTGTGGCGATGGGAAAAGAGGAACAGTATTCCAAAGAGGAGGGGAGGATGTTCCGGACAGGAAAGCAGGTGGAGCGGACAGCGACGCCCATCCTGGAAAAATATGCATCTGATCTGACCAAAAGGGCAGAGAATGGTGAACTGGATCCGTTGGTGGGAAGAAATTCGGAATTGCAGCGTATGGTTCAGGTGTTGAGCAGGCGGGGCAAAAATAATCCGTGCCTGATCGGGGAACCCGGAGTCGGCAAGACGGCTATCGTGGAAGGGCTTGCCCAGCGGATTGCCAGCGGAGCAGTTCCGGAGCATTTGCTGGGAAAGAGAATATTGACGCTGGACATTCCCGGAATGGTCGCAGGCTCCAAATACCGCGGAGAATTTGAGGAGCGCATCAAAGGGGCAATGCGGGAGGTACAGCAGTCAGGAGATATTATTTTGTTTGTGGATGAACTTCATACGATCATCGGCGCAGGGGGAGCAGAGGGGGCTCTGGATGCTTCCAATATTATGAAACCTGCCCTGTCCAGGGGGCTGATCCGGATTATTGGTGCAACAACAATTCAGGAATACCGCAAACATATCGAAAAAGATGCCGCACTGGAGCGCCGTTTCCAGCCGGTTGTCGTGGAAGAGCCAAGTGTGGAACAGACAGTGGAGATCCTTGCCGGAATCCGTCCGCAATATGAGAGGCATCACCGCGTGACGATTACAGACGAGGGAATCCGGGCGGCCGCGGAACTGGCGGCGCGCTATATCAACGACCGTTTCTTGCCGGATAAGGCAATCGACCTGATGGACGAGGCGGCGTCCAAGGCACATATTGGAAGTTTCTCAAAACCGGCGCAGCTTGATGAGCTTCAAAGGACGATAACGGGGCTGGATGCAGAGCTGGAGGATGCTGTCGTTTCCTCCGATTTTGCCCTTGCATCTGAAATACGGAGTAAAAAGCAGCAGCTTCGGGAAGAACATGATAAAATTCTGGCAAAGTATAAGCAGAGTCTGAATCGGAAAAAGATCACTGTTGGGGAAAATGAAATTGCGGATGTGGTTTCGGACTGGACGCATGTTCCCGTAAAAAAAATTACGGAGAGTGAGTCTATCCGGCTGAAACGTATGGAGTCTGCGCTGCACAAACGGGTTATCGCCCAGGATGAGGCGGTGCAGGCGGTTTCCAAAGCGGTTCGCCGTGGCAGAGTGGGATTAAAAGACCCGTCAAGACCGATCGGCTCTTTCCTGTTCCTTGGGCCTACCGGCGTGGGAAAAACAGAGATATCCAAAGCGCTGGCAGAGGAAGTATTCGGCATGGAGGATGCGATGATCCGTGTAGATATGTCCGAATATATGGAAAAACACAGCGTATCCAAAATGATCGGCTCGCCGCCGGGGTATGTCGGATATGATGAAGGCGGGCAGTTGAGTGAAAAAGTACGCCGTCATCCTTATTCGGTCATCCTGTTTGATGAGATTGAAAAAGCCCATCCGGATGTTTTTAATATTCTGCTCCAGGTGTTGGATGACGGACACATTACCGACGCCCAGGGGCGTAAGGTGGATTTTAAGAATACGATCATAATCATGACGTCAAATGCGGGAGCACAGTCTATTATAGAACCGAAAAAACTCGGTTTTGCTGTTGCAGAAGATCCGAAAGAGGATTATAAGCGGATGAAATCCAATGTAATGGAGGAAGTGCGCCGGATTTTCAAACCTGAATTTTTGAATCGTATTGATGAGACGATCGTGTTCCATGCACTGACGAAAGAGCATATGAAGAAAATCGTCACGCTTATGACAAAGGATCTGCAGAAACGCTGTGCGGGACAGATGGAGATTCATTTGAACATCCGTGATTCCGTAAAAAAATATATTGTGGAAAAGGCGTATGATCCGAAATACGGAGCCAGACCGCTCCGTCGGATGATCCAGACAAAGCTGGAGGACAGTCTTGCAGACGAGATGCTTGCCGGAAGGATCAAGCGGGGCGACACGGTGGATGTAGGCTTGAAAAAAGATGAGATCACCTTTCAGGTGCGGGAGAATTAAGTATGGCGAAAAGTAAGGGAATGATTTTTTTCTGCCAGCAGTGCGGTTACGAATCTGCAAAATGGATGGGACAGTGCCCGGGATGCCGGGAGTGGAACACCTTCGTGGAGGAGCCGGTTGAGAAAAAAAGCAGCATAAAGAGTGGGGGGAGACGGAAGGAGACAGTAAAGCCTGTGCCTTTGTCCCGGGTGGAAATGACGAAACAACAGCGTTTTACTACCGGGATTCATGAATTGGACCGGGTTCTGGGCGGTGGGATCGTGCCCGGTTCGCTGGTGCTGGTAGGTGGAGACCCGGGTATCGGGAAATCCACGCTTCTGCTTCAGGTGTGCAGGAATCTTGCTCAGGCAGAGCGCAGCGTGCTGTATATTTCCGGAGAGGAATCCCTTCAGCAGATCAAGATACGCGCGCAGAGAATCGGCACGTTTACGGAATCTCTGGAATTACTCTGCGAGACGAATCTTTCCGATATTTCTGATGTAATGCAGGAGAAGAAACCGGAGATAGTCATTATCGATTCCATACAGACTATGTACAGTGAGGAAGTGAGCTCCGCGCCGGGAAGTGTCTCTCAGGTGCGTCAGGCGACTTCGCTGTTTTTGCAGCTTGCCAAGACGTTGGATATTACGATCTTTATTGTCGGGCATGTGACAAAAGAAGGCGTGGTGGCAGGCCCCCGTGTTTTAGAACATATGGTGGATACGGTTCTCTATTTTGAGGGTGACCGCCATGCGGCTTACCGGATCCTGCGGGGGGTGAAGAACCGCTTTGGCTCCACAAATGAAATCGGTGTATTTGAGATGCGGCAGGAAGGACTGGTGGAGGTTTTAAATCCTTCTGAATATATGTTAAATGGCAAACCGGAGGGCGCTTCCGGTTCCATCGTCGCGTGCTCCATTGAGGGAACACGTCCAATTCTGCTGGAGATTCAGGCATTGGTATGCAAGACGAGTTTTGGACTCCCCAGGAGGACGACGGCGGGGGCAGACATTAATCGTGTAAACCTGCTTATGGCAGTGCTGGAAAAACGGGCAGGAATTCCGCTTTCTTCCTGCGACGCCTATATTAATATTGCGGGCGGCATCCGTATGAATGAGCCGGCGATCGACCTGGGAATTGTTCTGGCAATCGTATCCAGCTATAAGGAGATTCCGGTCAGGGATAAGACGATCTGCTTTGGGGAGGTCGGCTTGAGCGGCGAGGTACGCGCGGTAAGCATGGCGCAGCAGAGAGTACAGGAAGCAAAAAAGCTGGGATTTGAGGAATGTATTTTACCCTCGGTATGCCTGTCAGAGAATCTGAATGCAGACGGAATTAAACTGGTCGGGGTTTCCAGTGTAAGGGAAGCAATTTCCTTCATATTGAGATAGAAGGCCGGAAGCGTTATTGACTTAAAATATAATGGATATAAAATGGAAAACCGCTGCGCGGTACATTGCGAAATTTAAGTGGTAAGCACTTGTGTTTTGCAATATGGTGCAGCGGTTTTTAAATTTATAAAGATGATTTTCCGTTGTTTATTTTTGAGGAAATTATAAAAGTACAAAAAGAGTACATACAAATATGCTATACTGGTCACAGTAAAGAAAGCGATGGTGTGAAAGATGAAAAGGATATTGCTGGCAGAGGATAATGCCCACATGAGGGAATTGATACAGGATTTTTTGTCGGGAAATGGTTTTGAGGTGGATGCCAGGGCGAATGGCCTGCAGGCATGGGAAGCGATTCAGACAAAGGATTATGATCTGGTTTTGCTGGATGTGATGATGCCGGGGATGGACGGTTTTACGCTTTGCCGGAAGATCAGGGAAAAAGAAGACGTCCCACTTTTGTTTTTGACTGCCCGGGTACAGGAGGCGGACCAGTTGAGGGGATATCAGTTAGGGGCGGATGATTACATTTTAAAGCCTTTTTCTCTTCCGGTGTTGTTGGCAAAATGCAGAGCCATACTGGAACGGAATCAGCGCAGGGGAGCCTGGCTGGAGGCGTCGGGGATACGATTGAATCCGGAACAGAGACAAGTGTTGTGCGCCGGTGAACCGGTCATGCTTCAGGCTCTTGATTTTGAATTGCTATATTATTTTATGAAAAACCCGGGACGAGTTCTGAGCAGGGAGCAGATTCTGCTAAAACTATGGGGATATGATTATTCCGGCAGTGACCGTTCGGTGGACACCCATGTAAAAAATCTGCGCAAGGCGCTGGGGAAGCATGGCAGATATATCCGCACGATCATCAAAACCGGATATGTATTTGATGCGGAATAGTTGTTGAGGGGGATAAATCAAATGAAAAAGTTAGAAAGCTTGTGGAAACAGAGAATGATATTGTGGAAGAAGTATCAGGCAGCGGTTTGGATTGAAGTGATTTTCCTATGCATCATGGCGGTTTGCTCCGGATGCCTGTACTGGATAGAAAAAAATAATCAGTTGGCAAATTCCCAGAAGGCAATGAAAACAATTCAGACAGATATTTATAATAAAGCTGTTAAGGGAGCTTCTGTTGACGAGATCCGCCGGCTGGCTGTGGAAGATATGCTGGATACGGTGGATGAGGAGGGGGATGTTACTTATGGAATCAGCCTGAAGTTTTATTCTTCCATAGGCAATACGAAAAATGAAATCACGGATAAGCATTTATCTTTTGTATGGCGTATCAACACGGAAGAAGGGATTCAATCGGAATGGTATGCGTTGGAAGACTATTTTTCCGAAGAAGAGCTGGAAGGTTTTTTCAGGTACTATACTGAAAATGATACGGCTGCCGGAGGCAGAACGGGATGCTATATACAAAAGATATCAGGATTCTATAATGGGCAGGTATATAAGCCCATAGAAGTTGTCTTTGGCGACTGGAATAATGAGGATGAAATTTATGTACTTCAAAATGAAGAAAGGGTAAGACAAATATCTGAGAGCAGACTGGTATATCGGGTCGCAAATATTACACAGGATGAACTGGATGAACCGGATAAAACTGAAACAGGGTATTTTTCCATGTATCTGTATGATCAGAGGGGGAGTTTGTATCAGAAAGCGTCCCAGATCATCACAGTAGAAGGTTCGGATATTGTAAATGGGAATATTGATAACAATTATATTGAGGGAAATAAGAGCTTATGGCAGAAACAGATATTGGGAAGTTCGGAGATGTCCGGTTATTCCTGTGCCATATATGCAGACACGTCGGCTATGGTCAAAAATTCTCCCAATCTGAGAAAAGTAATTCCACCGATATTGATTTTCGCTCAAATCCTTGCCATATTTTTGATCTGGGTATACCTGTATATCCAAAAAAAACAGCATAAGCTTGCGAATATGCGGAATACATTTATCAATGCGATCGCGCATGAGATGAAAACACCGGCAGCGGTTATAAAAAACAGTACAGAGTGTCTGTTGGCAGGCATCCATCCGGAAAAACAGGAGCACTATATAAAGATGATCGGACAGGAAGCGGATCATATGAATGAGCTTTTGAATTCCATGCTGATCTATACCCGCGTTACAGATTCCGTCTATCGTCTGCAGAAGGAAGAATGCATGTTGGAAAAAATTGCCCAGGATGTGTGCAGACATTATACGGATGCCCTGGAAAAAAAGGAGATATCCCTTATTTGGGATAAAAATGAACCCGTTATGGTAAATTGCGATATGAAATTGATGGAGATGGTGCTGGATAATCTTGTCTCCAATGCAATAAAATTTTGTAATGCCGGCGGGGTGATCAGGATCTCTCTGGTGGAGCAGAGTATCAGTCTGTATAATGAAGGAAAAGAAATTCCGGAGGCGGATATGGAGCATATTTGGGAACCGATGTACAAAGGAGATGAATCCCGGACCTATGAAAATGGCTCTTCGGGAATGGGGCTTGCCATCAGTGAAGCTATTTTGAAAATGCACGGGGCAGATTATGGAGTGAAAAATGTTTCCGGAGGAGTGGAATTTTATTTGCGGATGAGGTAGGCTTGTTAAGTTTGAAAACACCTCGCTAAGTGTTCAATGTGTCGCCCTATCAAAACCGAAAATATCAGAGATGCCTGTAAACAGTCATTTCTGATATTTTTACGGTTTTGGCACTGCTCAACGAAAATTCTGAATATTCTTAAAAAAAGGGAAAAAATAGAAAATTAACTTTCTTTGAAAAAAACGAAAAAAAATGTTGACTTATGTTTGAACGAGTGCTATTATTTAATAGCTGTCGCTGAGACAGACAGCAAGAACCTTGATAATTGAACAGTGAAATAACCTTGAAAGATTTTAATGAGTAGATG
>CAZJSI010000047.1:3631-18652 GCA_964548675.1 uncultured Eubacterium sp. | reverse complement strand
ATCGGCAGAGCCGATGCATGCCTCGCAGCAAGAATGCTGGAGCATTCTTGAATCAAGTATGCCAAAGCATATTTGCGTGAGGGTGCATCATGCAGAGCATGATACCAGGTAAAATGATTTCCATATAAATGGTAAAATGATTGACAGAGAGGAACGGGACATGAAAGTAGATTTGTTTTCAATCGGAAAATTTACGATTCACACTTATGGAGTGATGATCGCAATCGGTATTATATTGTGTGTGGTTATGGGTACTTATCGGGCAAAGAAGCTCGGAATGAAATCGGAGCCGGTGCTGGATATCGCTATTTTGTGTGTGGTGACAGGATTCCTTGGCGCCAAGCTGCTGTTTGTATTGATCTCACTCAAACAATTTATAGAAGATCCTTTGAGTGTGCTGGGATCTTCCGGTTTTGTTGTGTATGGCGGAATCATCGTGGGCGTACTGGCGGCCATGATCTATTGCAGGGTGAAGAAGCTGCAATTCTTTCAGTATTTTGACCTGTTGGCGCCCTCAGTTTCGATCGCCCAGGCCTTTGGCCGTATCGGATGTTTTTTCGCGGGCTGTTGTTACGGCAAAGAGACGGATCTTCCTATTGGAATTGTTTTTCCGGAAAACAGTTTTGCACCTGCAGGCGTGAAGTTGATACCGACACAGTTGATCTCCTCAGCGGGGAATTTCGCAATTATGGCGGTTTTGATCCTGTATAGCAGAAAAGCAAAGCATACGGGTGATGTGGGCGCTTTATATCTGATGCTGTACGGAATAGGCCGGTTTCTGGTTGAATTTTTGCGGACGAATGAGCAGGGAGGGATCGGAAGCCTTACCACGGCTCAACTGATATCTCTTGCATTTGTCGCTGTGGCAATTCTGCTGTTTGTGAGAAACCGCAGGTGCGGCAGCGCAGAGGAAAATGAATGATTGGGATGACGGAATAAATGGACAAAAGAGAGATGAGGGAAACGACTGCCCATCATGCCATGGCAGCGGTGGGCGGCTTTTTTGGAGTTTATGCGTTGATGAATCGAAGCGAGACTTTCGGTTCTTCCGAGACAACGAATTTGATCTATTTATTTGTCTCCGGGCTGACCGGGGACAAAGTGAATTTTGCGATCCGCCTGGCGGCGTTTGGGGTCTATGCCGGCGGCATCGTTTTTGCTACTTTGATCGCGAAATGTTTCAGGGATAAAGATTTTCGATATGTGTCCATCGCTATCGATCTTATTTCCTGTCTGGTTCTGGCGCAGATACCGGAAGATGTCAATATGGTGCTGGCCCTGTATCCGATGTTTTTTGCCACGGCGGTACAATGGCTGGCTTTTACACAGGCAGCCGGATTCAGCAGCTCCACCATATTTTCCACGAATAATGTGCGCCAGTGTTTTTCCGGGCTGACAGAATATTTGTGCAGCCATGACAGAAAATATTTATCCCGGTTTCTGTTTTTTGGAGGAACGCTTCTTTGTTTCCATGCCGGGGTGGTATACTGTTGGTTCTGCATGAAAAAGTGGGGCCTTTTGAGTATTTACGCTTGTATACCGTTAATTATTCTTGGGCTGGCCGCAACAATTTTTGACCGCAGGTGGAAAAAGGCCGAAACTTTTTTGCAGAGCGTTTGATTCTGCGAAAGAGGGTTGAAGATGGGTTTTGCAGAGAAAGAAAAAGCCGTGCAGGAAATGTTTTGGAAAAAAGCTTGCAGAAGAAAAACGGGGCTGTCGTACTAAGCACTGGATACACAGGATATAGTTTTAGAATGTAGACACACTTGCTGTTATATCCGGTATATGCTTTTCTTAGTGCGACAGCCCCGTTTGCCGTATTACTGTGCCTCGATCGCTGTTACATGATATCCTGCTTTCGCCACAATGGATTTTAATTCCCCGTCAGTCACCGCTTCTTTTGAGTGGACGAGAGCTGTGTTTTTTCGGAGATTGACCTGAGCGAGAAAACCCTCCGTCTTGTTGAATGTGTTTTCCACCCGGGCAGCGCAGTTTTTGCAGGTCATGCCCTCAATGCTCAGCAGGTACTGATGTGGATAATTGGAGCTGTCCTGATCGGCAGCTTTTACTTTTTCCACCGCATCTCCGCCGGCGCCGCAACATCCCTGGGAAAGCTTTTTTGTATAGCTGCGGATCGCCAGAACGATAACGACGATCAATATGATAATGATAATTGCTGTTGCCATAAAATGTATCCTCCTGATTACTTCTGACTAACTTATGTTTACATGATATAACGCAAAAGCAGGAATGTCAAGGATATAAAACATAGAAAAATAATATGAAAATGGGAAATTATTGTTGTTCGCACTCAATTGCATTTGGTCCGCTTTTCTCTGTTTTTCAAGTGCACTTCAACATCAGATGAGTTTTAAGCTTTCCCGGGTGATCTTCCCAATCGTCGCCACGGTGTCTGTCACACCATATTTCCGATTCTCGCTGAATGCGTGATATCCCCCGTAAATATTGTAAGTAAATATGATATTTTTGATGGGGTCATTCTCGTATTCCGGGTGAGAGGAGAAGATCAGCTTTTTCAGGTGACATTCTATTTTTCGCACCAGTTCACCGCTGCGGGAACCGGAGAACAAAATATGAATGAGGGAGTCCATGGAGAGATATCCCAAAAACAGTTCCTCTGTGAATGCGGCAGGATTTTCGAACAATTTTTCCGGATGCTGCATGGATTCGATCACGGAAGTGACGACCTCCGTCTCCAGCTGGTCCGACAGATCATAGATGTCTTTGTAATGAGAGTAAAATGTTGATTTGTTGATCTTTGCCCGTTCACATAATTCCTTGATCGTGATCTTTTCCAGAGGCTTTTTGGAGCGCAGCTCTAAGAATGTATTTGTGATGGCGCTTTTTGTTTTTTCAATTCTGATATCCATTTTTTATACCCAACCATTTCTGAAAATCGTCGTTTTTCCGACAAATCGGGAAAACTGTTTGTAGTTTTGTAAAACTGTTTTTATTATAATCAATTGTGGTAGGAAAAACAACCCTGGTTGGTTATCATGGAGGAGAAAGATGGATTTTTATGGCTTTTATACGGGAAAGGAATTTGAGGCATACCGTTTTTTGGGGGCTCATGCCTGTGAAAAGGGAACACTGTTTCGCACCTTTGCTCCAAATGCGGAGCAGATCTCGGTCATCGGGGAGTTCAACAACTGGCAGGAAACGCCGATGAAGAAAATACATGACGGAAACTTCTGGGAGTGCTGGGTAGAGAACGCCGAAAAAGGAATGCTCTACAAATACAAAATATATTCCAGAGCAGGCGGCGTGACAGATCACTGCGATCCTTTCGGATATTATGCGGAGCTTCGCCCGAACAGCGCATCGATCATTTTTGATTCTAAGGAATATGTTTTTGAGGATGAGGAGTGGATGAAAAAACGCTCCGTCAGTCTGGATAAACCTTTAAATATTTATGAGCTGCATTTTGGCTCCTGGCGTAAAAAAACGGAGGAAGACGAGGGATGGTACAGTTATACGGAGCTTGCCGATCTGCTGATCCCTTATCTGAAAGAAAACGGTTATAATTATGTGGAGCTGATGCCTCTGAGCGAGCATCCCTGTGATGAATCCTGGGGCTATCAGAACACCGGATTTTTTGCTCCTACATCCCGTTATGGAACACCGGATGAGCTTCGGGCTTTTGTAAATAAATGTCACAGGAATAGTATTGGCGTACTGATGGATTTTGTGCCGGTGCATTTTGCCGTAAATGATTATGGACTGGCGAATTATGACGGAACGGCGCTATACGAATATCCGAACAATGATGTGGGATACAGCGAATGGGGAAGCTGTAATTTCATGCATTCCCGGGGGGAAGTGCGCAGCTTTTTACAGTCCTCCGCCCATTACTGGCTTGCGGAATATCATTTTGACGGACTGCGCATGGATGCGGTCAGCAATCTGATCTACTGGCAGGGGAATGCGGCCAGAGGCGTCAATAAGCTGGCAGTACAGTTTCTGCAGACGATGAACCAGGGATTGAAGGAACGTTTTCCGTCGGCGATGCTCATCGCAGAGGATTCCTCTTCTTACCCGGGGGTGACGAAAGCTGCCTGGGCAGGAGGCCTGGGATTTGATTATAAGTGGGATATGGGCTGGATGAACGATACGCTGGATTATTTCCGCACCGGGCCGGAGTATCGCACGGACAATTATCATAAGCTGACATTTTCCATGATGTATTATTATAATGAAAATTATCTGCTTCCCCTGTCCCACGATGAGGTTGTGCATGGGAAAGCGACGATCATCCAGAAAATGAACGGTGATTATGAGCAGAAATTCCCTCAGGTTCGGGCGCTCTATATGTACATGTACGCCCATCCGGGGAAAAAGCTGAATTTCATGGGAAATGAGATCGGACAGTTCCGGGAGTGGGACGAAAAGCGGGAACAGGACTGGGATCTGCTCAAGTATCCGAAGCATGACGAATTTCATCGGTTTATGCAGAGATTGAATCAGGTCTATGCGGAAAATCCGGCATTCTGGCAGAAAGATTATGCTCAGGATGGCTTTCAATGGCTGGACTGCCATCAGGAAGAAAAATGTATTTATGCATTTGAGCGGAGAAGCGAAAAGCAGCGTATTCTCGCAATTTTTAATTTTTCCGCTCAGGAAAGAAAAGGCTATGAACTGAAAGTGGCAGATGCCGGAAAATTAAAGTTTCTCCTGTCCGGTGATGATATCGACACGCAGACAAAGCATCCCGAGTACAGTGAGGATATCGAGATTATCGGGGAGAAAGCAATCTTTGATCTGCCTCCGTTTTCAGCCCGGTTTTATCAATTGTAACAGCCCGCATGGCAAACGAAAAGGCGGGCTATAACCCCAGTTCTTTTAACAGAAATTTCTTTAATGCATTCGCAGCAATGCTGAGAGGTCGGCTCTTATCCTCCAGAAGGCAGATAGATCGTCTGGGAATCTGTTCTTTCAGGGGGATAGACACGATCTCCCCGGTCTCAAATTTTGCTTTTATAAAGTCTTTTGGTATAAATCCGATTCCAAGATTGCTCTTTACCATCATGAGGAGCTGATCCGTCGTGCCGACTTCGATATCCGGTTTTAATTCCAGGTTATGATTCAGAAAGAAGCCGGATTGAGATTCATATGTGGCAGTACCGGGATGCAGGCAGATGAATGGAAAAGATTCTAATTCTGACAAATGGTGCGCTTCCCGGGCAAATTCCTGATAATAACGGCCCCCGATCAATACCTCCCGGAAGAATTTCAGCGGCGTCTGACGAATGCTTCTGTCGATATGAAAAGGTGTGGTCGCGATGGCAAAGTCAGCGATGCCCCTCTGCAGAGACCTGACGGCCTGCGGAGTGGTAAAGTTGGACAGGCGCAGACGGATTCCCGGAAAGTCGGTATGAAACCGTTCCAATACCGGAAGAAAGATTGAATGAAGAGCCGTTGCGCTGATGCCGATACTGACGATCCCGCTCTGTAAACTCTTATTTTTTGCCAGTTCAAGTTCTGCCATGTTTAACTGTTCGTATGCGACAGAAACATGAGAAAACAGTTGTTCCCCCTCGGGCGTCAGATAGACGCCGCGGTTGGAACGGACGAAAAGCTTGCAGTTGAGCTGGCTTTCCAGATTATTCATAGTTCTTGTAATGTTGGGCTGATTGCTCATCAAAATATCTGCTGCTCGTGAAAAACTCTTATATTTTGCCACATAATAAAAAATCCGATAGTAATCATAGGTGATATTGCTCATGTTTTTCCCCTTTTTATGCGAATTGATATATAAAAATAATATATTCACTATTTTAAATATACATTTTACGCATGTCAAGCAAATGCATATAATTTAACTAAATGAAAGGGGGAATGAAATATGGATCAGGAGTTCCAAAAGAGAATTCGATGTCCAAAGTTTCTGGACAAAATAATGTCCGCAAAAGATGCCTCTCGGGTGATAGAACCCGGAATGACGCTTGGTGTCAGCGGCTTTACCATTTCCGGATATCCCAAAATGGTAGCCGGAGCCCTGGCAGAACGGGCAAGAGCCGGGGAAAAGCTGGATCTGACTGTTTATTCAGGAGCGTCTCTGGGCGATGAATTTGACGGAGAACTGGCGAGGGCGGGAGCGCTCAAAGCCCGTATGCCTTATCAGACAAATAAGGATCTGCGCAATGCGATCAATGCCGGAAAAGTACATTATCATGATCTGCCGCTGAGCGAGATGCCGCTCTGGATAAAAAACAATTATCTGAATCATATAGATGTGGCGATCATCGAGGCAGCTGCCATTACCGAGGACGGAAACCTGATACCGACTACATCTGTGGGATGTTCCAATACCTATGTAGAATATGCAGACAAGATTATCATCGAGGTCAATACCTGTGTTCCGGAAGTGATCGAGGGAATGCACGATATTTATTCCCCGAAAAAAGTACCGTACACTGAGCCGATTCCGATCACGTCGGTGGGAGACCGCATTGGAACAACCTCGATACCCTGCGATTTTTCAAAGGTGGCGGCGGTTGTTCACAGCACGGTTCCAGACAGCGGCAGAAAGGTTGTTCCGCCGGATGAGGATTTCAGACAGATGGCGCAGCACCTGATCTCATTTTTGAAACAGGAAATGGCAGTAGGAAGGCTTCCTGATCCGCTGCCGCCGCTTCAGGCAGGCGTCGGAAGTGTATCAAACGCGGTTCTGGATTTCCTGAGAACCTCCGATTTTGAGCATTTGACAGTATATTCTGAGGTGCTTCAGAATTCCATGTTTGATCTGATCGATGCCGGAAAGGTGGATTTTGCTTCGGGAACATCTTTGACAATCTCCGAAGATCAGCAGGGGGAATTTTATAAGAAGCTTGATAAATATAAAGACAAAGTTGTCCTGCGGCCGCAGGAAATCAGCAATCATCCGGAAGTAATCCGAAGACTGGGGGTTATCGCCATCAATACGGTGATTGAAGCGGATATTTACGGCAACACAAATTCTTCTTATATCAACGGAACCCGTCTGATGAACGGCGTCGGGGGATCGGGGGATTACTGCCAGAATGCGGGACTGTCTGTATTTATCACAAAATCAACGGCGAAGAACGGGGATATCAATTGCATTGTTCCGCTGTGCAGCCATATTGATCATACCATTCATGAGATCCAGGTATTGATCACAGAACAGGGAGTTGCGGATCTTCGCGGACTGGATTTTGCCGATCGTGCGAAAACGATTATTGAGAATTGTGCACATCCGAAATTTAGGCCGGAATTATACCGGTATTTAAATGACGCTATTCACCAGAAAAAGTAAAGGGGGAAGAGATGGTTCACTTATTAGAAGCACTCATGATCATTTGTTTTGGCCTTTCATGGCCCGTATCTATTTATAAATCCTATACATCCAGGACGGCAAAAGGAAAAAGCCTGTTTTTTGAGGTGTTTATATGGATCGGTTATGTGTTTGGAATTGTACGCAAGTTTTTACAGCTGGGTATAGATTCTTCTTTTGACTGGTTATTTTATTTGGGCTTTGTATTTTATTTTATCAACATTATCGAAATTACGATCGATATGCTGCTGTATGCAAGAAATAGGAAATTAGATGCAAAGCGCGAAGCTCAGTCATAGGATCAGTACAAATATTAAGGCAAAACAATACATATTTTTAAGGAGGAATAAAGAGATGGAACAGACAGTAAATGAAATCGTTCAGGAATTAGTCGCAAAGGCGAAAGCGGCTCAGCAGGAATTCGAATCCTTTTCACAGGAGCAGGTGGATGCGATCGTACGCGCAATAGGCAAGGTGGTATATGACCGTGCGGAAGAACTTGCAAAGATGGCAGTGGAAGAGAGCGGCATGGGCGTGTATGAGGATAAGGTGGCAAAATGCCATGGGAAATCCAAATGCATCTGGAACGGTCTGAAAGGTAAGAAATCTGTCGGCATTATTGATGAGAATAAAGAGAACGGCATTATCCGTGTGGCAAAAGCAAAGGGTGTTGTCGGAGCCGTAACACCGGTTACAAACCCGGTAGTAACACCTATGTGCAATGCTATGTTCGCATTGAAAGGACAGAATGCGATCATTGTTTCCCCACATCCGAGATCAGAGAAAGTCAACAAATATGTCGTTGATCTGTTCCGTGAAGAATTGAAAAAATTTGGCGCTCCGGTCGACCTGATTCAGACCGTCGAGAGATCATCCATCGAATTTACAAATACACTGATCAGGGAAGTGGATGTGGTCGTTGCAACGGGCGGAAGCGGAATGGTAAAATCTGCATATTCCAGCGGGAAACCGGCGCTCGGTGTAGGCCCCGGCAATGTACAGGTAATTATTGACCGCGGTGTTGACTTGAACGATGCGGCTTCCAAGATCATTGCGGGAAGAATTTTTGATAACGGAATTATTTGTTCCGGTGAGCAGGCTGTTATGATTCCGGAGGAATTGTACAATGAAGGTATCGAAGCTTTTAAAGCAAACGGCGCTTATTATATAGAGGACGAAGAGACAGTTGCGAAATTTGCCGATGCCATCTTCCCGGATAACGGTCCAATCAGCCGCCATGTAGTAGGGCAGAGCGTTCAGACAGTTGCAAAACTTGCGGGAGTAGAAGTACCGGAAGGAACCCGTATGATTCTGTTAAAGGCAAGGTCGATCGGAAAAGATGAGCCTCTGTGCCGTGAAAAGATGTGTCCGGTTATGATCGCAGCTTCCTATGATACATTTGAGAATGCGGTAGAACAGGCACAGACAGATTTGAATATTGAGGGAAAGGGACATACTGCTTCCCTTCACAGCAATGATAAGAGCCATGTTGAATATGCAGGCGAGCACCTTACAGTCAGCCGTCTAATCGTAAATCAGTCCTCTTCCACAGGGGCAGGAGGAAGCCTTTATAATGGTTTCTCCCCGACAACTACACTGGGATGCGGCTCCTGGGGCAACAACAGTATCTCTGAAAACCTGAATTATACACATCTGATCAATATTTCACAGATTGGTCAGTACAATAAAGATGCTGCAGTACCTACAGATGAAGAAATTTGGGCATAATAAAGGAGGATACCATGGAACAGATTATTTTCCGCCCGCAGCTGCATAAATTTGACAGCTGCCGGGAATTTGCAGAATCTTTTGGGCTGAACGAAAAAGATCTTGTGCTGACAAATAAGTACATATTTGAGCCATATTTTGACACGAAAGAATTTCCTGTACAGACGATCTATCAGGAAGAATACGGCAATGGTGAGCCTACCGATATTATGGTAGACGCTATTATCGAGAAAGCTTCGGCAGGAGAAGCGGAGCGTATCATTGCCATCGGCGGAGGAACCGTCATTGATATTGCAAAAATACTGGCAGTGACCAACAGCGAGAATGTGGACTATCTGTATGATCATAAAGATTCTCTGAAAAAATGCCGCCAGCTGATCATCATTCCGACAACCTGCGGTACAGGGAGCGAAGTTACAAATATTTCTATTATCAACCGTACCCGCATGGGAGTAAAGATGGGGCTGACGGGTGAGGCGATGTTTGCCGATTATGCTGTATTGATCCCGGAGCTTTTAAAAGGGCTGCCGTTCCCGGTATTTGCAACCAGTTCCATTGATGCCCTGGTACATGCAGTGGAGTCCAGTCTTTCACCGAAAGCGACGGCTTACACAAAGATGTTTGGCTATAAAGCGATTGAAATGATCATCACTTCTTATCAGAAGCTGATCCGTGAGGGAAAAGATGTTCTTCCGGAATTGATTGAGGACTTTTTGATTGCCAGTAATTATGCCGGACTGGCATTTGGCACGGCAGGATGCGCCGCTGTGCATGCACTCAGTTATCCGCTCGGCGGAACCTACCACGTTCCTCATGGGGAGAGCAATTACGCAATGTTCACGGGCGTTCTGAAAAATTATATGGAAATTAAGTCAGACGGAGAAATTGCCGTTATGAACCGTTATCTGGCAGCACTGCTTGCATGCGATACGGCCGATGTTTATGACAAACTGGAGAGCCTGCTCAACCAGGTACTGCCGAAGAAAGCTCTTCATGAATACGGCGTCACAAAAGAGGATCTGGATACTTTTTCAGACAGTGTCATGGAAACACAGACCCGGCTGATGAATAATAATTTTGTGCCCTTGGACAGAGCCAGGGTATATAAGATTTATCAGGAATTATATTAAATGTGAGATGCCTTTCGTCTTTGTGGGCGCGGGCAGAAAACCTGTATCGGAGAAATATCATTATTTTACTTTTCTATCCTATTTAGTTATGCCAGAGGAGGAGTGTCGCGAAATAACATCAAGTTATGGAGCGGTGCTCTTTTTCTGTAATGTAGGAAAGTCCTCTGGATTTTCTATATTACAAAAATAGTATGCGCACTCGCACGAGAGGAAATTTTAAAATCCCTTTGAAAAATAGAGGAAAATATTCTATAATATAGTCACAGCGTGTGGCAGGAAGCATAAATCCAGTTGTGTCACACGCTGTTTATATCATAGAAAATTGCTCTGCAATATTCCTATGATATAAAATCCCTACGGGAAAACGATGCGCAGCTACGCGCGCGGAACACTACGAAGTGTCCTGTGGAAAAGCTGTGCTTTCTAAATTTTTGATTACGAAAGTGTACGGAGCACACTTTTGTTCTTTACAAAATTCCGGAACAATGGGGGCATTGCCGGGTAGAAGGAGGTTATAAGATGGGAAACAGAGTGATCACGATCAGCCGTCAGTTTGGCAGCGGGGGAAGGACGGTTGGAAAAGAAGTGGCAGCAAAGTTGGGAATACCCTGCTACGACTTTGAATTGATTACAAAAATTGCCGAGGAAAGCGGATTTACCGAGGAATATATAAAGGAGCAGGGTGAGTATACTGCTCATGGAAACTGGTTTGTCAACGCTTTTGCGGGACGTGATTTTAACGGATATTCCAATCAGGATTATATATGGAATATTCAGAGAAAGGTGATCCTGGAATTAGCAGAGAAAGAATCCTGTGTGATCGTAGGACGATGCGCAGATTATATTCTGAGGGATGTAGCTGACTGTCTGACTGTGTTTATTCATTCGGATCTGGATAAACGCGCAAAGAGGATCGTGGAAAAATATGGCGAGAGTAATGAAGCGCCGGAGAAACGACTGAAAGATAAAGATAAACGCCGCGCAACCTATTACCAGTTCTATACGGATATGAAATGGGGAGCAGTGGAAAATTATGATATCACATTGAACAGCGGCGCATTGGGCATTGAAAAGTGCGTAGATATCCTTGCAAGCCTGTATTAGCGGAATAATCTTCCAAAGTATTTGACATCTGTTGGAAACGTGTTAAAATTTTAAACAGGTTGATAATTTGGAGGAAACAAGATATGAAAATTGCAGTAACATATGAAAACGGACAGGTGTTCCAGCATTTCGGACACACAGAGGCTTTCAAAATTTATGATGCTACAGAACATAAAGTGCTCAGTGCGGAAGTGGTTTCAACAAACGGAAGCGGCCACGGGGCGCTGGCAGGATTTTTGAAAGAGCATCAGGTGGATATCCTGATCTGCGGCGGAATCGGCGGCGGTGCCGTACAGGCGTTAAGTACGGTGGGGATTCAACTGTATGCCGGCGTATCCGGCAGTGCGGATGCGGCAGTGATCGCATTTTTGAATAACGAGCTGGATGCCAGTGCGCAGCCGAATTGCGATCACCATGGCGAGCATCACGGCGGAAACTGTGGAAGTCATAGTTGCGGTCAAAACTGATAAACCGGATAAGTGGTAGGAATAAAAGAAAGAGACAGAGTCGGAGAAAGAAATTTCACTGGCTCTGTTTTTTTGTATGTCGGAAAATTGCTCTGCAATATTCCTATCATACAAAATCATCCCTACGGGAGAAAGATGCGTGATATATGATTTTTTGCTATTGAGAAAACTTCTCGATTGAATAAAATATTAAGAATTGACATTCGTATGATTAAAAGCTATACTTACTAAGGTTAATTTAGACTAATTGATGTTAGCGATAAATTATATCAATAACAAGTGATTATTTCAGATGAAAACAGGAGAACTTACCCGATGAAATACAGATACATATTGATTCCGGTACTGACCCTGATATTGGCATTGACCGGATGCGGCGGAACAGACAGTGGTGAGCAAAGTGATACATCTACTTTAACTGAAGTTGAAGAATCTGCTGACAGTCCTGAATCCTCAGAAACGGAGGAAGATGCGAATGCGTCAGCCAGCCGGGATATTTTTGCGATGGATACTTACATGACTGTTACAGCATATGGCAGTCGGTGCAAGGAAGCGGTGGACGCGGCAGTAGATGAAATTAATCGTTTGGATGCCCTGATCTCCATCGGTGATGAGGACAGCGAGATATATAAAGTGAATGAAAACGGAAGCGGAATTCTTTCGCCGGAGCTTGGTTATCTGGTGGAGAAATCCCTGGATCTGTATGAATCCACAGACGGGCTTTTTGATATTGCAATTTATCCGATCATGAATGAGTGGGGATTCATATCTCAGGAGTATAAAGTTCCGGATGAAAATACACTGGCTGATCTGCTGAAACTGGCGGATGCGTCCAAGATCCATTATAACGAGGAATCCGGAGAGATTACATTTGATACGGAAAATATGCAGATAGACCTGGGCGGCATTACAAAAGGTTATACATCTGCACAGATCATGGAGATATATAAGGAATATGGCGTGACCAGCGGCCTGGTCAGCCTGGGCGGAAACGTCCAGGTGCTCGGCACTAAAACTGACGGAAGTCCTTGGAGAGTTGCGATTCAGAACCCGGATGATGAGAGTGATTATATCGGTGTTCTTTCTGTCAGCGATGTTGCGGTAATCACTTCCGGCGGTTATGAGCGATATTTTGAGGAAGACGGAGTAAAGTATCACCATATCATTGATCCGAGGACAGGTTATCCGGCAGACAGCGGATTAACTTCAGTGACGATAGTCAGTGGGGACGGTACTCTTGCGGACGGATTATCCACGTCTCTGTTTATTATGGGAAAAGATCAGGCAATTGAATACTGGCGCCAGCACAGTGATGAATTCGATACGATTTTAATTGATGAAAATAAGGAAGTTTATGTCACAGAGGGTATCGCGGATTTTTTTGAGTCGGATTACGTAACTCATGTGGTTGCTTTAGAGGAATAGATTAGATTTGGTGAAAAGGGAGAGATAAGAAATGTCTTTTTGGAAACATGCAAAATTGTTGGGACCACTGTTGTCCGTAGTTATTGTCGGCGCCTGCATCGGTTCATCCTTAACAGGATATGAGCTGCCGAAATATGAAATCGAGGCACATGCGGCTCAGGTGGAGGAAGAGGAGCCGGCTGCGGCGGATGACGATATTATGGCAGTTGGAAACTGGGATCTGGATGACGGCGTATACAGAGGGATCGGCATTGGGTATTCCGGAGAAGTCACGGTAGATGTGACGATAGAGGATAAAACAATTACACAGATTGATATTGTAAGCGAATCAGATGATGATGCCTTTTTTAATCGTGCAAAAGGAGTTATCGACAGTATTATTTCTAACCAAAGCCTGGATGTGGATGTTGTTTCCGGAGCAACTTACAGCTCAAGAGGAATTATCAATGCGGTAAAAAATGCATTGACAGGTGAAGTGGATAACAGTGAAACGCCAGACCCGGTTGAGCCGCAGGGATCCACTGATGTGTCTGAAGTGGAGGATGCATCTGCATATAAGGACGGCGCCTACTATGGAACCGGAATCGGATTTGGCGGAGAATTGTCGGTGAAAGTAGTTATCAGTGACGGGAAAATCGCTTCGATCGAAGTGGTTTCCAATAAAGATGATGCCGCTTACTTTAACCGCGCAAAGGCGCTTCTTGCCACTATCGTAGAGAAACAGAGCACGAATGTGGATACCGTTTCCGGAGCAACATACAGTTCCGTGGGACTGATCACGGCGGTGAGAAATGCACTGAGCCAGGCGGCTGTTGATCCTTCTGCCGCAGAGAAACTGGAAGAGGCAGCAGGCAGCCAGACACTGCCGCCGAGTAAACCGGAACGTGTTGACAGCGCCGGGGAAATCGCGAATGCAAAACCGTCTACTGAGGGGAAATTCCCTTATCTGGACGGAACCTATACAGGAACCGCAGAAGGATGGGGCGGAGATGTCATTGTTGCCGTCACGATCAAAGATCAGACATTGACCAAAATTGAAGTGACGGGGCATGAGGATGAGACAGAGGAATATTTTAATAATGCAATGAGTGTGATCGCAAGCATGATCAACACACAGAGTACGGATGTGGATGTTGTTTCAGGGGCAACTTACAGTTCTTATGGTATTATTGGCGCGGTGAAGGCGGCTCTGGAATCTGCAAAAGCTGCAACAGAGGCAGCAAACAGCGGAAATACAAAGCCGGGGACCGATCCGAGCGGCGGAAACAGCGCTGTGAATCCGGGAAATGACGATAATAAAAAACCGGATGAGGAAAACAACGGCGATACAGAGGATCCGGGTAATAACAGCGATGCGGAGAATCCGGGTAATAACGGCGATGCGGAGGAGCCGGATAATAATGGCGATGAAAAGCAGGAAGGCTCTGTTTACAAAAACGGAACCTACACCGGCACTGCAAGATGTACAGATATTGAGTATGGAGAATTTGATTACGAACTTGGCCTTACAGTAACAATCGAAAATGATCAGATCGTCGATATTTCCAATGTCACGGAAGACGGCGTGCCTTATGCAGAAGGAACGGCAAACAAATCATATCTGAAGCGAGCGGCAGAGGGACGGTCAACTTATGTAGGAGTACTGAGCCAGATTTTAGCTTTGAAAGTAATTGATGCAAATACAGAGATGAATGTTGATACAGGCAGCCCGTCAACGGATGAGAATACGATCAATGCTGTTTCCGGAGCAACCTATTCATCGGAGTCTATTTATAATGCTGTGCTGGATGCGTTGAATCAGGCAAGAATCACTGAGGACGACTGGAACGGTGAAAATGCCGATGACATTGAAGAG
>CAZJSI010000047.1:0-3531 GCA_964548675.1 uncultured Eubacterium sp. | reverse complement strand
AAAATGGAAGCGAACGTGAACCGTGAAGAAAGTGAGGAAAGTGAGTAATGAAAACTTTTTTTACAAGAATCGTGAGCATTGCCGCAGTAATTGGAATTATCATGGCATATAACAATGTGATCTACGCCCGGGAGGCAGAAGAAGCGCAGCTTCTGGAAGAGTACCAGGAGGCGATGGCTGAACTGAATGAGGGTTCCGGGTATGAGGATGGAACATACACTGGCGAAGCTCAGGGCTTTGGCGGTCCGGTCAGCATGGAAGTTGTGATTGAGGACGGAAAGATCACGGAAGTAAATGTGCTTTCCGCAGAAAAAGAGGATGGCGCATATTTCGCCATGGCTGAAGATATTATTCCTGCGATCATAGAGGCGCAGTCCGCAGAGGTGGATACGATCAGCGGAGCTACATTCAGCTCAACCGGCATCAAAGATGCCGTAACAATAGCATTGGAGAAAGCGGCAAAGTAACATGAGTGAAGTAACTGTAACTAAAAAAAAGAAGAAAATAGATCAGAAGAAAATACACGCCTGGGTCAGGGTGGCAATACAGCTGGTTTTCTTTCTTTTGATCCCGTCCATTTATACCTCTGCATTTGCGGGTATAAAATATATTTTTAATCAGATTGGCATGGCTGATTCGGTGGAGTTGACGTCATTTGTCAGCGTGTTGATCGCAATCTGTATTTTTACTTTTGTTTTCGGCAGATTCTTTTGCGGGTTTGCCTGTGCCTTCGGAAGTATGGGAGACTTTTTTCGATGGCTGTACTTGACAATTTGTAAAAAACTAAAGAAAAAACCTTTGAAATTTCCGGAGAAGTTAAGCGATAAACTTCCGGTTGTGAAATATGTGGTATTGATTATTATCATTTTCCTTTGTTTTAAAGGGGCGTTTAGCAGTGTTCAGCCTGCAAACCCATGGACTGTGTTTTCCATGCTCCATGCGGGAAATTTTCAGTTGGGAGATTATATTCCGGGGATTGTATTATTGGTGCTGATCATAATCGGGATGTGTCTGGAGGACAGGTTTTTCTGTCGTTTCCTCTGCCCGATGGGGGCTGTATTTACATTGATTCCGGTTCTCCCGTTATTTGGCCTGGTGAGAGAGAGGGACAACTGCCTGAAGGGATGCAGCGCATGTACCAGAAGGTGTCCTTCCAATATCGAGCTCCCTGCGACAAGGAAGTATGAGATAAAAGGAGATTGTTTCCAGTGTCAGAAGTGCATTGACATCTGTCCTAAGAAAAATGTACATACCGGAATTAAAAAACTTCGCGGCAATGAGATCTGGTTTACCTTGATCCGTGCGGTATTGTTGTTTGCCATTTTCAAGTACATGGGCTTATAGGATTACTGATAAATGATTGAGGCAGAAGATGATAGGAGGAATCACATGGCAAAAAAAGTATCATATTGTGCTATTCTTGTGGCGTTAGCTCTGGTGTTCAGTTATGTGGAGGCAATGATTCCCTTTAATTTTGGCATTCCCGGAATAAAACTGGGGATTGCCAATCTGGTCATTGTGATCGGATTATATTTATTGAAACCGCATGAGGTATTGATCATATCTGTCGTCAGGATCCTGTTGGCCGGATTTATGTTTGGCAGCGGCATGTCCATTATATACAGCCTGGCAGGAGGATTGCTGAGTTTTGCGGTGATGCTGCTGCTGAAGAAAATAAAAGGTTTTTCCATTCTTGGAGTGAGTATTGCAGGCGGAGTGAGCCATAATATGGGACAGCTTCTGATGGCGGTTCTCGTTGTACAGAATATAAAGATTGGCTACTATGCACCGGCTCTTTTGATTGCGGGAGCTGTAACCGGTACGATCATCGGCATTGTGTCAGGCAGGATTCTGGCGGCAATCGGTTCCGAGGGGAAAAAAGCAATACATAGAGGTTGAAAAAGAGTTTTAAAGCTGAAAAAGATTGAAACAGACGGAAAGTCTGTTAATTTTCAAATATGAAGTTAGATTATGCTAAGAAAAATTATAAATGTGAAATACGAGGTAGCTGTATTTAATAAGACTTAGTTGTATCTTTACGTAAGTAAAGGGAAACATAAGAATTAAAACTGAATTTTCTCATGCGGACGAAGTGTTCCGGGTGGGAAGACCTGGCAGGGGATCCTCCAATTTGCATATGCATGAGAGAGGTCTCTTTTTTAATAAGATCATTAGTTGGTTAAACCAATTTTTGATAAATTTATAAAATATAAGGAGGAAACAATGAAGAAGAGAAGAGAATTTCTGACCAAGATGTTTGCCGGCGCCATGAGTGCAGCTATGGTTATGAGCCTTTTCCCGGCATCTGCGTTAGCTGCTGATGGTACTGCATCATCTTACAAAGATGGTACATATACCGGCACGGCGACGGTGGAACCGGATGAATATCATGATTTTGACGCGTATGATATTTCTGTAACCGTAGAGGTTTCTGGCGGAAAGATAACTTCGGTAGATTATGCAGAGGATCAGGAGATTGCGAGCACGAATGGCAAGTATGCTACCAGAGCAATAAACGGAGTTTCCGCTAGTATTATCGATAAGAACAGTACAGAGGAAATTGATGCTGTCACCACTGCAACGTGTAGTTCTAATGCAATCGTTGAAGCTGTCTCAAAAGCGTTGGAGCAGGCAGAGGCAGAGCCGGCACCGGAACTCGATGTGACTGTATTGGAAGCAAAAATTGCAGAGGCTGGAAAATTAGCGGAAGCTGATTATACCTCAGACTCCTGGAGCGCATTACAGACAAAGCTGTCAAATGCAGAAACAGCCGCAGAGGAAAAGGAATCATCAGAGGCAATTTCCGGTGCGTTAAATGATTTGGATTCTGCGATCAAGGCTCTTGTGCTACGCGTGACAGAGAGCGATAAAACAGCGCTGAGTAATGCGATTAAGAATGCGGGAGAAAAGGAAGAAGATGTTTATGAATCAGTGTCCTGGAATGCAATGCAGGCGAAATTAAGCGCTGCACAGAGTTTACTGGAAACTGTAAATAAAGATTCGTCAAATATATCTCAAAGCAAAGTACAGACAGCAACAGATGAGTTGAATGCCGCTGTGAATGCGCTGAAAGAGAAAGATTATGTATATGTTTTGGTTAATATTCCGTATGCTGAGTTCTATAAAGCAGACCTGAATAACAATGACGTGCCTGTGGATGTGTTTACATCAGCAACAAAAGCCAAAACAAAGACAGGAAGTCTTGCAGGCGGATCCTATCATACCGAGGACGGAAGCGAGATCACAGGAGTGACTTTCCCTGTAAAAATGTCAACGGAAGAGTTTGAGGAGTGGTCAAAAGGAAAGACAGAAGTAACGGATGATGATACCTTAGAGATTACCGTAACAAACCGCGGACAGACATCTACCACTACTTACACGGGAAAAGAAGCTTTATTTGAAGAGGAGAGCTATTCCTATTATGTATTGAGCGAAGCGCCTTCTTACTATAAGAGCCTTATCGTAGAGAATGGAGAGTATTCTTTCGGTGAAGTAGTTGGGGAAGTGACAAAAGTTACCGATAAAAGTGCA
>CAZJSI010000046.1:5041-18887 GCA_964548675.1 uncultured Eubacterium sp. | reverse complement strand
GTATACGGCTGAAAAATCCGGTTATCACAAAGTTTCTTCTCGAGGGGGCAAAATATTATGATGCCAACAATGTGCTTTTGGAAGAGGTACCGGATCGGGATATTCTTCCGGAGGATTATGAAAAGACATTCCGGCTCCTGACGGGGGGCAGTGTATTTGTGTTGACCCCAAAGGCGGCTTCGCAGGAGGGAAAACTGTGCTGTGAAGTGGCTGTCGATGTGGGAGAAGAGGATACCTACTGGTTTGAGGCGGAGTTTGATAAGGCTGTTGTGGAGTGGAATAATTTCCTGAATAAGGTGATGCAAGAGGGATAAATGATGGTATGGATCTTAGTGGCAGCGGCTGTATGTGCCGCTCTTTGCGGGCTTGCCCTGCTGATGATACATCCGGGTACCGGCCGGAGGACAAAGCTTCGTCCGTTTGAAAATACGATGATTGCCCATCGCGGGTTGTTCGACAATAGTTCCGATGCTCCGGAAAATACGATTCCGGCGTTTGAGAAGGCGATGCGGGGCAGCTTTGGCATCGAGATGGACGTGCAGATGACATCAGATGGGAAGCTTGTCGTATTTCACGACTGGGATATGAAGCGGATGGCGGGAGTTAATCTGAAAATTACAAATCATATTTATGAAGAATTAAAACAATATCCTTTGGGGGTGTCTGAAGCGCGGATACCTCTCTTTTCGGATGTCCTTGCGTTGGTGGACGGTGCAGTACCTCTGGTGGTGGAGATCAAAGTGGGGTTAGATTATAAAAAGACAACCGAAGCGGTGGCGGAGATGTTGTCGGATTATAGTGGGACATACTGTATCGAATGTTTCAATCCGCTTGCCCTGTCCTGGTACCGCAGGCATATGCCCCAGGTGATCCGGGGGCTGCTCTCCATGGATTTTAGAAAAGATCCGGTGAAAATGCCTGTATTCGTGAAATTTATCCTTACAAATCTGATGCTGAATTTCTGCGCGAGACCGGATTTTATCTCATACAATCATAAAGATCAGAAAAAAGGCGTATTCCGGTTGTGCCGGAAACTGTTTGGCGTAAAGACGGCGGCCTGGACGATCAGGAGTGAACAGGATCTGGCCGGCGCGAGACAGAGATTTGATATGTTTATTTTTGACAGCTTTTTGCCATACCGGGGAGAAAAGGTGGGAGAACAATGAGAAAAACGCAGATAAATAAAAGTAAATTACTGTTTTCAAATCATGATTTAAAGGCGCTGCTCGTTCCGTTGATGATAGAGCAGCTTTTGAATTCCCTGATGGGGACGATCGATACCATTATGGTGAGCAATGTGGGGAGTGCGGCTATTTCCGCCGTTTCCCTGGTGGATTCCATCAATGTGCTGGTGATCCAGGTGTTTGCGGCACTGGCGGCCGGAGGAACGATCATCTGCTCCCAGTATCTGGGGAAAAAGGAGCCGCAGGCAAGCAACCGGGCTGCTCAGCAGGTATTTTTGTCTATGGCAGCTATTGCAACGGTTTTGATGGCTGTCTGCATTATTTTCAGACATCCGCTGCTGCAGGTGATTTTTGGCGATGTAGAGCAGGATGTTATGGATAATTCTCAGATTTATTTTTTAATTACAGCAATTTCTTATCCTTTTATCGGTTTGTTTAATGCGAATTCTGCTTTTTTCCGGGCAGAAGGCAACTCCCGCCTGCCGATGACCGTGTCAGTGATCTGCAATTTTATCAATATAGGTGGAAATGCCATTTTGATCTTCGGTTTCCAGATGGGAGTGGCAGGAGCTGCGATTGCCACACTCGTGTCGAGAATTGTCATGTCAGTTGTTATGATCATGTTCCAACGGCGTCAAAATCAGGTAATCGTGATACGTAATTATGCTAAACTGCGTCCGGATTTTGCCCTGATCGGTGTTGTTCTTGCGGTTGGAATCCCTTCGGGAATTGAAAATGGCATGTTCCAGTTTGGCAAGCTGGCAATCCAGTCTACGGTCTCTACACTGGGGACGACAGCTATTGCTGCCCAGGCGATGACCATCATTCTGGAAAACTTGAACGGTATCGCTGCTATCGGTATTGGCATCGGCCTGATGACAGTTGTGGGACAGTGCATTGGAGCCGGAGAGAAGGATCAGGCGGTTTATTATATCAAAAAGCTGACAGCTGTGGCTGAGGTGGTTGTCCTGATTTGCTGCATTACCATTTGGCTTTTGACAAAACCGATCACTATGATTGCCGGGATGGAGCCGGAAAGTGCCGACATGTGCTTCTTTATGATGTCGGTCATCACAATAGTAAAGCCGATTGTCTGGGTACTTGCATTTATACCGGCGTATGGTCTGCGGGCAGCCGGAGACGTGAAATTTTCCATGATCGTGTCCACTTGTACGATGTGGATTTTTCGTGTCAGTTTATGCATTTACCTGTGCCGTGTCCACGGTTTTGGACCGATTGCAGTGTGGATCGGAATGTTTACAGACTGGACGGTCCGGGGCATCATTTTCAGTATCCGTTTCCTGCGGGGAAAATGGCTGCAGTTTCATGTGGTGTAAGAGCCGGATTTGGGAACATTAGTAAATGCGCCCCGCGCCGTCACATATGTTTCGGCAGATACGCAGAGTGCAATACGGGATCAGTTTTTTGCATTTCGTGCCGCCATATACGTTTCGACAGATACCCGGAGCGCGTTGAAATAGGCTAATCGGTTTTTTCCGTTGTGCTTTTTAACAGGGGCGGGGCAAAGGGGTACACATCCTGGTAAGATTCAATTTCTGCTGCGTTTTGCGGAGCGGTTGGAATCATGCCGGTCTGGTCCGTGCCCGAAGCAGATTTGCCCAGGTAGTCGTAGGTGTCTGTGTCAGCCCGGTAGAGACTTTCCTCGGAGACAGCATCTTTGCTCCGGTTTTTACATGGGTCGCAGGCGGACTTTGTATTATTGTTGAATTTGTTTTCTGCCATAAAAAATACTCCTTTCACAGATACGGTGTGCGATAGCATTGCAGCTATTGCAATGCTATAAGAAACGGCAAATACATTCGTCGTTTCCTATAGTATCTGCGAAAGGAGTTCTTTTATGCATGCCGAGTTTTCTGAACAGGAAAGGTATGTGTACGCATGCTGAGTTTTCTGAACAGGAAAGGTATGTGTACGCATGCTGAGTTTCCCGAACAGAAAAAGTATGTGTATGCATGCTGAGTTTTACGAACAGAAAAGGTATGTGTATACACTCCGTGCTTCCTGCACGGCAAAACACCTGCCGGTCTCAGCTCAGGACAGCATGTTTGATCACGAATTTTAACGCCTTATTCATAAGGAGCTGATCGGCGATTCCTTCCAACTCTTCTTCTCCTAATGAGGAGCAGAATTCGTCGATATCTTCCTCCTCCTCAACGGCGATCAGGCAGAGTTCTTCCCTCAGCTCTTCTTCGGAAACTTCTATGCTCTCCCTGGAGACGATGGCATGTAAAACATTCTGTTCCTGTATGCTTCGGGCAGCTTCACGCAGTTTTTGCTGCCATATTTCATCCTCCGTATAGCCGGAGCGTTGACAGTAAGTTTCCACCGTCATACGGTTTTCCTCCAGTGAGTAAAGGAAGTCATCATATAATTCTTCGGCCATTTCAGCCCGGATCTCCTCATCGATCGGTATTTCACTGTTTGAAATGATCGCCGAGAGTATTTCACGGGAAAGTTTCTCATATGCAGATGTCTCCTTGCGCAGCGTTAATTCTTCCCGAATGGCGTCTTTCCAATCCGACAGCGTGTCATATTCGGAAAAATCCTTTGCAAAATCATCGTCCAACGGCTGGTATTCCGGCAGCTGAAGGCGTTTCAAGGTGGTGTGAAAAGTAACCTGTTTGCCGCCGAGATGTTTTATGCGGTATTTTTCCGGAAACGTCACACAGATGTCGAAGCATTCTCCGGGCATCCTGCCAATGACCTGCTCTTCGAACCCGGGTACGAACGTGTGGGAACCGAGAAGCAGGGAATAATTTCTGCTTTTTCCGCCGGGAATCGGCGTATTATCCTGTACACCGTCGAAATCAAGGATTGCCTGATCGCCCATTTGGGCGCTTCGTCCTTCGATATTTGTGACGACGGAGTGTTCTTTTTGCTTGTTTGTCAGAACTTTTAAAATGTCTTTTCCCGAAATTGTAATATTCGGGCGTTTCGCGTGGATTCCTTTATATTGTCCAAGTTTCATATCATATCCCTCTGTTATATTGAGTCTTTCGAAAATCATGACCATAGTATAGCACTTTTTGTGTGTGAAAAACTACTTTTTTAGAAAAATATATAAAATTTTAAGAAAAAATGTATTGACATATTCAGCGAAATATATTATTGTATTAATCAAATAATACAACAGTACAATAATACAATGACACAAAAAGAGAACAGGAGGATGTGGATATGCCATGGAGTTTTGACAATGACCGTTCTATCTACATTCAGTTGGTGGAACAGATACAGAACCGCATTGCCACAGGGTACTATCGGGCGGGAAGCAGACTTCCGTCGGTCAGGGAACTGGCCGGAGAAGCCGAAGTTAATCCGAATACAATGCAGAAAGCGTTATCTGAACTGGAGCGGATGGGACTTTTACATTCACAGCGTACCAGTGGGCGCTATGTAACAGATGATGAAGGGAGAATTCAGGAGATGAAGCGTCAGTCAGCAAGAGAAGCAGTGCATACTTTCTTACAGCAGATGGAAAATCTCGGATTTGAAAAAGAGGAGATCATAGAATTTATCCGGGAGGAAAAGGAGGGAGATAAGCATGAACAATAATATATTACAGTGTGAACGCCTTACAAAGGATTACGGAAACGTGATGGCCCTGAGCGATTTTAATCTGACTCTGGAAAGCGGCAGGATCGTCGGACTGCTCGGGCCGAACGGCAGCGGCAAAACTACATTGATCAAGATTGCCAATGGTCTGATACAGCCGACCTGCGGAAAGATCCTGCTGGACGGGCAGGAGCCGGGAATGGTTACAAAGTCTTTTGTATCATATCTGCCGGATGCAAATTATCTGCCGGGGTGGATGAATGTAGACGCGCTGCTGGGGCTGTTTGAGGATTTTTACACCGATTTTGATATCAAAAAAGCGCGGGAAATGCTGGCACAGCTCAATCTGAGGGGAGAAGACAGGCTGAAATCACTGTCAAAGGGAAATAAGGAAAAGGTACAGCTGATCCTTGCCATGAGCCGGAAAGCGAAGATTTATTTTCTGGATGAGCCGATCGGCGGCGTGGACCCTGCGGCGAGGGATTATATCTTAAATACGATCATACGCAACTATTCGGAGGATGCACTGGTGGTGATGTCCACACACCTGATCGCAGATATCGAGCGTGTGTTGGATGAGGTCGTATTTATCAATCGCGGCAATCTGGTATTTCACCGGGGTGTCGATGAGATACGGGAGACGGAGCACAAATCCGTAGATGAATTGTTCAGGGAGGTATTCAGATGTTAGGAAAATTGTTAAAATATGAATTTAAGGCCATGGGCCGGATGTTGGGATTGATCTATCTGGCTGTGCTTGTGGTGGCTGCGATAACAGGGCTGCTTGGACGCTCCAATATGGTATCCCTGTCCCAGGGGAATGCGATGGCGTTTACAATTTTTGTGATGATTTATGCACTTTTGATCGTTTCTATGATCATTATTACCCTGTTTTTGATCATTGAGCGTTTTTATCATAATCTGCTCAGAGGAGAGGGATATCTGATGCATACGCTTCCGGTACCCACCTGGATGCATGTGGTAAGCAAGACGGTCAGCGCCTTTGTGTGGGAAGTCATTGCAGTAGGCGTATTACTCATATCTCTGGTGCTTGTATTTATAACCAACGGCGCATGGAAAGAGATGACGGCATTTTTTTTGGATGTAAGAGTATGGGAAGTGCTTGGAGATAATGCTGCGTTGGAGATCGTTTTTGTCATCTGTGTGTTTGTACAGTTGATAAGAATTGTGCTGATGTTTTACGCATCCATGTCTATCGGCTCTGCTTCAACAAAGCACAAGATATTTTTCAGCATCCTTACTTTTGTGGTGATCGTAATTGTTATTAATGTGATCAGTGTAGCGGCCAATCTGGGTATGTTCACAAACCTGATCATATCGGCGGAAGATTATTCCTATGGGACGGATCTGGCAGGGGACAATTTTGCGATGAGTTTATTGGCAAAACAGGGCATTACAGATGCCGTTTATTCTGTGATCTTCTTCCTGATCACAACTTTCTTCCTTAAAAGAAAGTTAAATCTGGAATAAAACACTGGGAAGCAGTTCTAAGATTTGCTATAATAATATATGGGTAGTGAGGCGGTTATGCGGCCATAGAAAAGATGGCCGCCCTCTTTACAACAAAATAACAGGAGGTAAATGGTTATGGTATTAGTGAATACGGATTATATTTCCGGAAAAAATCTTGGTATGCTCGGTCTGGTAAAAGGAAGTACGATCCAGTGTAAGCATATCGGAAAGGATATCGGTTCAAGTTTTAAGACGCTTGTCGGCGGCGAGATGAAAGCTTATACGGAGATGATGGATGAAGCCCGGGATATCGCTATTCACCGTATGATCGGTGAGGCAGAGAATATGGGAGCGGATGCGATCGTGAATGTTCGCTTTTCCACATCTGCTATCGTTCAGGGGGCAGCGGAAGTGATCGCCTACGGAACGGCTGTGAAATTTATCTAATGGAAAATATTGCTTTGCAATCGTGCTCGGCGCGGCAAGGAAAGCTGTGCTTTCAAAGCTTTTTGACTGCGAGGGTGTACGAAGCACACTTTCCTTGCCAGATATAGTTTCAAATGAATAAAAATGAGGGTGCTCTTTCCTGCAATAATGGTACAGGAGAGAATACCCTCTTTTTTGTGTCAAAGAAAACTGATCTGCAGATCAAAGTTATATGACGGCAGATATTTATTCACAGCATCCGGCAAGGCCGATGGCGCCGGGGCCGCTGTGACAGCTGATGACGCATCCTGTCATGACATACTCGTAACGTTTAAAACCAAAACGAACAGCATTTTCTTTCATGCGGTCAAGGGCGGTCTGTGAAAGCCCTTTTGAGTACATTAAATAGAGGCAGTCACGGGATACATTATTTTTTGCGAGATAGTCCTCCATATACTTGTCCACAAATTTCTCGATGGAACCGCGGTATTTTTTGGATGCAATAAGTCTTCCGTCAATGATCTCGATCAGAGGTTTTAAGCGGAGCAGTGTGGCTCCGAGGTACTGTGCGTTGGATACTCTGCCGCCGGCTTTTAAGTAGTCCAGATTCCCGGGGATAAAAGAGCAGAATACTTTGTCTGCCCAGGTCTGAATCTCATCTGCCAACGCCTGATAGTCGGTTACGGAATCTTTTTTTGCCTGGATGATCTCGTATGCTTTTGCCAGATGGGCCGTACACCCGCCGGAAACATTTTTGGTATCGATCAGATAAATATCTTTAAAATCCCGAATGGCAATCTCCGCATTCTGGTATGTACAGGATGCCCGGGAGGTATAAGCAAGGTGCATGATAATGCTATCCGGATGCTCTTTTCTGATCTCCTTAAAAAATTCAAGATATTCGCCTACGTTTACTGCGGAAGTAGTGGGAATCTTTTTTGTTTTATTGTGATATTCATAAATTTTATCGACCGGGATGCTTCCATCCTGGTAAGGGGTATTGTCCATGACGATATGCATCGGGACAACTTTGATATCATATTTTTTTACAAGATTTTCCGGAAGGTCGGAACCGCTCTCTGTGCTGATTATAATTTCTTTCATAAAATTAGGCCTTTCCTGCTAATGTGTTTTCAAAATCGATAGCATGTAGTTTTCAATACTATATTGCACCATTTTGAAAGCTATGTCAATATTTTTCGATTATTTGGGAGAAATTATTGTTTTGCGGAGCATATCAGATGAATGCGGTCTCTTTCATTGCAGACGGGGTACAACTGTAGACGGGGTACAATGGTAGACAGGAGACAATGGAAAGGCGCCATTGTTTTTTATATATAAAAAGGCTACACTGATCTGATTATCAATGCAGCCTTCCTAACATATACTATCCAAGGGCTTAACCTCCTGTTAATGTATTCCCATTAGTATGTTCCTTATTCAATTTTCATATACATATTTAATTGTTCTTGTCCTTTGTGCTTTTTCTATCACTCTATGTATCTCATTCTCTTATGATATCTTCTAAATCCGATCCATATCTGAACGATGCCATCTGAATCTTGATTTTTATTCTTTGTCACTCAGGTAACTTATCACGTTTTCAATAACTGTGAGAGAAAAAACCGCTCATTACTTCTGCTTTCGGTGGTCCGTACCTCCATTTTCAGATTTTTAGATTCGTTCGACCAATTATCCAATTAGTACATGGGACTTTACCTCGTTTCGAAAAATTAATTTAAAATTCAATTAATTGTTCATTGGAGTATACCTCTCTTTTAATATGTTCATCCGATTAAAAAAATTTAAATGTAGATTGGCCCGTACCTCCTGTTCTTAATATCGTTTTTTTGAGATTTAACTTAAGTTTTTGGTGGTCTGTACCTCGCTTTCTTAAATTTTGTTTTTGAACTTTGGTTGTTTGTTTTGTTGAGATTATTCTAACTGATAAAAGCGCGTTTGTCAATAGTGAAAATAGAAAATATTGAAAAAAATATAAAATAAAAAGTTTAAAAGCAAAATATTGTATAATTATCAGAAAATTCAGACAAATATTAAAAGTAATAATGGCTCCGAAAATGTATGCCAGGGGAATTAACAGCATTTCAGAAGCGATTCCCGGTTCCGGTCGTAAAAGCCGGCGGCAGGTAGTAAATCAGAGCCATTTGTGTCATATAAATGATTTGGGGCAGAATGGATCAATTTTGGGCTTCGTAAGCAGCACGACAGGCTCTTGCCAACTGATCGCTGCAGGAAGTTGGGCGGCCGCCGCAGGAAATTCCGGATAATTTTTCTTCTACCTGTTCTACAGTTAAGCCTTCCACAAGTTTTGGAATTGCTTTTAAATTGCCATTGCATCCACCGGTGAATTTTACGTTTTTTACAATGTTGCCATCCAGATCTACTTCGATCAGTGTAGAACAGGTTCCTCTTGTTTTGTATAAATAGCTCATTATAGAATCCTCCTTTTTGATTTTGAATATCACTTCTCCTTACTTTACCACATTTTTATTGGAAAATCTATATGTCTGTTCACGGATATGCCCGCGGCGGGAAAAATAAAATTTTTTTGTTATCATTGTGATTTGGAGGTACACATGGTATGATTTTGAAGATAAGCAGGCCGGATTTTGAGAACAATCCGGTATATGGAAAATTATGAAACAAGTTAGACAGCGATAAGAAATTGAGGAGGGAAAATAAGTGGGAAGAGCAAGGAATATGGAGGCACGTGATAAGATCAGCAGAACTGCAATTCAATTATTTTCGGAAAAGGGATATGTGAATACTTCATTTACAGATATTGCAAAAGCATGTGGGGTAGAGCGTTCGATCGTCCAGTATTATTTCCCGTACAAAGAGATCCTTATTATAGAGTTTCTTGATAAATGTTTGAGATTGATTGCAGAAATGGCAGAAAATTTAGACGGAGAGAGATTTGATGTTTTAGGGAGACAGTATTTTCTGGGGTTTGTATCTTTCAGCTTTTTGGTGGACAGTGATAAGATGCAGAATTTGACGATGGATATTGTGGCCAGCCGGCAGCTGACGGAGACGATGATGCCGTTGTACTGCCAATGGGATAAATGGTTTTCGGGAGATGATTTTCAGGAAGATTTGCCGTGTCTGTCCCGAGTGTACAGGGAGGCCGACTTTAACTTATTCTAAGATGACATCTCTTGCGACGGAAAAAGCATGCACGACGGGATGTCCTCTGGGAATCAGCCCACAGGGATATATTAATCTGGTGAAGCATGGAAAAGAAAAAGAGGCATATAAACTGATCTGGGATAAGAATCCGCTGCCCTCTGTTTGTGCGAGAATCTGTCATCATCCGTGTGAGCAGAACTGTAAAAGAGGAATTCTGGTCGATACTCCAATTGCCATCCGTTCGATCAAACGGTATCTGAGTGAGAATCTGGAATATCAGCCGGAGAAATATACACGGGTTTTTGAGGAACATATTGCGATCATCGGTGCAGGACCGGCGGGGCTGACAGCAGGACATTATCTGGCAGGAGCAGGATATGGAGTGACCATTTTTGAGCGGGAGGCGGAAGCTGGCGGAATGCTGCGCAGGGGGATACCGGAATTCCGTTTGGACAGATTGATATGTGGCGTTTAGAAAAAGTTCATAATTCGTTCATCGCTTTGTGTATTGTGTCAAATCCCATTAAGTGGTAGAATAGTACAGTATGATTAGCAGGGATTCGGATATGTATTATGTCAGCGGAAGTTGAGTCGAATCCCGCGCCAGGACTCGCGAGCGAGTCTTGAATGTCAAAAAATAGAAATGTACAGGAGAAATTCATGAGTATTATAGAAAAAATCTTTGGTACCCACAGTGAGCGTGAATTGAAGATGGTCAACGCGATTGTGGACAAAATTGAAGGTCTTCGCCCGCAAATGCAGGAATTATCTGATGAGGAGCTGCGGGGAAAGACAAAAGAATACAAGGAGCGTCTGGCAAAGGGAGAGACATTGGATGATCTGCTTCCGGAGGCTTTTGCCACGGTCCGCGAAGCGGCAAGACGTGTCCTTGGTATGGAGCATTACCGGGTACAGCTGATCGGCGGTATCGTTCTTCATCAGGGACGTATCTCTGAGATGAAGACAGGTGAAGGCAAGACGCTCGTTTCCACCGCTCCGGCATATTTGAATGCTTTGGAGGGAAAGGGAGTTCATATTGTAACGGTCAATGACTATCTGGCAAAGCGTGATGCGGAGTGGATGGGAAAAGTACACGAGTTCCTCGGACTCACTGTCGGCGTGGTTTTGAATGATATGGAGCATGATGACCGCAAGAAAGCGTATGCCTGCGATATCACTTATGTGACCAATAATGAGCTTGGTTTTGATTATCTGCGTGACAACATGGTTATCTACAAGGAACAGTTGGTTCAGCGTGACCTGCACTACGCCATCATTGATGAGGTTGACTCTGTATTGATCGATGAGGCGCGCACCCCGCTGATCATTTCCGGTCAGAGCGGCAAGTCCACGAAGCTTTATGAAGCGTGTGATATATTGGCGCGCCAGTTAAAACGCGGCGAGGCAAGCCAGGAATTTTCCAAGATGGATGCCATTATGGGTATCGAGATCGAGGAGACCGGAGATTTCATTGTCAATGAGAAGGACAAAGTCATCAACCTGACACTTGATGGCGTACAGAAAGTTGAGAGATTTTTTAAGATAGACAACCTGGCAGACGCTGAGAATCTGGAGATCCAGCACAATATTATACTTGCTCTGCGCGCCCATAATCTGATGCATAAGGATCAGGATTATGTAGTTGCGGATGACCAGATTCTGATCGTAGATGAGTTTACCGGACGTATCATGCCGGGGCGCCGTTATTCCGACGGCCTGCATCAGGCGATCGAGGCGAAAGAGCATGTGAAAGTAAAACGGGAGAGCAAGACTCTTGCAACGATCACATTCCAGAATTTCTTTAACAAATATACAAAGAAAGCAGGTATGACCGGTACGGCACTGACCGAGGAAAAGGAGTTCCGTGATATTTACGGCATGGATGTTATTGAGATCCCGACGAACAGACCGATCGCGCGTATAGATAAAGAAGACGCCGTTTACAAGACAAAGGCAGAAAAGTTCAGGGCTGTTGTAGACGAGATCGTCAGAACACATGCGACAGGGCAGCCTGTGCTTGTCGGCACGATCACGATCGAGACCTCGGAGCTGCTCAGTAAAATGCTGAAAAAAGAGGGCATTCAGCACAATGTATTGAATGCGAAATTCCATGAACTGGAGGCCGAGATCGTTGCACAGGCCGGTGTGCATGGCGCGGTAACGATCGCGACAAACATGGCCGGACGTGGTACGGATATCAAGTTGGACGAGGAGGCAAAAAATGCCGGGGGCTTGAAGATCATCGGTACGGAGCGCCATGAATCCAGACGAATCGACAATCAGCTCCGCGGACGTTCCGGACGACAGGGAGATCCGGGTGAATCCCAGTTCTATATTTCCCTGGAGGATGACTTGATGCGCCTGTTCGGTTCCGAGAAACTGATTTCCATGTTTAATGCCCTGGGCGTGCCGGAGGGTGAGCAGATCGAGCACAAGATGCTTTCCAGTGCGATCGAGAAAGCACAGAAAAAGATCGAGGGCAATAACTTTGGTATTCGAAAGAATCTGTTGGAATATGACCAGGTTATGAATGACCAGAGAGAGATCATCTATGGAGAGCGCCGCCGGGTACTGGACGGTGAAAACATGCGCAGCGCTATTTACAAGATGATCACGGACAGAGTGGAAAATACGGTGGACAACTGTGTGGCAGATGACGAAAATGGACAGAAAACCTGGGATGTACGTGAGATGAACGAGCTTTTGATCCCGGTCATCCCGTTAAAACCATTGACGCTGGATGAAGTTCAGAATCTGAATAAAAATGAACTGAAACATATGCTCAAAGAGCGCGCGGTAAAACTGTATGAGGAGAAAGAAGCCGAGTTCCCGGAGGCTGAGATGATCCGTGAGCTGGAGCGTGTCGTATTGTTAAAGACGATCGACCGGAAGTGGATGGATCACATTGACGACATGGAGATCCTCCGCGAGGGTATCGGTCTTCAGGCATATGGTCAGAGAGATCCGCTGGTAGAGTACAAGATGGCAGGATTTGAAATGTTTGACGATATGACTGCCAATGTACAGGAAGAGACGATCCGCCTGTTATTCCACGTTCGTGTTGAACAGAAAGTAGAGCGAGAAGAGGTTGCCAAGGTAACGGGAACGAATAAGGACGAATCGCTGCAGAAAGCGCCGAAGAAGCGTGAGGCACAGAAAGTATATCCGAATGATCCGTGCCCGTGCGGAAGCGGTAAAAAATATAAACAGTGCTGTGGAAGAATGGCATAAAAATATTGTTGATATTGATACTAAACGAAAACAGGAAATGCGTGGTGGAAGCATTTCCTGTTTTTTTCGGTATAGCTGTAAAAAATGTATTTTGGTGTTTTTATTGAAAGTTTGCATTTCTGATCATGTTGATGTTCAGCTAAATCGTCATTGAATATTTTTGCCGTTTCAGGCATTTTTGTTCAAAATAATTATAATTGAGATTGATGTGAATGATTTTTTGCCATAAGCAGAGTATAGCAGTAAAAGAAAACTGTGATATAAACTGGCAGTAGCTATCACTGCATAGCCGGGAAAAATCCATGGCAGAAAAAGAACTTACGTTCGCTCAAGTATGGACATGCAGTATAAAATCTGATATAATGTACTCTAGTTATTCTGAATTTGAAGCGATTCTTCCATGTGGTTCGGGGTTTCCGTACCGTCTGGAAAATAGATGCGAGTGAACACAATTCGTCGAAAGGGCACTTTTCGAGAAAATGGAAGATGTGCCTCGACGAATTTCTGCCTAATACACAAACTTTTTGACTATGGATTTTGGAGGTGGCTTTTGTGCAAGATGAACAAAAATGTTTCAAACTTCATTCCGAATACCAGCCCACCGGCGACCAGCCGCAGGCCATCGAACAACTGGTGCAGGGGTTCAAGGAGGGCAACCAATTCCAGACTTTATTGGGGGTTACGGGCTCCGGCAAGACCTTCACCATGGCAAATGTGATTGAGCAGCTGCAGAAGCCCACTTTGGTAATAGCGCACAATAAGACCCTCGCTGCACAGTGGTATGGTGAGTTTAAGGAATTTTTCCC
>CAZJSI010000046.1:0-5031 GCA_964548675.1 uncultured Eubacterium sp. | reverse complement strand
CGGAGAATGCGGTAGAATATTTTGTGTCCTATTACGATTATTACCAGCCGGAGGCCTATGTGCCATCCACGGACACATATATAGCAAAGGACTCTTCCGTGAACGAAGAGATTGATAAGCTGCGCCTTTCCGCAACGGCAGCATTGATAGAGAGGAAAGATGTTATCATCATATCCAGCGTGTCCTGCATTTACGGCCTGGGTGAACCGGAGAACTTTGAGAAGATGATGGTTTCCCTGCGCCCGGGGATGGAAAAAGACCGCGATGAGGTGATAAGGCAGTTGATCGATATACAGTATACGAGAAATGATATGGATTTCCACCGCGGCACGTTCCGCGTGCGGGGAGATGTGCTGGAAATTTTCCCGGCAGATCGAGGGGAGACAGCCATCCGGATAGAGTTTTTCGGGGATGAGATCGATCGGATCACAGAGATTGACGTGCTGACAGGAGAGATCAAAAGCCGGTTGGAGCATATCAGTATTTTCCCGGCATCCCATTATGTAGTGCCACAGGAGAAGATCAATCAGGCAGTAGTGGAGATAGAGAAAGAACTGGAAGAGCGGGTGCGCTACTTCAAAGGGGAGGACAAACTTCTGGAGGCGCAGAGAATTGCCGAGAGGACAAACTTTGATATTGAAATGCTGAGAGAAACAGGATTTTGCAGCGGTATTGAGAACTATTCCAGACACCTTGCGGGACTTGGGCCTGGCGTGCCGCCGAATACGCTGATGGACTACTTCCCGGAAGAGTTTTTGATTATTGTAGATGAATCTCACATAACGATTCCACAGGTGAGGGGAATGTATGCGGGGGATCAGTCCAGAAAGACGACGCTTGTGGATTACGGTTTCCGGCTGCCCTCTGCGAAGGATAACCGGCCTTTAAATTTTGAAGAGTTTGAGAGTAAAATCGACCAGATGCTGTTTGTTTCGGCAACGCCAAACGTGTATGAGCAGGAGCATGAAATGCTGCGGGCGGAGCAGATCATCCGTCCGACAGGATTGTTGGATCCCAAGGTGGAAGTACGCCCGGTAGAGGGACAGATTGATGATCTGATCGGAGAGGTCAACAGGGAGACCGGTGCGGGGCATAAAGTACTGATCACGACGCTGACGAAGAAAATGGCGGAAGATCTCACGGATTATATGAGGGAGATCGGTATCCGCGTCAAATATCTGCATTCCGATATTGACACCCTGGAACGGGCGGAGATCATCCGGGATCTGCGTCTGGATGTGTTTGATGTGCTGGTGGGGATCAACCTGCTTCGGGAGGGACTCGATATCCCTGAGATCACTCTGGTGGCGATCCTGGATGCGGATAAAGAGGGATTTCTGCGTTCGGAGACGTCCCTGATCCAGACGATCGGGCGCGCGGCCCGAAACAGTGAGGGGCATGTTCTTATGTATGCGGATACGATCACGGATTCTATGAGAGTGGCGATCGAGGAGACCGAGCGTCGCCGGGGCATTCAGATGGCTTACAATGAAGCCCATGGCATTACCCCAAAGACAATTCAGAAGTCTGTGCGGGATCTGATCAGTATTTCGAAAAAGGTGGCTCAGGAGGAGATGGAATTCAAAAAAGATCCGGAATCCATGAGCAAAAAGGAATTGGAAAAGCTGGTAAAAGAAGTCACAAAAAAGATGGAAAAAGCAGCGGCAGAGCTCAATTTCGAAGCGGCGGCAGAGCTGCGTGACCGGATGATCGAGCTGAAAAACATGCTGCGTGAGATTGAGTCATAGTGCCAGTACGGAAGGTGATCGTGTCAAAGGTGCGGGCAGTATCGTGGAAAGCAGGCGGTATTGCAGAAAGAGGGCAGTATTGTGGAAATATGACGTATAAAACAAAAAGATTGTTAAAGATATGGTGAAAAGAGGATACAGCTTCATTCTGTATCAGGAAAAGTACAGAACAAAAGTTCGATTTTGCTCTGTACTTTTTATTTTGCATCTGTTATAATCAGTTCTGATATAGAAAGTGCCTGATGAGGCAACACTAAGAACAAACAGAGAAAAGAGAGTAATAATATGGCACAACAATATATTAAGATCAGAGGGGCGAACGAGCACAATTTGAAAAATATTGATCTGGATATTCCAAGGGATCAGTTTATAGTCCTGACCGGATTATCCGGTTCCGGTAAATCTTCCCTCGCGTTTGACACGATATATGCAGAAGGACAGCGCAGGTACATGGAATCACTTTCTTCCTATGCCCGGCAGTTCCTCGGACAGATGGAAAAACCAAATGTGGAAAAGATCGAGGGACTTTCCCCGGCGATCTCCATCGACCAGAAATCAACGAACAGGAATCCACGTTCCACGGTGGGAACAGTGACAGAGATCTATGATTATTTCAGACTTTTATATGCCAGGATCGGAATTCCCCATTGTCCGAAATGCGGCAAAGAGATAAAAAAACAGACTGTAGATCAGATGGCGGATCAGATCATGCAGCTTCCGGAAAGAACGAAGATCCAGCTTCTGGCCCCGGTTGTACGGGGACGAAAGGGAACGCATCAGAAGCTGCTGGCTCAGGCAAAACGCAGCGGATACGTGCGGGTACAGGTAGATGGAAGCGTCTATGAGCTGACAGAAGAGATTGCGCTGGACAAAAATAAGAAACACAATATTGACATAGTTGTGGACCGCCTTGTGGTCAAGGAGGGAATTGAGCGCCGTCTCGTAGATTCCATTGAGAATGTGCTGAATCTGGCGGATGGCCTGATGACCGTCGATGTGATCGGAGGAGAACCGATTCAGTTTTCCCAGAGTTTCTCCTGTCCGGACTGCGGTATCAGTATTGATGAGATTGAACCGAGAAGCTTTTCGTTCAATAATCCCTTTGGCGCCTGCCCGGAATGTTTGGGTCTGGGATATAAGATGGAATTTGATGAGGATCTGATGATACCGGACAAAAGCCTGTCTCTGGCTGCGGGAGCAATACAGGTGATCGGCTGGCAGTCATCCTGTGATCCGTCCAGTTATACCTATGCGACACTGAAAGCATTGTCAAAGGAATATGGATTTGATCTGAATACTCCCTATCAGGACCTGCCTGAGGACATCCGGAAAATGCTGATACACGGTACCGATGGCAGAAAGGTGAAAGTGCACTATCGTGGACAGCGCGGCGTGGGCGTATACGATGTGGCATTTGAGGGACTGATAAAAAATGTGGAGAGACGTTATCGGGAGACAAGCTCGGAGATCAGCAAGCAGGAGTTTGAGACGTTTATGCGCATTACCCCTTGTAAAGCGTGCCATGGACAGCGTCTGAAGAAAGAGTCCCTCGCGGTTACTGTGGCAGGAAAAAATATTCACGAGATTACATCTATGTCTGTCAAAAAATTATATGATTTTTTGCAGGATATGGATCTGACTGAGCAGCAACAGTTGATAGGGGCCCAGGTTTTAAAAGAAATCCGCGCTCGTGTTGGCTTTTTGAAAGAAGTGGGGCTGGAATATCTGACTCTGAGCCGTGCGACGGGAAGTCTTTCCGGCGGCGAAGCTCAGCGTATCCGCCTGGCAACCCAGATTGGTTCCGGTCTGGTGGGGGTTGCTTATATTCTCGATGAGCCGAGTATCGGTCTGCATCAAAGAGATAATGATAAACTTCTGGCTGCATTGAAAAATTTGAAAGATTTGGGCAATACTCTAATAGTGGTGGAACATGATGAGGATACGATGCTGGCCGCCGATTACATTGTGGATATCGGACCGGGGGCAGGAGAGCATGGCGGGGAAGTCATAGCAGTTGGCAGTGCCGAGGATATCATGCGCTGCGAAAATTCCCTCACCGGGGCATATCTCAGCCGCCGTATGACGATCCCGGTGCCGAAAACGAGAAGGACACCTACCGGATATTTGACCGTGAAAGGCGCCCAGGAGAATAATCTGCGAAATATCAATGTGGATGTTCCGCTGGGAGTTATGACCTGCGTGACCGGTGTCTCCGGTTCCGGAAAGAGTTCGCTGGTCAATGAGATTTTATACAAGCATCTGGCAAGAAGCCTGAACAGGGCCAGATGTATTCCGGGAAAACACAGGGGAATTGATGGCCTGGAACAATTAGATAAGGTGATTTGTATCGACCAGTCTCCGATTGGCCGTACTCCCCGATCAAATCCCGCCACTTACACGGGAGTATTTGACCAGATCCGGGATCTGTTTGCATCAACTCCGGATGCAAAAGCGAGGGGATACAAAAAAGGAAGATTCAGTTTCAACATCAAGGGCGGGCGATGTGAAGCCTGTGCCGGCGATGGGATTTTGAAAATAGAGATGCATTTTTTGCCGGATGTTTATGTCCCGTGTGAAGTATGCCAGGGGAAACGCTATAACAGAGAGACGCTGGAAGTGAAATATAAAGGAAAGAGCATTTATGATGTCCTGGATATGACAGTGGAGGAGGCGCTTGGATTTTTTGAAAATCTGCCGTCCATTCACCGGAAAATACAGACCCTGTATGATGTGGGCCTTTCCTACGTAAAACTGGGACAGCCCTCTACCACACTATCCGGCGGTGAAGCGCAGCGTATCAAGCTTGCCACTGAGCTGAGCAAACGGAGTACTGGAAAGACGATTTATATTTTGGACGAGCCCACAACCGGACTGCATTTCGCGGATGTCCATAAACTGATCGATATTTTGCACCGCCTGGCAGAAGGCGGAAATACGGTCGTTGTCATCGAACATAATCTGGATGTGATCAAGACCGCCGATTATATTATTGATATGGGGCCGGAAGGCGGCGATGGGGGCGGAACCGTAATTGCACAGGGCACGCCGGAGGAAGTGGCAGAGGCGCCTCAGTCCTATACGGGCAAATACGTGAAGCGGTATCTGGATGAACAAAAGTAATCCGTTGATATAACAAAAGGTGTGCTTCGCGCACTTTCGTGACCGAAAACTATGAAAAAAGCGCCGTACTTTCGTACAGCGTCTGAAATCGGGGAGTACTTCCCGGACTTGGGGGATCCGGGAAGCTTGAGTTATGAAAAATTATATTAGCTTATTAGCTAGT
>CAZJSI010000045.1:15985-18999 GCA_964548675.1 uncultured Eubacterium sp. | reverse complement strand
ACCATGAGATGGAGGGATCACATATTCAGCTTGGTGTGGATCTTTGCAGAAAGTACAAGGAGTCGGCAGTAGTTGTCAATGCAGTGGAAGCACATCACGGTGATGTGGAGCCGCAGACTCTGATTGCATGTCTTGTACAGGCGGCTGATACGATTTCAGCGGCAAGGCCAGGTGCGAGAAGAGAGACACTCGAAACATATTCAAACAGGTTGAAAAAGTTAGAAGAAATTACGAATAGTTACAAAGGCGTAGATAAATCTTTTGCAGTTCAGGCGGGCAGAGAAATTCGTATTATGGTAGTTCCTGAACAGGTCAGCGATGCAGATATGATACTTCTGGCGAGAGATATTTCGAAACAGATTGAGTCTGAATTGGAATATCCGGGTCAGATAAAAGTAAATGTCATTCGCGAGAGCCGTGTGACAGATTATGCGAAGTAATTTTGCATAAACCTGTAATGTATACCTTGTCGAACGAAGTTCGTCCACTCTGTTGGGAGTATGCATTACGGTATACTTTTAAGTATAATATGCGAAACAGCATGTCACGGCATCCATAATAGGCAGTTCGTGTGATGAAATGAATCCCCGTAAATCCTTTTTATAGGATTTACGGGTTTTTATGTTTGCCGGATTGTAGAGGATGTGATATACTTAACCAATGAGCAAAAATCACAATTTTGAGATTGGCTTGTTATTAATTATATCAGCAAAAGGATGAAACGATATGAAATTGATCTCATGGAATGTAAATGGATTGCGTGCCTGTGTTCAGAAAGGATTTCTGGATTATTTTAAGGAGGCAGATGCAGATATATTTTGCGTGCAGGAGACGAAACTGCAGGAGGGGCAGATTCAATTGGATCTGGAAGGCTATGAGCAGTATTGGAATTATGCCGAAAAAAAGGGATATTCCGGAACTGCAATTTTTACAAAAGAAAGTCCTCTGAAAGTCTTTTATGGGATTGGAATGGAGGAGCATGACCATGAAGGACGCGTTATCACTTTGGAGTATGAGAAATTTTATTTTGTGACAGTTTATACGCCGAATTCCCAGAATGAATTGGCGCGCCTTGATTACCGGATGAAATGGGAGGATGATTTTCTGGCGTATATTAAGACTTTGGAGCAGACGAAGCCGGTCATTTACGCCGGCGATCTCAATGTCGCGCACCAGGAAATTGACCTGAAAAATCCAAAGACGAATCGGAAAAACGCGGGATTTACGGATGAAGAACGTGCAAAGTTTTCCAAAGTGCTGGAAAGCGGAATGATTGATACTTACAGGCATTTTTATCCTGATCAGACCGGAGTATATTCCTGGTGGTCTTATCGCTTTAAGGCGCGGGAGAAAAACGCCGGATGGCGTATCGACTATTTTGTTGTATCGAAAATCCTGGAGGAAAGCCTGGAAGATGCAAAAATCCATACGGATGTGTTCGGTTCCGATCATTGCCCGGTGGAATTGGACATCAATATCTGATAAAATTAGCGCTTTGCAGGAAAATTGAAAGACAGAAAGCAGGATGAGCTATGTTATTTAGAGAAAAAAAGGTAGAAGTCGAAGAAAAGAATCCATATGAGTGGCCGAAATCCTATTACATGGAAGGGACCCCGGAAAAACGCAGAAAACTGCTGGATGACCGGCTGGCTATAGATGACAGCGATGAGATAAAGAAAATAGAGGCTTTGTTTGACGCCCGTTACCAAAAAATGAAAGACGGGAAGTATATGGATTCATTTTTAAAAGGCTGGCTTGAGATGGCGTTGATCGGTAATAATCTGAATTCGCATTTTGCCCGGACAAAAAATAAAAAAACAGCGATGAAAGCTGCCCGGATGTGGTGTCTGGACAGGGAAGAAGAATTTGGCAGAGATCTTTTGTATGATGAATTGGGACATTTGGCAGGGGTCTATATTGCAAGCTGCCTGAATGATACTCATTATCAGTCGATCTTGTTTAATATCGGGCGGATGAAGGAGGATAAAGTAAAACAAAAGATAAAAAACGATCTGGAACTTATCTCAAGAACCATTCCTGAAGCATTGGAAATGAAAGACACTTTTTCATTATTTGAGAGAGCAGTGGAAGATATGGAGAGACGGCTGCTGTAGCAGAGTATGGCTTGTGATTTGAGGTAAAATGCTTTGAATCAGAATAGCTGCCAATCCGGAAAGTTAGGAGTAGCACATGGAAAGAGAAAGAAAGACAGAACGGCGCCGGCGGGAGGATGAAAGAAAGCGTGCGCTGAGAAAAGAGGTATTCAGCTGGATCAGAATGTTTGCTATTGTAATTGTGGTAGTGTTGGTATTGACCAATTTTATTATTATCAATGCAACTGTTCCGTCCGGCTCTATGGAAAATACGATCATGACAAAGGACCGTCTGATCGGTTTCCGGTTTTCCTACTGGTTTGACGAGCCGCAGCGGGGAGACATTATTCTGTTTGATTATCCGGTGGATGAAAGCCAGATCTATATCAAACGTGTGATCGGCCTTCCGGGAGAGACGGTTGAGATCAAAGAAGGGAAAGTTTATATAGACGGAACACTTCTGGAAGAAGACTATCTAAAGGAAGAGTGGGTCTGGAATAACGACGGTTATGTATTTGAGGTGCCTGAGGAATGTTACTTTGTCATGGGCGATAACCGCAATAATTCTGAGGATGGACGCCGTTGGGCAGAGCTGGCATTGCAGGACGGCGTGGCATCGACAGAAGAGGAAGCGGCCAGATACAGTTTTGTAAAGTTTGATGAAATTAAGGGAAAAGCGATTTTTACTTATTTTTCATCATTTCGTATATTAAAATAAGTTGTGCAAAGAAGGCAATCAGATAAACAAAAGGAAAGAGGTATCAAAAATGGAAACAATGGAAGTAAAAGAAGTAGTTGAGACAAAAGAAACAGAAGAAGTAAAAGAGGCTGTTGAGGCAAAAGAAACAGAAGAGGTAAAAGAGGCAGTTGAGACAGAGAAGACCGCACAGCCGGAAGAGACAATGAAGGATTTCGAGAAAG
>CAZJSI010000045.1:0-15885 GCA_964548675.1 uncultured Eubacterium sp. | reverse complement strand
GTTGAGACAGAGAAGACCGCACAGCCGGAAGAGACAATGAAGGATTTCGAGAAAGAACTGGAAGAATCTTACAAAGTGATGGGCGATGGGGAAAAGGATACGGACACATTGCTTGCATGGGGAAAGATCAAAGAACTTTATGAATCCCAGGAGACACTGACAGTTACCATTTCCGGTATCGTGAACAAAGGCGTCATCGCATTGGTGGAGGGAATTCGGGGATTCATTCCGGCGTCCCGTTTAAGCCTGAAACGTGTGGATGATCTGAATGCATGGCTTGGAAAAGAAATTCAGGTGCGCATTATCACTGCGGATTCTGAAGCTGACAAGCTGGTATTGTCTGCGAGAGAGATCCTGAAGGAAGCAAGAGATGAGGAGAAACGCCTCAAAATATCTGAGATCAAAGAAGGCGCTGTTTTAACGGGAAAAGTAGAGACCATTCAGAATTACGGTGCGTTCGTAGATCTTGGCGATGGCATTTCAGGACTTGTCCACATTTCCCAGATTTCTCTGGAGCGCATCAAACATCCTTCCGTTGTCCTGAAAGAAGGACAGGAAGTTCAGGTGAAAGTGATCGGTAAGAAAGACGGAAAGATCAGCCTGAGTATGAAAGCGCTTCTGGCGGAGAAAAAAGAAGAAGAGGAAATCAAAGTGGAGCTTCCGAAGAGCGAGTCGATCGGAACGTCCATGGGAGATTTATTGAAAAACCTGAAATTCTGATTTCGGATCGAGACAGGAAACGCATTGAAAAAATGCGGTTCCTATAATATGGGCTTAAATGTGGTGGAGGCTGACAGATGGAAGTAAATAAAATTGTGCATGAGCCGGGGGTCTATCTCGATTGTACGTCGATGCATGGGAAATGGTGCACTATTACACTGGTTGGACAGGATGTAGGGTATGCCCGGGTAGGGATTATCTCATCGGGAAGGGAATATATCCTGTTTCAATACCGGGGAAAAAGAGGCCTGGTGGCAAAGGCTTATGTGAAACATATTGTGGAAGTAAAAATGAATGAGCGTAAGCTGAAAAAAGAACAGGAGCTTGTAGTACAGGAGTGGGATGAGGATGTCAATCCATTCTGCTATTTTGTGGGAAAACGATGTGACATTCATGTACATCAGACCCGCCTGTTTGAGGCAAGTCCGGGATTTTTCAAAGCCAAGATCATGTTTGTGGGTGAAAATATTATCCGGATACAGGAAAACAGCAAGGATTATAATGTCAATCAACATATGATCTGCGGAATGATGGAGAGTTGATATGCGTTTTTTTCATCTATCCGATCTGCACATCGGAAAACAGTTATTTCGTTATCATTTGACAGAGGAACAGACGGATATCCTGCATCAGATCGTGGAGGCTGCCGGAAGGCGGAAACCGGATGCAATCCTTATCGCGGGGGATATTTACGACAAGGCGGTTCCTACCGCACAGGCGGTCTGTATGCTGGATGATTTTCTGACGGAGTTATCCGGAATTTCCCCGCGGATACCCGTGTTTCTCATCGCAGGAAACCATGACTCAAAAGAGCGGCTGGAGTTTGCCAGCCGCCTTTTAGCACATCAGGAAATCTATATATCGGCAATTCCGCCGGAGTCAGAAACGGAATTTTTACAAAAAATAACTTTGAAAGACGAGCATGGGCCAGTGAATTTCTACCTGATGCCTTTTATCAAACCGGGACATGTACGCAAGTGGTGTGGAGAAACGGTGGAAACCTACGATCAGGCGGTGAGAGCGCTGCTTGAGCGGGAACAGGTGGATATGTCACAGAGGAATGTGCTGTTGACCCATCAATTTTATGTCCACGGAAATACGCTTCCGGAGCGCACGGAATCGGAGGTTATCACGGTGGGAAATATTGACAGTGTGGATGTGTCTGCCCTCCGGAAATTTGATTATGCGGCGATGGGACATATTCACCGGGGGCAGGAGATCGGAGAGCCCCGTTTCCGATATTGCGGAAGTCCTTATCCATATTCTGTTAGTGAGGAAAATCAGGAGAAAGGCATTTTGGAAATCACTCTGGGGGAAAAGGGGAGCCCGCCGACTATAGAGCGGATTCCATTTCGCAATATGCGCAGTGTGCGTCAGCTGCGCGGATCCTTAAAAGAAATTCTTGGGAATACCGGGGAAAATATCTGTGAGGATTATGTCAGTATTACACTGACGGATGAACAGCTTCCCTATGAACTGAAGGAGACATTACAGAGTCATTTTCCACGTCTTTTACAGGTGCGTTTTGACAATACGCAGACCCGTGCGATTCTGGAGGATACTGCCGTCGATGTGGAGACGACGGATCCCATGGAGATATTTTCCGGGTTTTTTGAGGAACTGCATGGCCGGAGATTAAATGAAAAAGAAACTTCTATTGTGGAGCAGGTTATCAATGATGCGAAGGAGCGGGAGGACGGATGAAGCCACTTCTATTGACGATTTCTGCATTCGGTTCCTATGCAGATGAGACTACAATTGATTTTAGCGGTCATCAGAGCGGAGTGTTTCTGATCACGGGGGATACCGGAGCAGGGAAAACAACGATTTTTGATGCGATCACATTTGCGCTGTATGGAAAGACGAGCGGCGGCGGGCGTGCGGGAAATATGATGCGCAGCCAGTATGCGGCGCCTACGGCAAAAACCTTTGTGGAGTACCGCTTTTTTTATCGCGACAGCATTTATACTGTTCGGAGAAATCCGGAGTACATTTTGACGGTGCAGCAGAAAAACGGGAAAATCCGCCAGAGCCAAAAATCGGAGGAGGTTATTCTGTGGGAGGACGGCGAGGAATTTGTGACTACCCGGAAAACCGAGACAAACCGCAGGATACAGGAGATCATCGGGCTTGATTACGATCAGTTTACTCAGATTGTCATGATTGCCCAGGGGGAATTCCGCAAGCTGCTGACGGCCGATACTAAGAAAAAGAAAGAAATTTTTTCCAAACTGTTTCATACAGGCATTTACCGCCTGATTGCGAAAGAGTTTGAGGAGCGGTGCGCCGGGTTGAATGGGAAGCTTCAGGATAACTGTATGATGTGTGAGAACGAACTTTCCCGGATATCCGGCGGAGAAGAATCCGGGATGCAGAGAATCCGCGAGCTTCCGCTTACGAGAAGCGATGAGATCTTAGAAGAAATACAAAATCTGTTGAATGAAATAAAATCAAAAAAGAAAGAGACAGACCAAAAACTGGCTGAATCCGGAGAACAGTTGGAAAAGCAGAAGCAGGAACTGCTCATGGCCCGGCAGACGGAAACACTTTATAAGGAAATTGCCCTGCTGCAAAAGAGACAGCAGGAGTTGTCGCAATGTCTGCCGCGGATGGAAAAATGGAGGGGGATTCAAGCCCGGATGAAAGAATATCTCCCATTTTTGCCAAAGGACCGCAGTTATGATCATATTCGCGAAAAGATGGAAACAGCATTTGGCGTACTGCCGGATGACTGCAATGTTTTCGCGGATCAGTTGGAAGGCTGGGGAAAACAATATATGGCGGGGCGCAGCGATCAAGAGAAAAAAGAGCGGGAATTGGTTCCGCAGCTTCAGCAGATAGAGGCGGCTCTCCCTGTCTACGAAAAACTGGAGAATCTTTCGGTGGAGAAAAAAGCGAAGGATGGATTGCGGCTCACGGCGGAAACACAGCAGCGGCAAATTCAGAAAGAGATTTCAGATAAGGAACACGAGATCCGGCTTTTGGAAGAATCGCTCCAACATTGGGATGAGGTGTCGGAGCAGGCGGTAAAGCAGGAGAGTATCTGCGAGGAACAAAGAAAACGTTATGAGCAGTCCGAGAGACTTCAGAAAGCCTGGAGAGAGGCGGAAAATGCGAAAAGTACCTGTGAGGATGTACATCGTGCCGTATGCGAAGCGGAACAGAATTATACTTTTTTCCATGGGGAATATGAGCGGGTGCTGAAAAGATATATTTATGGACAGGCAGGCGTCCTGGCAAGCCATTTGAAAGACGGCCAGCCTTGTCCTGTGTGTGGGTCCAGGGTTCACCCGGACAAACATGCTCTCTCGGAAGACATTCCGGATAAGACGGTATTGGAGAGAGCGGAAAAGAAGGCGGAGGAGAATAAGAAAATCTGGGAACATATGGTCCAGGCGGAGGGAGAGAGCAACCAGGCATACCTGGTCGCCAGGACAACCGCAGAACATCTTCTGGCAGATGTCCGCAGGAAGGAAATGGAGGAACTTCGCTTCGACGAGGAGGCGGTATCTGATCTGGTAAGGCAGGCAAAGGAAGATTGGAAACAGGCGGAAGAGACTCTGCGCAGGCTCAGACAGGCACAGACACGGCTGAAAAAAAACCGGGAACAGTTAGACGAAGAGCGGGAAAGGCTGCTTCGGCTGCAGCAGCAGTCCGGTGAGTGGAACGAACGTCTGCATGAGGCTGAGAAAGCCCTGGGGATGCTGGAGGGCCAGATGAGGGAACTGCAAAAACAGGTGCAGTCAGCCACGAAATCAGAGGCGTTGAAGCAGGCAGGACTGATTCAAAAAGAATTGGAAAACGCGAAAGAGCGGAGCCTGTTGTGGCAGGTGCGTTGTCAGGAAGCTTTGCAGCGTTTGGAGGATCATTTATCTGCATATGACAAAATGGCAGAAGAGGCGTTGATACGCATAGACAGCCTGAAACGCCAAATCGCAGGAAGAAAGCGGCAGGATATCGACGCCTTAAGCCGGAATGCAGAGCAGAGTTCCCGCATGGTGGAGGAACTTTCCAGGAAGGCGGCAGAATGGAATACACTGTTGGAAAGGAATTCGGAAAGCTTCGGTCGGTTGAAAAAATTATTTGAAAAACGCAGTGAGATGGCGGAGGAATATGAGATTTTACAGGGATTAAACCAGACTGCGAACGGGAAACTGTCCGGAAATGTGAAACTGGATTTTGAGACATATGTGCAGCGCCAGTATCTGCGCAGGATTCTTGTGGAGGCAAATCGCCGGTTTTTATCTATGTCCATGGGACAGTTTGTTTTGAAATTAAAGGATATATCAGATGCGGGCAAAAGCGGGAATGAGGGATTAGATCTCTATGTACACAGTCTGGTCACGGATTCAGACCGGGACGTCAACACCCTGTCCGGAGGCGAAGCCTTTATGGCGGCGCTTTCCATGGCGCTGGGACTTTCCGATGTAGTGACACAGACAGCGGGAAGCGTTCATCTGGATATGATGTTTATCGATGAGGGATTCGGTTCCCTGGATGATGCGTCCAGGATGCATGCGATCCGTATTTTGAATGAGTTAGCCGAAGGGCAGACCCTGGTGGGGATTATTTCCCATGTGACAGAGCTGAAGGAACAGATTGAACAAAAATTGGTCGTGAAGCGGACAGACCGCGGAAGCAGGCTTGCCTGGGACGTATAAATGTGCTATACTACAAAAGTATGCAGTTATTATTTTTAGTTCAATAATAACAAAATGAATTCAGAGGAACGGAAATGGATAAAAAACTGAGAAATATAATAGCGTTAGAGTTAAATAATGAAGCATTGGAAGAAGCAATGCGGACACTTATGCAGGATAAGACAGGGGAAAACATGGCAAAATCTATGGAAATTATGCGCGATGCGCGTCTGCTTGTTCCGGCAGAATTTCCAAAAAACATGGATAAGGAAGCAGTCGGCAGGCTGGCCCGGGGGGAAAAACTGGACGCCAAAGACGCACCGAAAATGCTTCCTGTCATTGTCCAGAATCCGAACGGCGAGCGTTTTGCCCCTGCATATACATCGAAAAAACATCTTCCGGGGGATCAGAAATATCAGGCAATTCTGAATGTTACATTTGATGAGGTGCTGCGTATCGCGTCCGAACCGAAATTGAATCTGAGCGGCATCATATTAAATCCGGCAACGGATAAGATCATTCTTCATCCAAAGCTTATCAAGGCGGTCAGGAAAGTGAAAGAGGAAGCGTCTCAGACTAAGGAAGGCAGGATGACGAAGGAAGAGTTTATCGAGGCGTTCAAAAAGGAAATAGGGGCAGTGCCTCAGAAAAAAGAAATTAAAATGACGAGGGAGCAGTTTCAGGTGTTTGCCCGCAGAAATGTAGAGTGGGGAATTCTTCCGAAAAACATTTTTACGGGAAAAGCGGAATTTATGAACCGTCTGGATGCGGAACGGGAAGAATACATAGCAGCTCTTTACCGCCAGCCGTACGGCGACAAGATCCCGTGCCCGTATACAGCGAAGGACTTTGACGTTATGGTGCTGAATATCAGCGAGGATACCTGCGTGGCTTCCATTGAACTTCCGGAGAAAAACATTACTCCGCAGACAGCCCTGGCGTTATATATTATCTGGAATCCCCAGAATGATGATATGCATTATTTCCTTATTGAAAAAGGACAGCCGGATCAGGATAATGTGTTATCCTGTATTACGCCGGATGGAAAGCGTCAGGAGCTCCAGACAGCGCCGTCGTCAGGAAGCGAGCTTGTGACAATTTTGGATCTTTTGAGAGAAGAGGCGGAGGAGAATGCTTCTTCATAAATGTAAAAAATGAATATGACAGTTCGTTTGTACCATCCTGTCATTAAACAAAACCAGGACTAAATTTCTATGGAGATCAGGCTGTATATGCCTTGTTGATAGAAATGAAGGGCCGCGGTTTTTGAAATCGCGGCCTTTTATAAATTAAAGAGGAGGAATTATGTATATCATTAAGACAGAACAGAGTTTTGATTCGGCCCATTTCCTCTCCGGATATGATGGAAAATGCAGCAATCTGCATGGACATCGCTGGCGGGTTTTGGTGGAAGTATGTTCCGAACATCTGCAGGAGGAGGGACAGCTTCGGGGAATGGTGACGGATTTTGGAGATATCAAACAGGATTTGAAAGATCTGGCAGATTACTATGACCATGCTTTTATATATGAAAAAGATACATTAAAGTCCCTGACGCTGCAGGCGTTAAAAGAAGAAAATTTCCGGTTGATCGAGGTCCCCTTCCGCCCGACGGCAGAGAATTTTGCAAAGCATTTTTACGGACTTCTCAGGGAAAAGGGATATCGCGTGAAATCTGTGGAGGTTTATGAAACGCCGAATAATTGTGCGATTTATCAGGAGCGGGAGAATCCTGTCTGATATAGCCTCCGGCAGGATTGCAGAGGCATGCAAAGGAATGATATCGGCAGAGCCGATGCATGCCTCGCAGCAAGAATGCTGGAGCATTCTTGAATAGGACAGAAACAGGAGAGAGGTTATGGCAAATTATAAGATTGTGGAAATTTTCAGCAGCATTAACGGAGAGGGCCCAAGGGCCGGGCAGCTTGCGATCTTTATCCGTATGCAGGGCTGTAATATGGACTGCGCCTATTGTGATACACAGTGGGCGAATGAGGAGGACGCCAAATTTCACTGGACGTCCACGGAGGAGATAATTGACCTGCTCCGCCTGATGCATATAAGGAATGTGACGATCACCGGAGGGGAACCTCTGATGCAGGAGGATATTATGGAACTCCTCGAGGCGTTGGCGAAGGAGCCGGAACTCAGGGTAGAGATCGAGACAAATGGCAGTATTTTACTGAAGCCTTTTGCAAAGATAGAAAACGCTCCGTCATTTACGATGGACTATAAGCTTCCGGGCAGCGGGATGGAAGATAAAATGTTATTGGAGAATTTTTCCTGGCTGACACAAAAGGATACGGTTAAATTTGTGGTAAAAGATTATATGGACCTGTGCCGGGCACGGGATGTGATCCGGGAATATGGCCTGACTTCCCGCTGTCATGTGTATTTGAGCCCGGTTTACGGGGAAATCGAGCTGGAAGATATCGTAAGTTTTATGAAGAGCAACAATATGAACGACGTCACGATGCAGCTTCAGATACATAAGATTATCTGGGACAGTGAAATGCGCGGCGTATAGGAGGAACACAGATGGCGATAGATAAACAGGCAGTGCAGGAGCACATCCGGGGACTGCTCATTGCCCTGGGGGATGACCCGGACAGAGAAGGGTTGAAGGAAACCCCTGCGAGAGTGGCGCGGATGTACGAAGAAGTTTTTGAGGGAATGAACTACAGCAATCATGAGATTGCGCAGATGTTTGATAAAACCTTTGAGGAGGATCTGACGTTTTCAAAGGAGAACAGTGACTTTGTGATCGTGAGGGACATCAATATTTTCAGCTATTGCGAGCATCATATGGCGTTGATGTATGATATGAAAGTGACGGTGGCTTATGTGCCGAAGGGAAAAGTGATCGGGCTCAGCAAGATCGCCCGGATCGCGGATATGGTGTCCAAACGCCTGCAGCTTCAGGAGCGGATCGGTACGGATATTGCGGAGATTATGGAGGAAGTAACCGGCTCCGGGGATGTGGCGGTGCTGATCGAGGGCTGTCACAGTTGTATGACCGCCCGGGGGATCAAGAAAACCGATGCAAAGACTTATACGACCACATTGCGGGGACGCTTTCAGAACGATATTTTACTTCAGATGAGATTAAACCAGAGATAGAGGGGAAAATATGAGAGCATTAGTATTATTCAGCGGCGGCGTGGACAGTACTACATGTCTGGCGCTTGCAATTGACCGGTATGGCAGGGAAAATGTGACCGCTCTGTCCATCGCCTACGGGCAGAAACATGAAAAAGAGATAGAGGCTTCACGAAAAATTGCAGATTATTATCAGGTGGAACATCTTTATCTGGATCTGGCAAAAATATTTGAATACAGCGACTGTTCCCTGTTATCTCATTCAGATCAGGAGATACCCCGGGAAGCTTATGCAAAACAACTGGAAAAGACAGACGGGAAACCGGTATCTACTTATGTACCCTTTCGCAACGGACTGTTTCTTTCCTGCGCGGCGAGCATTGCCCTGTCAAAAAAATGCGGCGTGATCTACTATGGCGCTCACAGCGATGATGCGGCCGGAAATGCATATCCGGACTGTTCCGATGCCTTTAATCAGGCTATGGGACAGGCGATCTACTTGGGCAGCGGCAGTCAGCTCATCATAGAAGCGCCCTTTGTCAACTGGACGAAAGCGGATGTGGTGAGAAAAGGATTGGAGCTTGGCGCTCCCTATGAATTAACCTGGAGCTGCTATGAGGGCGGAGAGAAGCCATGCGGGAAATGCGGTACCTGCATCGACCGTGCAGAGGCGTTTGCGAAAAACGGGGTGAAGGACCCGGCGCTTGCGGACTAAAAAAAGATGCGAAAATAATGTAAAAAGAGATAAAGGAGAATAGAATAATGTCAGGCAGATCAAAAGAAGAGACGCAGGGCGTTACCCTGCTGGGCAGTCAGGGCACGAAGTATCCGGATGACTATGCGCCGGAGATGTTGGAGACATTTGTCAACAAGCATCAGGAAAATGATTATTTTGTAAAATTTAACTGCCCGGAATTTACCAGCCTTTGTCCGATTACCGGACAGCCGGATTTTGCCACGATCACCATATCTTATGTGCCGGATGTGAGAATGGTGGAGAGCAAAGCGTTGAAGCTGTACTTATTCAGTTTCCGCAATCACGGCGATTTTCATGAGGACTGTGTAAATATTATAATGAAAGATCTGATTAAGCTGATGGATCCGAAATATATTGAAGTGTGGGGAAAATTTACCCCGAGAGGCGGAATTTCCATTGACCCGTATTGCAATTACGGCAGGCCGGGAACAAAATGGGAGGAAGTCGCCTGGAACCGGATGGCAAACCATGATCTGTATCCGGAAAAAGTGGATAATCGATAGGAGGAATGAAAAATGGACGAAATGAAGCGGATCGACCGTGTTTTAAAATATCAGGGATCGATCGTTGATTTTTATGATGATGTGATGCAGGCGCCTGACGGGAAAATTGCCCATTGGGATTATATCGCCCACAGGAAGGGCGCGGCTGCGGTACTTCCGGTGACGGAGGATGGAAAGATATTGATGGTGCGCCAGTACCGGAATGCATTAAACCGCGAGACATTGGAAATTCCTGCCGGTTCACGGGATAGTGTGGATGAGCCGACCAGCGTATGTGCCGCCAGGGAATGTGAGGAGGAAACCGGATATAAGGCCGGCAAGCTGGAACTTCTGCTTACGGTAGCTACGACAGTTGCATTTTGTAATGAAGTGATCGATATTTATCTTGCCACAGATCTGACCAGGACACATCAGCATTTGGATGAGACTGAGTTTGTGGAAGTGGAGAGCTATACGATCGAGGAATTGAGAGATATGGTATTTGCCCGGAAAATTCAGGATTCCAAAACTGTTGCGGCAATTATGGCATACTATGCGAAAACCTGCATAAGATAGAACAAAGCAGATCAGCAGGTAAAAAATGAAACAAGTATATAGGACAAAAATGGGACAACCGGAGAAAATCACACTGCCGAGAATTTGCGCATGTATTTTCTTCGGTTGTTTCTTTTTAGGGGTATTGCTGGCAAATCTGGGATTTTCGGACGAGGCTCTCTGGGTCGGTTTTATCAATGAGAATAATATCAGGCAGTTTTCAATGGAACAGCAGGATATAAGGGATTTTCTGGAATTTGCCCTGGGAAGCCGCCTGATCCCGTGGATCATTGTCACAGTCTGCGGTATTTTTTTCTGGGGAAGTGCAGTTTGCGGCCTGTGGCTTGGATGGCTCGGAGTTTCCGGCGGCTTTCTGCTCGCCGCATTGATCCAGCGGCATGGCCTGAAAGGGATTCTTATTATGGGTGGAATGGGGTTCCCCCAGTATCTGATCTACGCAGCGGCGTATATTATCTTACTAAAGTTGATCTGGATATACCGGAAGGAAAAGAAAAAAAGCACGGATATTTTAAATTCTAAAAGTTCAAAAAAGAATATTGGAATTTATGTGCTGTTTTCCATCCTTATTACTGCTGTTTTCAGCTTTGGGATTCTGGCAGAGTACTATATAAATCCGTTTGTCCTGAAAATGATGCAGTAGTATTCTTGAATTTTACGATCCATTATGTTAGCGGGAAGCCGGCATAATGGTTCTTTTTTGCTGAAAAATAGTAAAAATGAACATTTTAATTTGCAAATTGCCAATTTTTTTAGGGGGGGGGTAGACTTGAAATGGTACTAAATATATGGTATATTGTCATATGGGTATAAATATACCCATATAAAAATACAGGATACAAAAGTGAAAATGAGGGATTACAGATTTAAAACAGTCAAGTATATATCGGAAATCTGTCTGATGGCCATTTATTTTATGATCACGTATTATTTCATGGACAAATGGGCTCATAAGGGGATGATCAAATTTCCAATGGATGTGGAAGATATCGTTATCTTTTGTATTCTTTATTGTCTGGCGTTGTTTCTATTGCTGCTCCAGTTAGAAGCGTTGAGTGTCGGACAGCGCAGGATTTTGGATCTGATTTTTGGCTTTTTCTTTGGGACTTTTTTTGTGAATTTGGTTTCGGGACTGATGTGCCGTGTTTTTACATTGCTGTCTTTTCCGTATCTGTTGTTAACTTTTTTTATTGTGTCGTTGTTGGAGTGTGTGATTGGTTTCCTGTGGATCATGGGATGTCATCAGGCGTACAGGATATCACATTTCCGAAAAGAGGCAATTTTTATTTATGGAAGCAGGGAAGATGAGGGCGAGTATGTCCGGGTCAATAATACGATCAACCAATATTTTATGATCAGCCGCTCTATTGATTATAAAGTCGGCGTCGAGCAGTTATTGAATGAAATACGGGAATCATCGGTTGTGTTTATCGGTGATATTCCGGTGGAAATCAGAAATGTCATTCTGAAATTTTGTCTCAGCGGGAAAATTGAATGTTTCAGCATTCCGAAAATTTCAGATATTTATATCCAGGGCGCGAGCGTATTGCAATTAAATGACAAACTGCTTTTGAAGTATCCGAGGATTGGGATTGCCGAGAGCAGAAAAGTGGTCAAGAGACTGACAGACATTGTCGTATCTTTTTTGATGCTTGTATTAGCTTCTCCGATCATGCTTGTCATAGCGATCCTGATCAAAAAAGAAGATGGCGGCGATGTTTTTTTCCGTCAGAAGAGAGTTACATTGGATGGCAAAACATTTGTAATGTATAAGTTTCGCAGTATGAAAAGTGATGCGGAAAAAGACGGAGCAAGGCTTGCCAGAAAGGATGATGAGCGGATCACAAAAGTGGGAAGAGTGATCCGTAATCTGCATTTTGACGAATTTCCTCAGCTTATCAATATATTGCGGGGAGATATGTCGCTGGTCGGGCCGAGACCGGAGCGTCAGGAATTTATTGATGAATATGCCGAAAGTATAGCAGAGTTCCCGGAGCGGCTGAAAGTGAAGGCAGGGCTCACCGGATACGCCCAGGTTTATGGAAAGTATAATACGGTGCCGGAGGATAAGATTAAGTATGATCTGTATTACATATATAATTATTCCTTTTTGCTGGATATTAAGCTTCTGATACTGACGGTCCGCATTTTATTCCAGAAAGAAAATACGGAGGGTGTGGATGCCGGCCAGGTCAGCGCATTAAAGGTATCAGATCCGGAAAGAAAGGGTACAAAAGAAAATGAAGCAGCAGATAACAGTGTCTGTCGTGATACCGGTTTATAATGGGAGCCATTTGCTGCAGCGGGCAGTGGATTCCACAATAAATCAATATGGCAGTATGGAAGTTCTCATTGTGGATGACGGTTCCAGTGACGGTATTCAACAGGTTGTCAAAAAGTATGCCGGAAATCCGGATATCAGATATATCAGAAATGAGCGAAATATGGGAGTGGCGTACGCCCGAAACCGGGGAGTAAGACTGGCCAGGGGCGAGTACATCGCTTTTCTGGATGCGGATGACTGGTGGGAGCCGGAGAAGATCCTGCGTCAGATGGAAGTGATGAAACGTACGGGAAGCGTGATGAGTTATACCGGGAGATATATATGGAAGGACAAGCGCAGAAGGATAAGCTATTATGTGCCGGACACATTGGAACTTCGGGAATTGCTTCAATGTAATTTTATTGCCTGTTCATCGGTGCTGATAAAGCGGAGTGCGGCTCTGGAGTTTCCGATGCATGAGGGAAAAGGGATCCATGAAGATTATCTGACATGGATCCGGGTATTAAGAAAATATGGAAAAATATATGGGGTACCGGAAGCCTGCCTGAATTATTACGTTCATCGCGATAGTAAGTCGGGTAGAAAAATAAGTTCCATGGTTATGCGGATTCGGACATACAAAAAGGCAGGCATTGGCATGATGCAGTCCGTGAGATATTCTCTTGGATATTATCTGGAGTGGATATCGGGGTTGAGAAAGGAAATGAGTTGAATATATGCGAAAGTTAAAAGTATTGATGATATGCGCGGTTTTTGCCTTCGGAATGGAAGCTATGTGCGGTGATATAGGACCGGGAAGGTATGCGTTTGCAACGGAGGCAGAGGGAGAAGCGCCGGATCCGGCGGAAGGAGAAAGCGGAAATAACGGTGATACCGGGAATGAGGGAAACACCGGAAGTGAAGGAAATACCGGAAATGAGGGAAACACCGGAAGTGAAGGAAATACCGGAAATGAGGGAAACACCGGGAATGAGGGGAGTACCGGGAGCGAAGGAAACACCGAAAATGAGGGAAGCGGAGGAAACACAGGAAGCAGTGAAAACAGCGGAAACACGGGAAGCAGTGGAAACACGGGAAGCAGCGGAAACACGGGAAGCAGCGGAAATACGGGAAACAGCGGAAGCACAGGAAGCAGCGGAAGCACAGGGAACAGCGGAAGCACAGGAAGCAGTGGAAGCACGGGAAACAGCGGAAGCACAGGAAACAGCGGAAGCACGGGAAACAGCGGAAGCACAGGGAACAGCGGAAGCACAGGGAACAGCGGAAGCACAGGAAGCAGCGGAAGCTCAGGAAACAGCGGAAGCGCGGGAAACAGCGGAAGCGCGGGAAACAGCGGAAGCACGGGAAACAGCGGAAACATTGGGAACTTTTTGGAAAGCCTGTTTTTTTCTAACAGAAAAAATGAGGATGAAGAGGAGGAATCATTGGAGGGCGACGCCTCTGAGTCTGATTCTATGCTGAAATCGCTGTCATTTAGCGAGGGAACGTTGGAACCGGAATTTAATAGCTCCGTTTATGAATATTCACTGCAGCTGGAACCGGAAATTGCAGAGTTCATTGTTACTGCCGAGGTCTATAACATATATTCGACGGTAGAAGGAGACGGGACAATAAAGGTAAGCGGAAACACAAAACAGATCGCGGTGACATGTACTGATCTGTATGGAAATCAAAAAGTGTATACCATTAATCTGCTGGGAACCATTGACACCGAGAGTATGGACATGGGGGATTACACGTACGTGCCATATTTTGATGAGAAAAATCTTCCGGATACGTTTACAACAGAGTTGGTAAATCTGGCGGACGTCCAGGCAAGAGGCATATACAGTGAAATATTTGATGTGGAGGCCGTCTGTATGGAAGATTCAGACGGGAACCAGGATTTCTATGTGCTTCAGAACGGGCAGGTATCGGATCAGAATGTGATCGTGACAGAACTGACCGGGAAACAGTTTATTTTTATGCCGCTGACCGTCGATCTGAAGCTGCGCAGCGGATTTACCTGGACAACGGCAGAGATTGAACAGCAGCAGCTTCCCGGATGGAAATACAACGATGGGGAAGAAAATTTCTTTCAGATGTATCTGAGGAATGAGGAGAAAGAAGATTGTATTTATCAATACGATATTCAGGAAAAAACACTGCAGAAGTTTGACGAGAGAATGATGATCTCATCGGAGGCTTATGAGGATGAAGTAGACGTCCTGAATAAAGAAGCGAAGATGAAAAATCTGAAATATACGATTATTTTTCTCATATTGACAGCTTTGGGCGGAGTTGTTTGCATTGGGGTGTTATATTTGCAAAATACTACCTGGGGAGAACGATATAGAGAAAGAAGGCAGAAAAAGGCATGAAAAAGATAAAGGGAATTGAAAAAACCGGAAATATCCTCTTATGGATTCAGTTGGCGGCAACCATAGTATTTATTGCGGTTGTGTTTCAGATGAAGATGATGCCGGCAAAATATATTGTGGCAGCGGGAATTATATTGGTCGCCATATGGGTTGTTTTGCGTATGGTGAAGGGAAAATTGAGCGGCAAAAAAGCAGTGCAGTGGATTATTTCCATCATCAGCCTGCTTTTGTGTGCGGCGCTGTTTTTGGTATCGGTTATGGGATACCGCTATTATACGAGTACCGTAAATACACTGGAGGAGAATACTTCCGTAAATTATGAGACAGACGCGGTATCCGTCATTGTACTCAATGAGAGCGGATACAGCGAGCTGGCGGAGCTGGATGAAAAGACGATCGGCGTTAATCCAAACGTCGATCAGGAAAATATTGCGAACAGCATTGCCGAGATAAAAGAACAGATTGCGGCCACTTATGAGGAAGTGGAGGATTTTGCAGAATTAGCGGATCAGTTATACGACGGTGACGTGGATGCAATCTTAGTGAATGAAGCATACCGGTCCATGTTGGAAGAAAATCATGAATATTTTGATTATGAAACAACCGTCATTTTCCAATGTGAGTATGTGACGGAAAAAGAGACAAGTGAAACAGTTGCCGTGGAAGATATCAGTGAGGGCGTTTTTACCGTGTATATTAGCGGTATTGATACCTACGGAAAAGTATCTACCCGCTCCCGTTCAGATGTCAATATGGTGCTTGTTGTGAATACAAATACAAGGGAGATACTCATGATCAGCATACCGCGGGATTATTATGTTGAGCTTGGAACGATCGGCCAGATGGATAAGCTGACCCACTCGGGCATTTACGGCATCAATGAATCCATTGCAACGGTAAGTAATCTTTTTGATACGGATATAAATTATTATTATCGGATCAACTTTTCATCTTTGATCAAGGTAGTAGA
>CAZJSI010000044.1:0-19020 GCA_964548675.1 uncultured Eubacterium sp. | reverse complement strand
TGTATAAACTCCAGAACGCTTCCCTGAGATTTTCCCGGGTCTGCTCCGTTAATTTTTGTTTTTTATTCATATGGTACTCCTTTTTTAAATGTTTTGCGTATGGCGCTCCTTTACAGATATTTTTACTATAGTATTCTTTCTCAGATGTTTTTCTTGTTCCGGCAGCCTGCCGGGTGACACACATCCGGTCTGTCTATTGTAGCATGGAAAAAAACAGTACGACAAGCTGATTCAACTTTTTTTTCCGGATTGTCTATTGATACCCATAATATTTCGAATTAAAATTATATTAGACAACATGTTGAGTGAAATGAGGGGACAAACATATGGCTTATATAGAATTTCAAAATGTGACAAAGACTTATACGACCGGAGGCATCTCCATTCATGCCCTGAAAGATGCCTCTTTTTCAGTGGAAAAAGGAGAGCTTGCCGTGATCCTTGGGGCATCGGGAGCAGGGAAAACAACGGCTTTAAATATTCTCGGAGGAATGGACACTGCCACATCCGGAGCCGTGACAGTGGACGGTGCGGACATCACGCATTATGGGAAAAAACAGCTTGCCGGGTATCGTAGAACAGATATCGGTTTTGTGTTTCAGTTTTATAATCTGGTGCCGAATCTGACCGCCCTGGAAAATGTGGAGCTGGCCTCACAGATCTGTAAGGATTCTTTAGACGCAGCGGAAACATTGCAAAAAGTGGGCCTTGGAGATCGCATGAAAAACTTTCCCGCCCAGTTATCCGGCGGAGAACAGCAGCGTGTCTCCATTGCCCGGGCAATCGCAAAAAATCCGAAATTGCTGCTCTGCGACGAACCGACGGGGGCGTTGGATTATAACACGGGAAAACAGATTTTACAGCTTTTGCAGGATACATGCCGCAAAGAGGGAATGACTGTTTTGATCATCACCCACAATTCGGCGCTGGCTCCGATGGCGGACAGACTGATCCGTTTTAAGAGCGGAGCAGTGATCAGTGAAGAGAGGAATACATGTCCGGTTTCCATATCGGAGATAGAGTGGTGAGAGATAGATGAAAGCATATTGGAAAGACATAGCACGGACAATCAAAAACGGAAAGAAACGCTTCTTTTCCATCGTGATCATCACGGTTCTGGGCGTGACGATGTATACAGGTATATCTGCGGCGTGCAGGGATCTGCGCTATGGTGCGGATGAACTTTTTGACCAGCAGGACCTGTATGATATACGGATCGTATCTACGTTGGGATTGACCGATGACGATATAACAGCATTGCAGGATCTGGAGGGGGTAGAGCGGGCGGAAGGAGCCTACAGTGAGACCGTTCTTACCCAGACGAACGGAAAGCAGCAGGAAGCAGAGGTAAAAGTATTAAGAGAAAACGGTCTGAGTCAGCCGGTTTTAATCGAGGGAGCGCTTCCTGTCCGGGAAAATGAGATTGCCGTCACAGAAAATTATTGTAAAGATTCCGGAAAGCAGATTGGAGATATCCTTGTTCTGGAAGAGGAAGATGCAGATAAAGATACCGCCGATCCGGGAGAGGAAGAGAAGACCGAAACCGCTGCCGATTCCGAAACAGATGAAGATGCGGAAGAAAGTACGGAAGATGATTTTGACGTTGAACTGGAGGAAGAAGAGTCCCAGGGCCTGAAAACGCTCACTTACAAAATTACCGGCATCGTATTAGATCCGACGGACCTGATCGCCGATGAGGGAGCGGCGGCGTACCGGTCTTCAGATGCGACGGAATATTTCTTTTTTGTCACGGAGGATGCTGTGGACAGCGATATTTATACCGCGGTTGAGCTGACGGTATCCGGGGCGAAGGACCTGCTCTGTTATTCCGATGAATATACGGAAAAGATTAGTGAAATTGCGGATATGATCAAGAGTGAGATCAAAAGCCAGCGGGAACAGGCGCGGTATGACGAAATCACAAAAGAGGCGTCGGATAAGCTGGAGGATGCCCGCCGTAAGATTAATGATAAGTTCCGGGAAGCGGACGAGGAAATCGCGGATGCGAGGACAGAACTGGAAGACGGCAGGTTGGAAATCGAGAGCGGATGGAAGAAGATCAATGACGGAATAAGAGAGCTGCAGAAACAGGAACAGACGGCAGAGCAAAAATTTGCCGACGCCTACGCCCAGATTCAGGACGGGTATACCCAGATTGAAAAAGGGCAGCAGCAGTTACAGGAATCGGAACAGCAATTGCAGGAGGGAAAAGAACAGCTTGCTTCCGGCAGGACAGAATTGGAAACAAGGCAGACAGAAGTTTTTGCTCAGATCGAAGCGGGAAAGGAACAGATAGAATCCGCACGATCGGAAGCCGTCGACGGCCAGGCGCAGATTCAGGCACAGACAGCCGTTCTTTCCGAAAATTTTGGCGAGGCATGGCCGGAGGAAGCGTGGAATCGCTATGTGCAGTCCGCAGAGCAGGCATATGAACCATTGATCGCACTTCAGACACAGCAGGAAATGTCCGGGGAAGCGGCAGATGAGGCCGCATTGGGACAAATCGCAGCTCAGACGGAAGAAAAGTGTATAGAGGCCCGGGAAGAATTTATGGAGACTTTTACCCCTGTCGTGGACGGGATGATCCTGCAGATTGACGCAGCGATCGCATCCTTGGACCCGTCGATGGATGGGTATGAGGCGCAGGCTGCAGCGCTTACGGCTCAAAAACAGCAATTGGAGTCTCTTTCAGCCCAGCTCCCGATGCTGGCAGAGCAGACCGGAAAGGTAAATGCTTCCATATCGGTGCTGGATGGACAGTTGGAGGCTCTGAACCAAAATCAGACTGCGGCGGAGGCACAGTTTACCGAGGCGTGGAATTCCCTTTCAGAAAATGAACAGACTTTGGCGAATGGGGAAAAAGAGCTTCTTGACGGAAAACAGAAGCTGGAAAACAGCAGGAAAGAACTGGACAGCGGCCTGGCTGAACTGAAAAGCCAGGAGGAGGCGGCGAGACAGCAGATCGCCGATGCGAAAAGCGAGCTTGAAGATGGGAAGCAGGAGCTTCTTGACGGTGAAAAAGAGCTTGATGACGGAGCGTTGGAAATAGAGGAGAACGAGCAGAAGCTCGCGGATGCAAAAGCCGAGGCGGAGGAAAAACTTGCGGATGCACAGGCGGAAATTGATGATATCGACATGACAAAATGGTATGTGCAGGACAGAACTTCCATCAGCAGCTATACAACGATTGACAGCGACGCCGCATCCATTGAGACGATCGGGACCGTATTTCCGATCTTGTTCCTGGCAGTTGCGATCCTGATCAGTCTGACGACCATCACCCGCATGGTGGAGGAAGAGAGAGGGCTGATCGGCATTTACAAGGCGCTTGGCTTTACCAACCGTTCCATATACGGAAAATATCTGACGTACACGATAACCGCCTGTCTGCTGGGAGGGGCTCTGGGTGATTTCTGCGGATTTGTCGCACTGCCCAGGTTTTTGTTTTCCGTGTTTGCCATTATGTACAAACTGCCGTCTTATCCGGTCTTATTCCATATGGGATATGGAACGACAGGAATTTTATTATTTGTGATCGGCGTGGTCGGCGCGGCATTTGTTGTCTGCCGCAGTGAATTGCAGCATATGCCGGCGGTCCTGATGCGCCCGAAAGCTCCGCGAGCGGGTTCCCGGGTATTTTTGGAACGGATTCCCTTTATCTGGAAAAAAATGTCTTTCCTGAATAAGGTGACTACCCGGAATCTCTTCCGCTATAAAAAACGTCTGATCATGACGGTCGGAGGGATCATGGGATGTACGGCCCTCGTTCTGCTGGGCATGGCGATCAGGGATTCCGTGACGGACCTGATGCCAAGACAATATGACCATATTTATCAGTATGACCTGATGGCGGTTTCCCTGGCCGCAGACAACGACGCCGTGACAGAGCAGCTTTCGAAAGATGATGCTGTTGAAGATTATCTCAATGTGCAGATCACAAGTATACAGGCGAAATTGCCGGAAACCGGGGAGGAGGAGAGCGTTCAGCTCTTTGTTGTGCCCGAGGGAGAGAGTTTGAGCGGGTATATTCTCCTGGAATCTCTCGACGGCAGAGAATTGTCTCTCTCCGACGACGGAATACTGGTGACACAAAACCTGTCGGACGTCATGGGTTTTGAGACGGGAGATTCTCTGCAGCTGCAGGATCTGGATCTCGTGGAAGCAGAGGCGGAAGTCTCCGCCGTTGTGCACAACTATCTGGGCAACGCTGTCTACATGACGCAGCGTTATTACGAAGAACTTTTCGGGGAATTCGAGCCGAACGGCGTACTGGCGCACCTCTCCGATTCCTGCACGGATCACACCGCCTACTCGGATGATCTCGCGCGGCAGAGTGATGTGATCACTTCCGTCAGCACACAGTCCATGCGGGACGAATTTTCGAAAGCATTCGGGCTGATCAACAGTGTGGTCGTGCTTGTCACGGTTCTGGCAGCCGGACTTGCCTTTGTGGTATTGTTCACGTTGGCTACCACAAATATTTCCGAGCGGGAGAGAGAGCTTGCGACGATCAAAGTGCTGGGATTTTTTGACAGGGAAGTACATTTATATGTCAATAAGGAAACTCTGATACTGACATTGATCGGAATCCTGTTCGGACTCCCGGTAGGACGGTTTTTCAGCGGGCTTTTGACAAGCGTACTGAAAATGCCTGCGGTGTATTTTGCAGTTTCGGTTCATCCGTTCAGCTATGTGTTCGCGGCAGTGATGACGCTGGTATTCGCTCTGGTCGTCAACCTGATCACAAACCGTTCTCTGGACGGGATTGATATGGTGGATGCGTTGAAGAGTATTGAATAGCCGAAACCGTTTGTAAATTACATAAAAAAGTTTAACAGAATATCCCCGCGGGAATCGTGGCTTAAAAATCTTATGCCAGATTCCTGCGGGGATATTTATGTTTTTTATTCTTCCACCGGGAGTTCCATTGGTAACCATCAGCTTTCAACTCTTCGATATTTATGTTGTTTATTCCTCCGCAGGAGGAATGCATATTATTTTCTGAAAAATTGCATTTATGTATTGACAAGATATAACAAATAAGATACAATGCAATCATAAAACAACGCAATATAATAATACAAACATAATATAATTGTGTTAAAATTATATTTCTGATTCAAAAAGGAAATATGACAATCATGTTACAAAACATACAAGAGGGAAGGAGAATGCGAATCCGATCGCAGACAGAGAGATGATACCATTTGATGTGACTGGAACAAAGCCCGGCTGCTACGAGCAGGCTTATGTGGGGGAAAAATTTGGGCCGTATACATACCCCGTCGATGATTTTACGGTAAAACTATATGCGTTTGCACAGGATGATTACAATCCCTGGACATTCAGTGATAATAATCCTTTCGGCAGACGCGTTGCACAGGCAGGATGCTTCAATAATGACCTGTTGCACATATTTTTTACACACTATGATCCGAAAAATGTGGTCGCCCTTCATACACAGGAGGAGTTATGGTTCCATAATCCGGCGTATGTCTCGGAAAATGTGACCCTGAGTGCAGAATACGTGGACAAATATGTCAAACGGGGAAGAAACTGTATTGAGCTCCTGAGCAAACTTACCGGCGCTGACGGCAGGCCTATCGTTACACACAGAGGAGTGGAGATCACTCATTTTACCGGAGACCAGATTTCAGAGAAGAAGACGCTCAAGGTTGAGGGGGACAAGGTAACGGGAGAATTTGACCACAGTATACCGGAAGCTTTGAAAGCTTCAAAGGATATTGCCGACGGGACCCCGCTGCCAATGCTGAAAAAGAAAACGACTACATATCAGGTACAGGCATTTTCCTGGGGTGGGATGTTTTTTGACACGATACACAGCAATGTGAATACCGCCAGGGAGAACGGGTACGACAACATCGTCGTGCAGGGGCAGCAGCAGGTGTGCTATCTGACAGAAATGCTGGTGGATTTCTTCGGAGCCTCCTGGTATACGAGCGGCCACCTGAAAGTGAAGATCATACGTCCAAGCCTGGCAGGAGAAACTTTGGCCTATCAGGGGTTTGTAAAAAGAAAAACAGAGGATGAAAACGGCGTAAGGCTTCATCTCCACGTGTGGGGAAAAAATGAAAATGGAGACATGACGGTCTGTGGATGGGCGGATGCACTTGCGGCATTTCACCAACAGGATGCAGGCTCCTTATAAAATGGACAGCCTTTGGAAAATGGCAGGCTGCGCAGATGAAAACGGGAACAACATAAATTAAAAATAGAAAGGCAGGAATTAAAATGGAACAGTTGTACACAGGAGGAGAACTTGTTGTAAAAGTTCTGGAAGAGTTTGGAACCAAAGTGGTTTTTGGTGTTCCGGGAGGGCAGACGCTGGGTGTGAATAACGCACTGTATTATTCTAAAATCCATTTTGTCAACACCCGCCATGAAAACGGCGCCGCGACCGCAGCAGACGGATATGGACGTCTGACAGGGGAACCGGGTATATGCCTGGCAACCACCGGCCCGGGCGCTACGAATCTGATCACCGGAATAGGCGGAGCCTTACGTGATTCCAGCCCGGTCATTGCCCTTGTTTTTCAGAATAAACTGCCGGATGCAGGACGGGGAGACGCACAGGAAAGCAATCATGAGCTGCTTTTTGGCAGCATCTGCAAAAAGTATATTCCGGTAAGGGATGTAAGTGCAGTTGCCTGGGCAATGAGAGAGGCGTACCGCACGGCAAAGACAGGACGGCCGGGAGCAGTCGTTGTGGATTTCTACCGGGAGGTCGTGGAAAATCAGAAAGCGCCTTATGTGCCTGCCGATCCGAAAACTTATTGCTGGATGCCGGATTCCGAAGCTTCGGATGAGACGATAGCCGCGGCAGTGGAAAATATGAAAGCATCCAAAAAAATCGCAATATGGGCCGGCAACGGAACTAAGATCTCCCATGCGGAGGAAGCGGTGAAAGAATTATCAACACTCCTGAAAGCGCCGATCGTAACGACCTACAATGCGATCGGATGTGTGGAGAGTGATTTCCCGAACCTGATCGGGCCGCGGACAAGACATGGAAGCGAGATCAGCAAAGCAGTTCTGGAAGAGGCGGACTGCATCATTACGATCGGTACGTCACTGACGGCGATCAGTACAGACCGTTGGACATTGAAAGTGAAAAATCTGATCCAGTTTGACATTGAGCCGGAGAATATCGGACGGCAGTATCCCGCAAGCGTCGGCGTTGTAGGAGATGCAAAGCGTAACGTGGAAAAACTGGTGGATGCGCTGAAAGAGAGCGGTTATACGCCGGACGGGTCTTTCCTGGCAGAGATATTGGACAGAAAAGAAATCTGGAAAGAAAAGACTTTCAGTGGAGGCATCGCAGACGTAAACGCCACGCCGGTACCGCCGATCGCTCTGCATATGGAGCTCGAGAAATATCTGAAAGAAGATGAAATATTTGTAGTAGACGCCGGAAATCCAGGTGCATGGACGCACATTACCCACTTCATGAAAGGAACAAAGTATATGAAGCCGGTAAACTTTGGAAATATGGGATTTGCGATGGGAGCTTCGATCGGATGTAAGATGGCTGCTCCGGATCGGGAAGTAATCGCCCTGCTCGGAGACGGTTCACTGGGCATGACGCTGGCAGAGCTTGAGACAATGGCCCGGGAAAAACTGAATATTATCGTTCTTTTGGTAAATGATAATGCTTACGGAAATATCAAACAGGAAGAAAAGTTCAAAACCGGAAAAGAAAATTATACCGGCGTTGAGTTCAGCGAAGTTACTTATGTAAATGTGGCCAAGGCTTTGGGATGTGACGGAACTGTCGTACATAAAGCGACCGAAATTGGAGACGCCCTGGAGAAAGCACGTGCATCAAAAGTGCCTTATATGATTGAAGTTATGCTTGACGGAAGCTATACGGTTTGGCCGAACTGCTTCTGATCGTGTAAAGGAGAATACCTTATGGAAAAAAGGAAAAGCAAGCTGTGTTCACTGGCAGATGCCGTTTCTCACATTTCTGACGGTGACAGAGTAGCGTTCGGCGGATTTGCCGTATATCAAAAACCGATGGCAGCCGTACAGGAAATGATAAGACAGGGAAAAAGAGATCTGACTATCGTAGGCTGCGTCAATTCCATTGAAGCAGATATGCTGATCGGAGCCGGCTGCGTATCTGCCATTGAGACATCCTATGTCGGACTGGAAAAATTCGGACTTGCACTCAATTACAGAAGGGCGTGTCAGTCCGGCGCATTAAAAGTGGTCCATTATCCTGAGATGCTGGCCTGGGACAGATTTCGGGCGGACAGGGAAGGAATGCCGTTCTGGCCTGTGTACTATATGGCCGGAAATGATATTACAAAGGATACAAAAGAGATCATTCCTTTTACCTGCCCTGTGACGGGAAAGCAGGCGTGGGCGATACCGGCTGCACACCCGGATGTAGTTGTCATACATGCTTATAAAGGTGATATCTATGGCAATGTTCAAATGCAGGAACGCACAATGCTTCCTCAGTATTTAAATGTGGATATGGCAAGGTCATGCAAAAAACTGATCGTAACGGTGGAACAGATCGTAGAGACGGAGGAGATCAAGAAACAGCCTCATTTAACCCTGATCCCTGCGTTCCGTACCACGGCCATCTGCCATGTCCCCTATGGAAGCCATCCGACGCCGACACTGCTGTGCACAAAAGAAGACAGCGTGCATTTTGAAGAATATGTCAAAGCTTCGGCAGATGATGAGAGTTTCCGCCGCTATATAGATCGTTATGTGACGGGAACAAAAGATTTCAATGAATATCTGGAACTGATCGGAAGCAGACAATTAGAATTATTGAAGGAGAAACGTGATGAATGATTATAGTCTGAATGAATTATTGACAGTTCATCTTTCCCGCACTTTTCACAATGGAGAAGTGGGATTTACAGGACTTGCTACCGGAGAAGCAGCAGGCATGTTCATTACGAATATTCCCCTGGCAGCTATGTTTCTGGCACAGAAAATGCACGCTCCGGATCTCACGATCCTGCTGGCGGGCTGGTGTGTAAATCCGGATCTGAGTGAACTGGAGCAGCTGCCATCTTCTGAATACGGCAATGAACTGCTGAATCTTCCCTGCGAGGCACAGATGACGACCTGGCCGGGACCCTGGTCCCACCATGTGGGAGAGATCGATTTTGCTTTCTGTTCCGGGGTACAGGTGGACATCAAAGGGAACATCAACTGTACATGTATCGGAGACCACAGCCAGCCAAAGGTTGCCCTAGTCGGACCGATCTTTCTGCCGGAGCATTTTTCCCAATTCGGAAGGGAATATATCATGATGCCCCATCATGCCGCAAGGTCCTTTGTAGACAAAGTTGACCATATTTCCGGCGTAGGCTATCCGGAGGGAAGAGAAGGCAGGAAAAAAATGGGACTGACGGGTTCCGGGCCATGCAAAATATATACGCCGAAATGTATTTTCTCATTTGATGAAAAAGGAACTTTATTTCTCGAATCGATCCATCCGGGAATTGATCCGGAGGATGTCATTTCAAATACGGGATTTGATTTGGGAGATATCAGTCATATCAAAACAACGCAGATTCCGACAGAGGAAGAACTCAGGATACTGCGGGAGGAGGTGGACCCGAAACATATCTTACTTAATTAATTTTCAGACAAAAATCATGTAAGAAAAGGAGAGGAAGCAGAATGGAAGCAAAAGATAAAACGAATATCTGGCGTGATATTACAGATCCCAGAAGAGCTGAGACAGTGGACGACCTGGAAGAGGGATTAAAAGAACCGGAATTCGAAAATCTTGAAATTCCGGAACATTTAGGACCGGTCAGAGAAATTGTGGATGATCACAAGATCAAGAGGTATGCATTTGAGATAGATGAGTATTCACCATGGTCTCTCGAGAAAAGCCCGTTTTACAATTCGGAGCGGATCGGACAGGCAGGACTGCTGGTAAATGACCTGGTTCAGATGTTTACCACTGTCTATCGCGCCAGCCATGTTATCGGTCTCCACACGGAGGAGGAGATATGGTTTGAAAATCCGGTAAAAATGGACGAGGTCGTAACACTGGAGGGTGAATACACCCAGGCGTATGTCAAACGCGGACAGGGATATGTGGAAATGGAAGCATCCGCGAAAGGAGAAGACGGACGGACCATCATCCGGCATCATGGCGTGGAAATATTAAAAACAGTCCCGGGCAATATCAGCGGAAGGGCGTCCGCAAAACCGTCAAAATCAAAAACAGTTACAGGAATTGTAGCTCCTGACGCGCGCTTTTCCGAAACCATACCTTCTGATGTAAAAGAGGGGGACGCAGTCACCGTGATGAAGAAAACGATCACGGCCGAACAGGCGGCAGTTTATTCCAGAGTCGGAGAGTTCGTAACAAACATTCACAATAATCTTGAGATGGCGAGAAAAGGAAATTTACGTTATCCGATCGTACAGGGGGCACAGATTTTTTGCTCGATCACACATATGCTGACCGTTTATTTCGGAAAAGATTTCTTTACATCGGGACATTTGAAAACAAAATTTATTTCCTCTGTCAAAACATTTGAACCGATTGAACTTGGCGGATGTGTAACAGGGGTTTCCGAAACGGAGGACGGCAGGCTTGTGACGATGGAAGTCTGGGCGCGCAGAAAGAGCGACGACCGGCTCAGCGTGATCGGATGGGCCGATTGTGTAGTTCACTGATCTCAGAAAGATTTTTCAGGGAAGGTATTTTGAAAATATTCCGTGAAACAGGCTAAAAAAGAAACATGTTGCTAAATTTTTTGAAGAAAAAACAGATAGGAGTAAAAAGATGAAGAAAAGAATAGTTTCAATCGCCAGTCTGGTTATGGCGACAGTTATGATGTTTACGGCAGTGGGATGCGGTTCCAAAGATTCTGATACAAATAAGGGAAATACCGGAACTTCCGGGACTTCCGCCGCAGAGGAGCAAAAAACAGAATCAACGGATTGGGAACCGACAAAAAATATTACGGTTATCGTACCGTACAGCGCAGGCGGCACAACGGATCTGTCTGTCCGCGGCGTGACAAATGCAGTGGATTCCTCCTCTCTTCCTTCCGGCATCAGCGTCCTGGTAGATAATGTTACAGGAGGAAGCGGCCTGGTAGGTATCCAGCAGTTCATGAATTCAGCCAATGACGGCTATACAGTCGGGATTATCAACTGTGATTTTATTATGAATATGGTATTGGGAGCTACAGAGCTCACATACGAAGATGCAGTACCTGTTGGATGTGTTATGCTGGATGGAAATCTTGTGTTCGTATCCTCAGACGCCCCCTACGACACGTATGAGGAGTTTGTAGAGTACTCCAAGGCAAACGGCGGAGTGAAAATCGGCGATGCAGGCGCCGGATCCGTACAGTCCGTAGTTACGCAGGTGGCATCGAGCCGTCTGGATGCAGGTTTCACAGCGGTTCATTATGATGATGCGGGTGCGGCTACTCTTGCAGTAGTTTCCGGAGAGATCGATGCGGTGTGCTGCTCATCCGTTACTGTGGCGGCACAGTATGAGGCAGGCAACTTGAAACCTCTTGCAACAAGCGGCGCTCAGCGTATGGATACATTCCCGGATGTGCCGACTATGGCAGAGTGCTATCCGGAAGAATTGGCTGATATGGATATACCGGTGTGGGTATTCCTGGCAGTCCGTGCAGATACAGACGAGGCGGTTGTAGCATATCTCAGAAATATGTTCAGCACAGCTATCCTTACAGACGACTATGCAGGGACAAGGGAGGAATTCTATCTTTGCAGCAACAATGAAAATTATCTGGAGGCAGATGCCGCAGTAGAATTCTGGAATAACCAATACGAAATCTATAAAGAGGCAGCGGCAATTATTCAGCAGTAATGATCATGTTTATCCGCCTGACCTGATCTGACAGGAATCCCGGTCTGCTCAAATGATTTCTATTTGGGGAATCAGAGGGAGCGGATCGGGAAAACTGTTTTTGGGGATTTATGGCGGAAATGATACAGATTTGAATGGAGAACGTAAAATATGAAAAAAAATGGAGAACGTGTTATTGCATGCATATGCATCATGATCGGCATTTTGATGTTTGTATTTACAAAGGATTTTTCATACGATGGCCTGGAATCATTTGGAACCGGGTTTTGGCCCCGCATCCTGGGAGCCCTTCTGATCATCTTGTCGGGAATTCAGATCATAAACTCAACTTTTTCAAAAAAAGAAGACGAAAAAGAAATTGTGATCGACTGGAAATCAGACGGTATGAAAAGAATTTACAAACTCATCGTCATTGTCGTTATTTTCGGGATACTGATCAAACTGATCGGTCTGATTCCGGCGTTGGTCTTTATGTTTTTTGCTGTTATGTGGGTGATGGAAGAGAGAAGATTAAAATGGCTCATACTGACTTCTGTGGGATTCCCAGTTGGAGCATATGTGATCTTTAATATTCTGTTAAAGGTATCTCTTCCGACAGGAATTTTATTTTAAGGGAGGATAGCGATGTTTGACAGTATAAGTTTTTTAGACGCATTACAAATGGTCTGCACTCCGGGAAATATTCTTGTGATCGCTTTCGGATGCTTTTTCGGAATTCTCTGCGGTGCGATGCCGGGACTTTCCAGCGTTATGGCGATGACGATTCTGATTCCCTTTACCTTTACGATGGATGGCTATATGGGTCTGCTCTGCCTGCTGGGGGTATTTTGCGGAAGTATCTATGGCGGGTCCATTACGGCAATACTTATCAACACTCCCGGTACTTCAAATTCAGCCGCCACCTGTCTGGACGGGTATCCGCTGGCCAAGAAAGGGCAGGCGGGGCGCGCCCTGGGAATTTCCACAATGGCTTCGACTCTGGGCGGCGTATTCAGCGCGGTATGCCTTTTTATTACGGCTCCGCTTTTAGCTAAGGTGGCATTAAATTTCGGTGCGCCGGAGTATTTTGCCCTTGCCTTTTTCGGCGTTTCCATGGTTACGAGCATTGCATCAGACAATCTTGTCAAAGGACTGATATCTCTGGTGATCGGCCTGGGAATTTCCACCATCGGCATGGACATTCTGACCGCGGAATCCCGTTTTACCTTTGGATCCACCTATCTGCTCGGCGGGCTTCCCTACATTGTCCTTCTGATCGCCCTCTATGCGTTTGCACAGGGAATGATCAATATTGTTGATTACAAAAAGGGAATGAAAATTTCCAGCGATACAAAGCTGAAACGTGTACTGCCCACTGGCAAAGATGTGAAAAAGGCATTGCCGACCATGCTGCTCAGCGCTGTGATCGGAACAGTGATCGGCGTTATTCCGGGAACCGGCGGGGACATAGCCTGCTGGACGGCATATTCACAGGCAAAAAAATGGAGCAAAGAGCCCAAAAATTTCGGTGATGGAGATATCCGCGGCGTTGCTGCTCCGGAATCGGCCAACAATGCGATATCCGGCGGGGCCCTGATCCCTCTCTTAACCCTTGGCATTCCCGGCGACGCCGGTTCCGCCATTATGCTGGGAACACTGATGATGCTCGGCATTACGCCAGGGCCCCTTCTTTTCTCCAATAACACAAAAGAAGTATATATGATCATACTGGGACTCATTGTGGCGAATATCGCAATGTGCGTGCTCGGTTACGCAGGAATGAGAGGCTTCAGCAAGGTTTCCTCTCTGCCTATGCAGATACTGACGCCTATGGTATTTATGTTCTGCTGTATCGGATGCTTCGCGTACAATCACAATGTCATGGATGTGTTCGTTATGTTATTCATGGGAATTTTGAGTTTCTTCCTGCTCAAGTACGGTTTCCCTGCTCCGCCGATCATCCTCGGCATTATTCTGGGAGATATGATCGAGAAAAATCTGCAGAGGTCTCTTGTACTCTCGAACGGAAGTTTTTCCATATTTTTTACGCATCCCATTAGTTGTGTATTGATCTTGATCGGCCTGGCCAGCATGCTTCTGCCGATGATCAATTCCTGGAGAAAAAGGAAAGCAGATAATCAATGAAAGGAAAGAAAACAATGGCAAAAAAAGCGTTAGAAGGAATCCGGATCATCGATCTTTCAAGAGTAGTCGCAGGACCGCACTGTACAATGATTCTTGGAGATCTGGGCGCGGATGTGATCAAAGTGGAAAAAAGAGGGGAAGGAGATATCGGACGCCATTATGCCCCGTTTTATGAGGGTGAGGCAACCTATTTTATGGCGCATAACCGCAACAAGCGCAGTGTCACATTGGATTTCAGGCACCCGAAAGCCCATCAGATCCTGCTTGATCTTATAAAAGATGCGGACGTTCTTGTGGAAAATTTTAAAGCCGGAAATCTGGAAAAAATGGGTTTGGATCCGGAAGAACTCTTAAAGATGAATCCCCGTCTCATTGTGACGAGAATGTCGGGATTTGGACAGGACGGACCGTATTCGGATCGGGTCTGCTATGACGCTGTCGCACAGGCGATAAGCGGCCTGATGGATCTGACGGGAGAACCCGATTCCAAGGGAGGACATCCTACGATGGTCGGAACTTATATCGCCGATCTTGTGACCGGCATATATGGGGCTCTGGGCACGCTTGCCGCACTGCAGGCGAGAGAGCGGACCGGAAGAGGCCAGGTTGTGGATATCGCAATGCTTGACGTGGCGTGCGCGCTTACACATTCGGCAATATCCAATTACTACATGCTGGATAAGGTTGTCGGACGGAATGGAAATCAGGACCGTGCGGCATGGCCGGCAAATTTTTATCCGACAAAGGAAGGTTACCTGGTTTATATTCACTGCGGCCTGGACAACACATTTGCCCGGATGTGCCGTATCATGGGGCGCGAAGAACTGCTGAATGATACGGAATACAGTACGCTGCCCGGAAGAACAAATCATATTGATGAATGTGACGCCATGATAGCGGAATGGACGTCGGCGCATGATCTGGATGAGATCGTGGAAGCGTGCAAACAGAACAGTATTCCATATGCAAAGGTAAATACGATCGCGGATATGGTTAAGGACGAGCAGCTGATCCACAGGGGCATGATACGGGAAGTTGTCGACAAGAAATTCGGCCCGATCAAGATGAGCGGCCCCGCCATTAAAATGTCGGATACAAACCCGGATGTATACTGCACGGCGCCGCGTCTTGGCGAACACAACAGGGAAATTTATTCATCTTTACTTGGATACGGCGATGAAAAAATCAGGGAATTGGAAGATGAAGGAGTTATTTAAATTTTGATAATGCGGAGGTGGATCGGGTGGACAGCATCCTTGTTATTGATATAGGAACCAGCTCTGTCAGGGCTGTTGTCAAGGGAATTGACGGAGCTGTGCTCGCCTCTGCTGCGCTGCAGAGGAGTGCCGGTATATGCATCGACGCGGAACGGGAATGGAATCAGATCTGTAAAATAGCAGCTTCGGCCAATGCGGGCCGGTACCATATCGTCAGCATTGCAATATCTGCACTGTTGGGCTGGGTCGGGGTAGACAGATCCGGCAATGCTCTGACTCCATGTTATACTTATATGCACAAGGAAAACCGGACATATGAAGATATGGAGGAAAGGCTTCCGGCCGGGCAGATTTATCAGATATGCAGAAGAAAAGCGGCAGCAGAGCAGTTGGCATATAAAATGCGCCGCCTTAGCACGGAAAAACAGGAATTATATTCGGAGATCCACTGTTTTTTATCCCTGAAGGATTTTATTAACAGAAAACTGACCGGGGTAAGCGCCACGGACCATACGACGGCGAGTTACACATTATTGTATGATGTGAAGCAAAAGCGCTGGAGTGATGTTTGTCTTGACAGATTTTGTCTGGAAAGAGATAAGCTGCCCCAGATCAGACGTTCGGATGAAATTCTGTCTACGGTCAGGGACGACTTGTGTTCAAAGCTGGGATTGGCCAAATCCTGTACGGTCGCAGTGGGAAGCGTTGACGGTTCCACCGGCGTATTCGGAGCCGGAGGGACAAAAAAAGGCACGCTTGTCAGCATTATGGGAACCACAGAAACATGTTTTGCAATAGAGGGATTTCTTCCGGAGGATGAAACCGGGAGCCTGGTTGTCAATCCCCATGTGATACCGGGATATTATCTGGCCGGCGGGCCGACCGGGCTGTCCGGAGGTACTCTGGACTGGTACACAAAGAAGATCCTGTGCGGGACATATACGCTCGCTGAGATGAACGAGAAAGCAAAGCAGGTGGCGTGCGGAAGTGATGGAGTGATCATGCTTCCGGCGTTGGAGGGCGACCGGGCGCCTTTCTGGAAAGAACAGATATGCGGGACCGTTTTGGGGCTGAAAAGCAGGCATGGCAGCGAACACATTTTTCGCGCTGCCATGGAGGCAAACGGTTATACACACAGACGTCTCGCAGAACTCATCAGAGAGACGGGGGCTGACCTGGACAGGGTCATTGTTACCGGAGGCGGCGCTTCGAGCGACCTGTGGCTCCAGATCAAGGCAGATATCCTAAAGATGAACGTTTTTCGTTCAGCCGTCCGCGAAGCAACAACGGAGGGAAGCTGGATGCTTGCCATGATGTCGCTGGGGTATGGTTCGGAAGTAATGGACGGCATGGATACCGCACGTGGCTTCGAGATGCAAAAAGATCAGGCAGAAAAATATGATCTGTTATACAGTAATTTTTTGAAGATTTATGACGCGGCGTCAAAACTTTATTCCGACTTCCCTTTCCGATAACGGCATGGTAAATAGTGATGAATTCTAAAATGCTTTTTTCAAACAGGGATATCAGCAGATTGGTCATTCCGATCATGTTGGAGCAATTATTAAATGCAGTGATGGGTACAGTGGATACAGTGATGGTAAGCAATGCGGGCAATATTGCCGTATCCGCTGTTTCCCTTGTAGATTCCATTAATGTACTCGTCCTGCAGGTGTTTGTGGCACTGGCATCCGGCGGCGTTGTCGTCTGTTCCCAGTATCTCGGAAAAGGGGAAGAGAAGAAATGTGTGGAAGCGGCGCATCAGCTCTATTTGGCCATAGCTGTCATTTCAATAGGGACAACGGCAGTTTTAGTGTTGTGGAGAAAGCCGATCCTTCATGCGGTATTCGGAAGTGTGGAAGCAGCAGTCATGGAGGCGGCGCTTATCTATTTCTTTATTACAGCGCTTTCGTATCCCTTTATTGCACTGTATAATGCGAATGTAGCTTTTTTTCGGGCGGAAAAGAATTCCCGGATACCAATGCTGATTTCCGTCATTGGGAACATGGCGAATATATGCGGGAATGCCATTCTGATTTTTGTATTTCACATGGGAGCGGCAGGCGCCGGAATCGCCACTCTCGCATCGAGGATACTGATGGCGGGCATTATGATCCTGCTGCAGAGGCGTCCCCGGCAGGTTATTGTGATACGAAATTTTCTTGTCGCACCGGATCTTAAAATGATAAGAAAAATACTTTCCATTGGAATTTCCTCGGGTATCGAGAATGGCATGTTCCAGTTCGGAAAGCTGGCGGTACAGTCTACCGTCTCATCCATGGGGACACTGGCGATTGCCGCACAGGCAATCGCGATTCCGATGGAGAACTTAAGCGGGATCGCCGCCCTTGGAATAGGGATCGCTCTGATGACGGTGGTAGGACACTGTATGGGAGCGAACGAAAAGGAGCAGGCAAGATACTATATTATAAAACTGACCATTGCCGCCGAAATGATCCTGATAGCGGGATGTGCGATGATCTATTTCGCTGCGGAACCCGTTACCGTTTTGTGCGGACTGGAGCCGGAAAGCGCAGTACTCTGTGTGCAGATCATACATGTGATCGCGATCGTGAAGCCTATATTGTGGATCTTTGCATTTATACCACCCTATGGAATGCGCGCTGCCGGAGATGTAAAATTTCCAATGCTGGTCACTTCCTGTACAATGTGGGTATGCAGGGTGTTTTTGAGCATATTTTTGGTGCGCGCCGCCGGATTTGGCCTGATGGCAGTTTGGATTGGAATGTTCGTAGACTGGGCATTTCGAAGTCTGTTTTTTGCCGTGCGGTTTATCAAAGGAAAATGGATGTATTTTATAATCGTAAATAATTGACAAATAAAGACAAACCGAAGTATAATCTCTATGAATAGAAATCCAGAAAACGGAGCGTATTTGCAGGGCTTTCAAAGAGCCGTGCATTCATTTTTAAACTATGAATAATATTCCATTATATGTACAAACAAAAGAAGCGATAAAGCAAAAAATTGATGAAAAAGTTTACAGGCCGGGGAGTATACTTCCGACAGAAAGTGAACTCTGTGAAGTCTTTCAGGTGAGCCGGGTTACGATACGCAAGGCGGTCGGAGAGCTGCTCGATGAAGGAGTTCTGGTTCGCGGGTACGCCAGGAGGCTTATGGTAAAGGATGTCGTTTTATCCAGAGGCATTGGAAATGAACTTAACAGCCTTCAGGAAGAACTGGAACAGAGGGGAAAGAAGTGTTTTTCCTATATTTTGACTTTTGAAGTGGAGGACATTTCTCCGGAATTGGCGGAGGCGATGAATCTGCCGGAGGAGAGCAAAGTCATACATATCGAGAGGCTGAGATACGCGGATGACATACCGCTGTGTTATCAGAAGCTGTACCTGAATTATGAACTTTGCAAGGATCTGGACGAAAAATTGATCCGGACACATTCTCTGTATTCCACACTGGAAAATGACTTGAATATTAAGATCTACAAAGCAGAGCAATCCGTCACAGCAACCGTTGCCTCCTATAAAGTGGCGGCAATGCTGGAGCTCCCAAACAGGGAGAGCATTATTTTGATCACCCGCCGCGGATATACGGATCAGGAAATTTGTTTTGAATATTCCGAGACACAGTATGTCGCAAGCCGTTATTCTCTCACGATGACTTTATGGCGGTGAATCTGCAGACAGCCAGGTGTAAACGAAATGAAAAAACAGCGGAATTCCATATTGATTGGGATTCCGCTGTTTTTGCCCGTCCTCATACATTCTTATCCCTTGTAAGAATATAATATTCACGATTGACGATATTTCACTAATTGTGATACAGTTAATACGATTTCTT
>CAZJSI010000043.1:0-19287 GCA_964548675.1 uncultured Eubacterium sp. | reverse complement strand
AATCTTCTTTCGTTTGTATAAAGTAAGTATTTTGACAATTTTCAGAGCAGATTTCATACAGCTTACGTGTATTGGAACTGCTTGTCCCTCCAATGACCAACATCGCATCCACTATGCCGGAAAGTTCTCTTGCCGCTTCCTGGCGCTCCTGTGTGGCACTGCAAATGGTATTGTGAACTATGATGTCTTGACTTTTTTTCATCATATCTTCTCTATCATAACCTTTTTTTCGTATAATTTCAACTAAATCTTGAAATTTATTATAATTAAATGTGGTTTGTGCAACAATACACACTCCTATGCCGTCGTCTATTGTCAGATTTCGTGCTTCCTCCTCACTGCTGACGACTGCCGTGCGTTCAGGATCCGACCAGCCGACGATGCCCTGTACTTCCGGATGTGACGCACTTCCGATAATAATGATAAAATATCCCCTTTGTGAAAATTTTTCCACCAGATGATGAATTTTTTTCACAAACGGACATGTTGCATCCACGACAGAATGTCCGATAGCGGAGAGTTCCTCCTGCTCCGCCCTTGTCACTCCGTGGGAACGGATCACGATCGTCCCCTTTGGCAGATTTTTGGCGCCTTCAAGCGTATCCACCACATGGACGCCCTTTCTCTCCAGATCCGCAATCACTTCCTCGTTGTGGATGATCGGACCGTAAGTGTAGACCGGACATTCCTCATCCACCGCTTCACGATATACAGTATCTACCGCCCGGTTTACTCCAAAACAGAAACCTGCTTTTTTTGCCAGTTCCACTTTCATAACTATACATTCTCCTCAATCCCGGCGTCAACCGCCATCTGATAAATCGCCTCCACGACCTCATCGATCGTCAGATCAGAGGAGTCCAGTATTTTTGCATCCTCCGCCGCCTTAAGCGGAGCGATCTCGCGGTGCATATCACGGTAATCCCGCTCCTCAATATCTCTCTCGATATCAGCGAGAACACACTCTTCTCCCTTTTCCAGAAGTTCCTTATATCTTCGCAGCGCACGGGTCTGCACACTAGCAGTGAGATAAACTTTCAACCGGGCGTTCGGAAGAACGCACGTTCCGATATCCCGTCCATCCATAATTACGTCATTCCTTGCAGCAATGTCCTGCTGAAGGCTCAAAAGTTTCGCCCGGACAAATCCGTAGCCGCTGGTAGCAGACGCCATATTTCCCACTTCTTCCCTGCGGATCTCACCGGAAATATCAGTTCCATTCAACAATACCTTCTGCACTCCATCCTCATAGCCAAGCTCGATTTGGATATTTTCACAGGCATTTTTCAATGCGCCTTCATCATCAGCCGCAATATTGTTCGTCAGAAAATAGTATGCCATCGCCCGGTACATAGCTCCCGTATCCACATAAATAAACCCCGTTTTTTTTGCCAGCTTCTTTGCAATCGTGCTCTTTCCCGCACCTGCCGGCCCGTCTATTGCAATATTAAAACTCATGTCACCTGAATCCTCCTGTTTTTTATTATTCCACACTGATCCCTGCCAGATATCCGGTGGACCATGCAATCTGCAGATTAAAGCCCCCTGTCAGTGCATCCACATCCAACATCTCTCCGCACAAATACATCCCCTGTATCAGCTTCGATTCCATTGTGGATGGATTCACTTCTTTTACTTTGACGCCGCCCCTTGTGATAATAGCTTCATCCATACTTCCAAGCCCTGTTATCGTCCCTGGAAAATGCTTCAATACGCGAATCAGGCTGCGGCGTTCCTCCTTTGTGACCGAATTCACTTTTTTATCCGGTTCAATACCGGAAAGTTCGATCACAACAGGCATCAGCTTTGCCGGAAGCAATTTTGAGACGGCATTTTTAAACTGCCTGTTCTGATTCTCTGAAAAATCCCGCTGTATCCGCTTGTCCAGCTGTTCCTCCGTGAGAGCCGCTTTCAGATCGATCTCAAAAGACAGTGATTCCTGAAAATGCTTATCCTGTATCTTACTGCTGGCCGTCAGCACGACCGGCCCGCTGATCCCTTGGTGAGTAAATAACATCTCGCCAAATTCCTGATATAAAAGCTTTTTCCCTTTGAAAACAGAAAAAGTTATATTTTTCAGGGATAATCCCTGCAATTCTCTGATATAGTTTTCTTTTGCGGTCATCCCGACCAGCGCCGGGCGAATCTGTGTAATCGTATGTCCAAGCTTTTCACACATTTTCCAGACGCTTCCATCTGATCCGGTTGACGGATAAGAAATACCGCCTCCTGCCAGGATCACCGCATCGCACAGAAACAGGCTTTCCTTTTTCTTCGCATCAGGATCGTTATATTTTACCCCGTGTATCCTGCCTCCGTCCGCAAGAAGCTCCACTACATCCGTGTTTAAATATACCTTAACGCCAGTCTGGCGCAATGCCTTTGCCAACGCTTTGATGACGTCAGATGAATGGTCGGAATCCGGAAATACACGGTTTCCGCGTTCCACCTTCAACCCGAGGCCCTGCTTTTCGAAAAAATCCATCACTGCCTGATTATCAAAAGTATAGACAGCGCTGTACAAAAATTTCCCATTTCTCGCAACGTTTCCGAAAAAATCTTCCACATCGCAGGCGTTGGTCAGATTACATCTGCCCTTTCCGGTAATATAGATTTTCTTTCCCAGTTTTTCATTATGTTCAAACAGACTTACCTGATGCCCTGACGATGCCGCCGCAAAAGCAGCCATCATACCGGCTGCTCCGCCTCCAACAACTGCCACCTTACTCATCGATATCCTCCACTTTCCCGTATCTCATCTTCAGATGGTCGTCAATATAATTGATTTCATCACTCTCATATACCTGATATTCATCCCAGATATCCTCGAGAGTTTCCAGAGTCTGCGCCACTTCATCCTGTTTCTTCATGCACAACGCCACGATCAGGGCGTTGATCACGCTCAGAGGCGCCACCAGGGAATCAACGATAGACGCCATATCACTTTTCGCGATCAGATTGCAGGATGAATATAAGTTCATCGGCGAGTGGACGCTATCTGTCAATGTGACAACTTTTGCGTTTCTGTTATTTGCAAATTCCATCGCTTTTAACGTGCGCATGGAATATCTCGGAAAACTGATGCCTATAATGACATCCTTATCGCTGATGCGTACCATCTGTTCAAACAACTCGCTGGAACTGCTCGTGTGAAGCAGATGCACATTATCGAAAATCAGATTAAAATAAAACGCCATGAAGCTTGCCAACGGTGCACAGCTTCGAATACCGACAATATAAATATGCTCTGCATTCAGAATAATGTCCAGAGCCATTTCAAAAGCGTTCTGATCGATCATTTCCAGCGTGCTTTTTATTTTTTCCGCATCGGACTGAAGCACCGTATCCAGGATCTTTGACTGGCTGATCCTGCCATAAGTCACCTCCATACGCTGAATAGAATTCAATTTATTCCTCACCAGCTCTTCTAAAGCTTTCTGGAACTCCGGATATCCCCGGTATCCCAAATAGGTTGCAAAACGGACAACTGTGGATTCGCTGACTCCAACCACTTTTCCCAGCTTTTCCGCCGTCAGAAAAACCGCCTTATCATAATTATCCGTAATATATGTGGACAACAGCTTCTGTCCCTTACTCATTGTGCTGTATCTGTCATTAATCCGGTTGATTAATTCATTTGACTGATTCATTTTCTCCCTGCCTTTATCTGTTGGCAATGCCATACACTGCCGTGGATATTATATGCCGTGATCGGCTCCTTATATTATAGGAACCGCTTCGCGAACCCTATAATCAGATTGACGGCGCAAAAACAGCGCCTTTTATCGAAAATTGCACAGCAATTTTCGATAAGCTATATTATATACCACATCCGCCCGATTCGACAATACCAAAACGGGATAAAACTGTTTTTACGCACCAGTCAAAATCAAACCTGTCAATCGTCTCTGTCAGATAAATATCCCGTGAATCAATCGGGCACTGATTGAGATAGATCGTCTCCTTCCCGATCACCGTTCCCTCTTCTGCGAGAGCCGTTATGTAATCCGGTATTTCAAGATCCCTTGTGATCTCATCTGTCTCGGACAACAGCATCTCAATGCGGATATCACCGCATCCGGCATGTATCTCATCCGGATATTGGTAACCGTCCCGAATACACACTCCCTTTTCCAGGGGCACCAAAAGTTCTTCTCCCTCACTGGTAAATGTCTTCTGTTCATAATTTTCATTTCCATAAGCAATCAGTTTTTTTGCATCCGACCACTTATAAGTTTTATTATTCGGCCAGCCACAGGCAAGAAGCGCCAGAGCATATTTTCTGCCGTCCTTCTCATAAGCGCCCACATAACAGTATCCCGCATTTCCTGTGAAACCTGTTTTTCCTGAGATAACGCCGTCCACCATGGAAAGCAGCGCATTGTGATTTGTCAGTGAATAACTTCTGGTTCCTGACACATTCTGAATCTGTTTCGCGGGCGTCTGGGTGATTTCGAGGAATTCCGGGTTTTGAATACAATACGACATAATACAACTCAAATCGTAGGCAGTGGTAGAGTGAATCCCCTCTTCATCCTCCCCGTCCAGGCCATTCGGCGTAATAAAATGACTGTTTTTGCAGCCCAGCTGTTTTGCCTTCTCATTCATCATTTCTGCAAAATGTTCCACACTTCCCCCTACATGTTCCGCAATCGCCACCGCAGAATCATTGTGGGATTCCAACATGAGAGAATACAGTAAATCTCTCAGGTAAAATGTATCTCCGGAAGAGAACCCCATTTTCACCTGCGGCATACTGCAGGCATAGTCCGACACGGTAACCTCCTCATCCGCCTTTCCGCTTTCCAGGGCCAAAATACATGTCAGGATTTTTGTCGTACTTGCATTTGCCATCGGCGTATTCGCACTTTTTCCATATAGGATCCGGTTATTTGTGCAATCGATCAGCACTGCGCTTTTAGCATACAGGGTAAGATCTTCCCCATGAAAATCGGAGAACAATTCCGGTTGATAAACCATCTGTGATTCCTCTGCCATTACTCCCACCGGCGAAATTAAGATTTTTCCGAAAACAAAACAAAATATTAAAAAACACGCGAAAAAACAATTCTTTCTTCTCACTTTTCCCTCAAAACAAACGATCATGTTTCTTACATTTTATGCCTGAAAATCCCAATTATCACCCACTTTAAACTCCCGTCAAAAAAAGGCCGCTGTTTTGCAAAACTTTGCAAAACAACAGCCTTTTTAGTTACATTTTGAATTAATTTATTCTACTTCTCATTCGGCATTTTCCATGCATCATGATCTGTATGCAGCAATTCATGCGCTTTATGTGAGAGCGGTTTCTCGAAGAAATCCTCGTATGCTTTCAACACAGACGGATTCTCGTGAGAGAAACGAAGCGGATTCTCTTTATCCAGTTTGTAAAGGTTCTGTCCGCGGACGCCTGCCAGCTCCGCGCCGTCCGTGATTGGCTGTCCGCCGCCGCCCGCACATCCGCCCGGACATGCCATGACCTCCACAAAATGATACTCCGCCTCTCCGGCTTTGATCTTATCCATCAGTTTTCTTGTGTTTCCAAGGCCGCTCACGACTGCAGCTTTTACCTTGATCCCTGCGATCTCCACTTCCGCCTCTTTAATACCGTCCAGGCCGCGCACTACGCTGAATGCATCCGGATCCGGATTTTTCCCATTCAGGATGAAGTATGCGCTTCTCAAAGCAGCTTCCATAACGCCGCCGGTAGCGCCGAAGATAACGCCTGCGCCGGAACCTACGCCGAGAGGCTGATCAAATTCTTCTTCCGGTAAAAGCGCCGGCATGATCAATTCTGCTTTCAGCAGACGATCCAGTTCTCTCGTTGTAAGAGAAACATCCACATCCTGCCCCGCACCTGCATCATTCATCACCGGAATATCGCACTCATGTTTCTTAGCAATACATGGCATAATGGATGCGCAGAAAATTCTGGACGGATCCACATCCAGGAGCTGTGCATAGTAGGACTTCGCAACCGCTCCAAACATCTGCTGCGGTGATTTTGCCGTAGACAAATTCTTCACCATATCCGGATACTGGGATTTGATAAATCTCACCCAGCCCGGGCAGCAGGAGGTGAACATCGGCCAGGAATACTGGTCTGCATGTGTCATTCTCTCCAGGAATTCATTTCCCTCTTCCATGATCGTAAGGTCGGCGGAGAAATTGGTATCAAATACGTAGTCAACGCCCAGCGCTCTCACGGCCGCAGCCATACGTTTCTCTGTCGCCATCTCGCGGTTCAGCCCCAGATCCTCTCCCCAAGCGGCGCGGACCGCCGGAGCGATCTGTACGACCACGATCTTGTCCGGATCATGAACAGCTTCCATGAGTTTATCAATATCATCCCGCTCTTTTAATGCGCCCACCGGGCAGTGTGTAATACACTGGCCGCAGACAGCACAGTCAGCCTCTGTGATCTTCTTGCGGTTTGAGACATTCACACTGGTACGTTTTCCTGTATTTACAACATCCCAGATATTTAATCCCTGTACTTTATCACAGATCTGAACACAGCGCATACATTTAATACATTTGCTTGCGTCACGGATCAACGGGAAATCCTGCGGCCATTCACACTTCTCATAATCCTCTTCAAAACCGAAATGCGTATCTCCCATATTCAGGGTCCCTGCTATGGACTGCAAAGAACAATTTCCGTTCTTCACACACGACGGGCAATGTCCGTCATGCTGAGAAAGAATAAATTCCACATTCATCTTTCTTGCATGCTGCGCCTTACGGCTGTTCGTATATATTACCATCCCCTCTTCCACAAGAGTATTACAGGATGCCACTAATGTTTCTTTTCCTTAAATCTCTACCACACATACGCGGCAGGCTCCGATCTCATTGATATCCTTCAGATAGCAAAGAGTAGGAATCTTAATGCCGACAGTTGCAGCAGCAGCCAGAATCGTGGTTCCTTCCGGAACCTGAACCTTTTTGTTGTTTATTGTTAAGTTTACCATTCGACTTCTCTTCCTCCTCTCAGAACTCCACAGCCATGACGGTCACATCTTAAGCAGCGGCTTGCTTCCTGAACTGCTTCCTCATCACTCATAGGCAGCTCAATACCCTCAAAGTTTGTCTTTCTCGCCCATGCCTCTACTTCCTGAAGGTTTACCCGTCCACACGGAACTTTATCATTCAATAACGGTTCCGGTATATCCACGTCACAGGTGATCGGATGATGATATCCGAGGAACTCGTCAATATTTGCCGCAGCCACTTTACCTGCTGCGATCGCTTTGATCACGGTAGCAGGACCGGACACGCAGTCTCCGCCTGCATATACGCCAACCAGATTTGCCGCTCCCATATCATTTGCCGTGATACGGCCTCTGTTCACTGCCATGCCAAAATCTGCAAACGGCTGTGATACGATATCCTGTCCGATTGCCACCAGCACGATATCGCATTCCATTCTTTCCTCCGGTTTGTTCGCCTTTCTCGGTGCAGGTCTTCCTGCTCTCACCGGGCCGATGATCTGCGGCTGTACCCAAAGTGCACATGCCTTTCCTTCCGCATCTGCTTCCACACGCAGAGGAGCTTTTAACGTAACCAGCTCGATACCCTCTGCAATAGCGCCTTCCACCTCTGCCGGAAGGGCTGTCATATCTTCCTGGCGTCTTCTGTATACAATGCTTACCGTCTCGGCATTTGCACGCATAGCGGTTCTCGCGCAATCCATCGCCACGTTACCGCCGCCGACAACAATTACTCTCTTACCTGTATAATCCGGATAATCACCGTCACCGATAGTACGGAGCATATCGACTGCCGAAATAACATTTTTGCTGTCCTCGCCCTCAAGGCCGAGTTTCTTGTCTGTGTGGGCGCCGATCGCCACATATGTCGCATCATATTCCTGATGAAGTTTCTTCATCTCTTCGGTGCCGATATTTGCATTTAATTTTACTTCGATACCGGTGGAAAGGATCGCATCGATATCCTGCTGCAGTCTCTCACGCGGGAAACGGTAATTCGGGATACCGTAACGCAGCATTCCGCCCAGCTGTTTCTTTTCCTCAAATACAGTACACTGGTGACCCATCAGCTGCAGGAAATATGCCGCTGTCAGACCGCTTGGGCCGCCGCCGATGATGGCTACTTTCTTTCCTGTAGACGGTGCACACTCCGGAACGGGAACGGTATCCGTCGGTGCGTTGTCCACGATATAGCGTTTCATGCCGCGGATGTTGATGGAATCGTCAATGATATTTCTACGGCATCTCGCCTCACAGGGATGCTCACAGATGAGCGCACATGCCGTCGGGAATGGATTATCCTTGCGGATCAGGCGCACCGCATCCGCACAGCGTCCCTCTCCCGCCAATGCTATGTATCCCGGAATATCCACATTCGCCGGACATAATGTTACGCAGGGAATTGGCTGTTCAAAGGAACCTAAGCAGCTATGCTCTGTCACATGGGAAATATAATCCTCTCTGAACCCTTCCAATCCTGCCAGTACCATACGTGCAGACTCAAAACCAATTGCACAGTCTGCTGAATTTTTAATATTTTCCGCTACCTCCTCGATCAGATCCAATGTCTCCATGGTAGCTTCATTGTCCAAAACTTTTTCCAAAAGTTTTTCCAACTGTCCAAGACCAATCCGGCATGGAACGCATTTTCCGCATGTCTGTGCATGACATACTTTCAAAAATGCCAACTGCATATCTACCGGACAGACCCCCGGCGGATTTGCTATAATTCGCTGTGTAAATTCCTTCATCAACTGCTCCGTTGTGGAATTTACTTTGTCAGCTGATCTTACTGATAACCTGCTCATATCCTATCCTCCTTAAATGATGCACAACCTCAAAATGCTGAAATTTATCACTTTTTTATAACATAAAAAACACACATTATCTTTAATTCAAAACACATTTGTATATTTTCTACATATTTTTAGAAAAATTCCAACAATTCTTAGAAATAGTTTAATAGAATTTCGGAAATTTTACAATACTAACAAATGTATCATCCGGTATCCTTTCGGTTATCATATTACCTCCTTTCCGCCATTTTTACAGCAATTATCCACAATAAATATCATCAAAATTTATATACATCTCACAAAAGTCAATTTTTTAACAATTATTTTTGTTACTATTGCCCAAAATTCTTTGAAATATTTTTGTTATTTTTCCCTTGAAGTTTTTTTGATTATCCGTTCAAAATTGCAGGCATTTCTTCTTCCAAAACTAAAATAGTGCGGTCTCCGGCTGCTGCCGGTTCCGCACTAAATTCAAATATCCAGCTTTAATTGCACTTCTTCCTGTGCCTCCTGCTTAAACTCCTCCACTTTGTCCGGCGCCAGGGAAGGAAGCTCCTCCACCGACTGTACTCCGAAACATCGCAAAAACTCTTCCGTGGTGCCAAAAAGAATCGGCCTGCCCGGAGCATCCATACGTCCCACCTCCTGGATCAGACCATATTCCACCAGCCTGTTGATCGCATGTTCACAGGAGACCCCACGGATCTTTTCAATCTCAATCCGGGTCACCGGCTGCTTGTAGGCCACGATGGAGAGCGTCTCCAGCAGTACATCCGTCAACACCTGTTTCTTCGGCTGCTTTGCGATCCGGATCAAATATTCATATTGAGACGTTTTCGTACACATCTGGTATGCATGATCCAGCTCTAATATCTGCAAACCACTGTTTTCCGCCCTGTATCGATCCATCAGATTCCGTATGATCAGCTCCGCATCCCGCTCATTCACTTCCAGCGCAGCCGCAATTTTCGACAGTTCCACAGACTCCCCCATCGCAAACAGGATCGCCTCTGCCGCCGCTTCATATTGTTCTATTTTCATATTTACCTCGCACTTATAAAGATCTCACCAAAAAGGCGTTCCTGGGAGATCATGATTTTTCCCGTTTTCATCAGTTCCAGCACCGCAAGGAAAGTCACGATCAGCTCTACCTTACTGTTTTGTCTCTCGAGAAGGCTCCGAAAAGAACATTTTTTATGTTCCGTCGCATAAGTCTCCACATAGGCCATTTTTTCATCCAGGGAAACTTCCTCTTTTTCAATCTCTCCAAATCCGGAACGAATCGGATCCACCTTGTCCATCTGTTTTTTTATTACAGACTGAAAAATAGAATGTAGTTTTGCCAGATCGTATCCGGCCGTAAGCGCATCCAGATCAACCGGCTCCTCGTACCGGCTCACCTCCTCGGGGATCGTCGGATTTTTGTAGAACTGATGTCCTGCATCCAACTGGCGGTCCTTTAATTCCAGAGACATATATTTATACATCTTATACTGTAAAAGCTGCTCCACCAATTCAGCCCTGGGATCCGTTTCCGCCTCATCCTCATTCTCTTCTTTCGGCAGAAGCCATTTAGATTTGATGTCCAGCAAAGTAGCCGCCATGACCAGAAATTCACTCATAATATTCAGATCCTGCCGCTGCATTTCCCTGATATATTCCATATATTGGTTTGTGATCTCCACGATCGGTATATCATAAATACTCACTTTATTTTTATCCAATAAATGAAGAAGAAGGTCCAGCGGTCCTTCAAAAACTTCCAGTTTTACACTTAATTCCATCTAACAGTTCTCCAATCCATAAATATTGTACTGAATCCTGTAAAAAATTCAAGTTTTTTCTTTTCTTTTTTGCGAATAGAATTCTTTTTTGGCAATAGAAATGTATAAAAATCTTTTTAAGGTGTCTATGAAATATTTTGTTGCGGGAGTCCTCTCCCTGCTTATTATGCTGTCGCTTCCACTTACCACATTTGCTCAGGATCTGTCCAACGATACAAATGAATCCTCTTCCGAATCTGCCGATGTTTCTACTGCCGGCCCCTCCATATCCGCTCCCTCTGCTATTCTGATGGATGCAGATACCGGAACGGTTCTCTATACAAAGGCCGAAAATGAAGAAAGGCCTCTGGCCAGCGTCACAAAGGTCATGACTTTGCTGCTCACTTTTGAGGCTCTGGATGCGGGAAAGATCCATCTGGATGATACGGTAACGGTGTCCGAACACGCTGCCGGTATGGGCGGTTCTCAGGTATTTCTGGAGCCGAACGAAACCCAGACCGTCGAAACCATGATCAAATGTATCAGCGTTGCCAGCGCCAATGATGCCTGCGTCAGCATGGCGGAATTTCTTGCCGGAAGCGAGGACGCTTTTGTGGAACAGATGAATCAAAAGGCGGCCGAGCTGGGTATGGACCATACCCATTTCGTAAATTCCTGCGGATTGGACGCGGATGGACATTACTCTACCGCATATGATATCGCCCTGATGTCCCGGGAGCTGACCACCCGTTTTCCTGAAATCTTTCACTATACCCAGATCTGGATGGAGGATATCACCCATCATACTGCCCGGGGAGACAGCAGTTTTACCCTGAGCAATACCAACCGGCTGATCAAACAGTATGAATATGCCACCGGCTTAAAAACCGGTTCCACCAGTAAAGCTAAATTCTGCCTTTCCGCCACTGCCACCAAAGATGACATAAACCTGATCGCCGTCGTTATGGCGGCAGATGACAGCAAACAACGGATCGCGGATGCCACGGCACTCTTTAACTGGGGATTTGCAAACTGTAACATATTTGTCGATGAAAATACCGACGAGCTTCCGGAAATCCCTGTCGCCGGAGGGCAAAAATCATCCCTCCGGATCAAATATCAGGGGGATTTCCGATATCTCGATACTTCCGGAGCCACAGCAGACCTGGATAAAAAACTGGAGCTGCCCCAAACTCTGACCGCCCCCATATATCAGGACGACACTGTCGGCAAAGCTGTCTATCTGCTCAGCGATACTACTGTCGGTGAAGTCCCGATCCTTGCAGCGGAGACGGTCGAAGAACTCACCCTGAAAGATGCCTGGCTGCGCCTGTTAAAAATCCTTCTGCTGGGAACCACAGAAAATGCCGCCTAGCCCAAGCACCGGAAACTTACCAGTTCTTTGAGATGTAAAGCCGCCTCTGATGCAGGCTTCCTGACTCTTTAAGATGTAAGTTGCCCTCTGGCGCAGGCTTCTCAGCCCTCTGAAATACGAAACAGGCGATCCAATGTGACTGTTCCCCAGCTTTTCTGATCCGGTTTTAACTCCTCTTTGCTGGCAGCATAAAACAATCTCATCTTCACTTCGTTTGGTGTCATAGACGGGTATTTACACAGCAGCAAAGCTATAATGCCCGTCAGTACCGGCACCGCCATGGATGTTCCGCTTTTTCGCACATAACCGGAACCACGGTTAGCGCAGCTTACAATATTGGTTCCGGGCATCAGAATTTCCGGTTTCACCACACAGGCCGCCGTGGGGCCTCTTCCCGAATATCCGCTCCCCTGATTTCCCAGCGGGTCTCCTGCCCCGTCATCCAGGCTGCCCACTGTAATGATTTTTTTCGAGATTCCCGGACTTGTGACCGTATTTTCTCCCGGACCGTTATTTCCCGCTGCTGCCAGAACTACAATCCCTTTATCCAACGCTTTTTCCACCGTTTCCAGAAGACGTTTCTGTAAGGCCGGCTGTACGGTTTCCATCATCCCCACTGAAATATTGATAATGTGGATCGGGCGTCTGCCCTGTGCATTGATCTTCAGTATCTCTTCTACGGCACGGCAGGTATCCTCTATCCTGCCATTCCCTCTTTTATCCAACACTTTAAATCCGCATAATCTGCATCCGGGGGCTACTCCATGGTGCACCCCCTGATTATTTCCGCCGATAATACCGCATATATGAGTCCCATGTCCATTATCGTCATAGGGTGATGTTTTCCCCTGCACATAATCACGGAAAAGAAAAATCCGCCCCCGAAAATCACGGTGCGGATATATTCCGGTATCCAGAACAGCAACCCCGATACCCTGGCCGAAAATTCCCTGACGATAAGCTTCCGACGCATGAATAAAATTTAAGATTCGTTCCATGTCCTGCCTTTCGATCGTGATCATTCATAACCACATTGTTTATTTATAGGATATTCAAAATGCCCCGGAGATGTGTTTCCGGGGCATCAGGGAATTGCCTGTCAGGTGAGAGGGACAATGCCCTCATCGATTTATGGCTCGCAGACGAGCCTCATACTATTTATTGTTCTTTACATCTTTCATGCTGAAGCTGATTCTGCCCATCTTATCTTTTCCAAGGCAGACAACAGTAACTTTGTCGCCAAGAGTCAGAACATCCTCCACACGGTTGATTCTCTGTTTTGAAATCTTGGAAATATGAACCATACCTTCTTTGCCCGGAGCAAACTCGATGAATGCGCCAAACTCTTTGATGCTCACAACCTTTCCTGTAAAGATCTGTCCTGCCTCAAAATCTGTCACAATGATGCGGATGAGCTCTGCTGCGCGGTCCATCATCTCTGCATCAGTACCGCAGATAGATACTGCACCGTCATCAGTAATATCGATCTTCACGCCGGTCTGCTCGATAATGGCATTGATCGTCTTTCCTCTCTGTCCGACCACATCGCCAATCTTCTGCGGGTCGATCTGCATGGAAATAATCTTCGGCGCATATTTGCCAACCTGTGGTCTCGGCTCTGCAATGGCAGGAGTCATAACCTCATCCAGAATATACATTCTGGCTTCTCTTGTTCTGGCAATGGCTTCCTCCACGATCGGTCTTGTCAGGCCATGGATCTTGATATCCATCTGGATCGCCGTAATACCATCCCGCGTTCCGGCTACTTTAAAGTCCATGTCGCCAAAGAAATCTTCCAGCCCCTGAATATCTGTCAATACGATATAGTCATCGTCTGTCTCTCCTGTTACCAGACCGCAGGAAATACCTGCTACCGGTTTTTTGATCGGTACGCCGGCTGCCATCAGAGACATGGTCGATGCACAGATACTTGCCTGAGACGTGGAGCCGTTGGACTCAAATGTCTCAGAAACAGTACGGATCGCATATGGGAATTCCTCTTCTGTCGGAAGTACCGGAACCAGTGCTTTTTCTGCAAGTGCACCATGTCCGATCTCACGGCGTCCCGGCCCTCTGGACGGTTTTGTCTCACCTACGGAGTAGGATGGGAAGTTATAGTGATGCATATAACGTTTGCTTACGATATTTTCATCCAGTCCATCCACCTTCTGCATCTCGGATAACGGAGCCAGTGTAGTGATCGTACAGATCTGTGTCTGGCCACGGGTAAACATCGCAGAACCGTGAACTCTGGGGATCAGATCAACCTCTGCAGCCAGAGGACGGATCTGTGTGATAGCACGTCCGTCCGGGCGTTTGTGATCTTTTAAGATCATCTTACGGACTGTCTTTTTCTGATACTGATATACCGCTTCACCCAAAACCGCAAGCCACTCTTCATTCTCAGCAAAAGCCTCCTCCAGTTTTTCTGTGATAACGCGAATGTTCTCCTCGCGCACCTGTTTTACATCAGTAAATACGGCTTCTTCCATCTCTTCCGGAGGAACAAGCTCTTTGATCGCCGCAAACATCTCATCCGGAATTGCGCAGCTTGTATATTCATGTTTCGGTTTGCCAACCTCAGCCACGATCTCGTTGATAAATGTGATGATCGTCTGGTTGATATCGTGAGCCATATAGATCGCTTCGATCATCTTTTCTTCCTTGATCTCATTTGCGCCCGCCTCGATCATAATTACTTTCTCGGAAGTAGACGCAACTGTCAGCTGCAGATCGCCGTTATCCCATACAGCCTGTGACGGATTTACAACAAACTCACCGTTTTCCATACCAATCTGTGTGGTAGCGCAGGGTACGCAGAATGGGATGTCGGAAATACTTGTCGCGATAGCGGAACCGAGCATAGCCACCAGCTCCGGGCGGCACTCCGGATCAACACTCATGACCATATTGTTCAGAGTTACATCATTGCGGTAATCCTTTGGGAATAACGGACGCATCGGACGATCGATCACGCGGGCTGTCAGCACTGCATTCTCGGAAGCTTTGCCCTCCCTCTTATTGAAGCCGCCGGGAATCTTACCTACAGAATACATTTTTTCTTCAAATTCTACACTCAACGGGAAGAAATCAATCCCCTCACGCGGTTTGTCCGATGCAGTTGCGGTAGATAATACAACTGTATCGCCATAATGCATCAATGCTGCTCCGTTTGCCTGGGCAGCTACACGGCCGATATCAATGCTTAATGTTCTTCCGGCCAATTCCATAGAATAGGTTTTTTTCATAAATTTTTCTCCTTCTTTTTATTCATCTGGCAGGAGATCCGAAACTACTGACATATCCAAAAAGCAAATTCATCCTCCGGTTCTGCTTTTTGCCCATGTCAGCAATCTCGGAAAAACGCTCCCGCCAAAAATCTCTTTTCCAAATAAAATCCCATTTTGTGGGTTTTTCACGCCTGCGTCCTTTCCTTTTTTGACGCAGCGCGATCATACATCTTTGAATCGGAGAAAAAAATCCTCTGATTCAAAGATAGAGCGGAAACTCCGCCCTATCCTTTCAATAATACTACTTTCTGAGTCCTAATTTAGCGATCAGCGCACGGTATCCTTCCAGATCCTTTTTCTGAAGATATGCAAGTAAACCACGTCTCTGACCTACCATTTTTAACAGACCTCTTCTGGAATGATGATCCTTCGGATTCTCTTTCAGATGCTCTGTGAGCTCCTGGATCCTTGCTGTTAAAATAGCAATCTGTACTTCCGGTGAACCTGTATCATTCGGGGTTCTGCCGTATTCTGCCATAATGGCTGCTTTCTTCTCTTTTGAAATCATTTTGATTTCCTCCTTTTTCTTTATAATCGCCCTTTTTTGTGCGGCTACCAAGTGCCAGGTCGGAGACTCCACGCACCGAGTATGGGCTCATGCTCACACCTGTTCAATATATCACATTCCATTTGGATTGTAAATACTTTTTTGTTCTAAAATAGCTTCCGGCACACTTCGATATCATGCTTCAACTGTTCCTGCAATTCCGCCAGAGATGCAAATTTCTGCTCTCTCCGGATAAATTTCAAGAAAGATACCTTCATCCGCCGGCCATAGATATCCCCATGGAAATCAAAAATATATGTTTCCACTCCCACCGGATTTTCACCCCGGATCGTCGGCTTACAGCCCACATTGCTGATACCACGGTACTTTTTCCCGTCTAAGAGGACCTCCACCGCATAGACGCCATTCGGCGGCAGTAGTTTTTCCGGCTCCGGAATCTGGTTTGCCGTCGGGAAACCGATGGTGCGGCCAATCTCATTTCCATGCAGCACGGCGCCCGAGAGAAAATAGGAATACCCCAGCAGTTCATTCGCTTCTTCCATATTGCCATTGGCAATGCACTCCCTGATGCGGGTACTGCTGATGTCGGCTCCTTTATACTGCTTCTTTTTTACGATCGCCGCTTCATATCCAAACTGCCCGGCATAAGCTTTCAAATCCTCATATGTACCGCTTCGCTTATAACCAAAACGGAAGTCCGTCCCCGCCACGATCTTCTTTACATTAATTTTTGCTATCAGCATCTCAAGAAATTCGCATGGAGACATCTTCCGGAACTCTTCCGTAAAAGGACACTCGATGAGATAATCCACCCCGGCAGCAGAAAAAATCTGTGCTTTTTCCTCATTGGTAGACAATACCTTATATCCGGTCTCATGGATGGATTTCGGCGGTATATCAAAGGTAAAAACCACGCTTTTCAATCCCTCGCTCTTCCCTTTTTCCACTTCTTCCATCAGATACCGATGTCCCATGTGGAGCCCGTCAAACTTTCCCAGAGAAATCACCGACGGCTCTGAAATTCTGAAATCTAATGTATTTTTTATATACCTCATCTTCTATCGCTATTCCTCTAAAAACATTTTTACCGGCTTAAATGCAGATTTCTGCCGGGAATACCGGTAAATAGCAGAAAAATTCCCCGAAGAATTATACACCCGTACCGGCTGGACATAATGGATTTCCGATACGGACTCAAACTGTCCCGCACCAAGCGCATTTCCATTTTGAAGCATCCTGTCCGAATGTGGCTTTACATGCAGCGCCGGATACCGGGCAAACACTTCCTCAACCGGATGTATGACGTCAGACAGCTTTTCCTGATTCCTGAACTGCTGTAACTCGTCCAGCTTATAAGCATCTTCCAGACGGTATCCTGCAGCCTGTATGCGGATCAAATGTTCCATTGCCGCCTTACATCCCAAAGATTCACCAATATCATGACACAAGGTGCGTATATAAGTTCCCTTGGAACAATGCACGGTCATTTCTACCCGCGGAAGCTGTATTTTTTCGATCACAATATCATAAATCGTGATCATTCTGGCTTTTCTTTCCACGGTAATCCCTGCTCTTGCCAGATCACACAGCTTTTTGCCGTCTACCTTCAGCGCTGAATACATTGGCGGAATCTGGCTGATCCGGCCCACAAACGCCGGGATCACTCTTTTTATGTCCTCTTCTGTTATGCCGGAAACATCTCCTTCTGCCAGAACCGTTCCCGTGGTATCCTGTGTATCTGTCTCAATTCCAAGCAGCATCACGGTGCGGTAAATCTTGTCGCTGTCCGTCAGCATATCACATACCTTTGTTGCCTTTCCGAGGCAGACGGGCAAAACGCCCTCGGCATCCGGATCTAATGTCCCGGTGTGTCCGATTTTTTTCTGCCCGCAGATTCCCCGCATCTTAGCGACTACATCAAAGGATGTGTAACCTTTTTCTTTATATACATTTATGATTCCGTGGTACATAAAAGCTCCTCATGTTCCTTTATCTGCCCCTCGATCATAGAAAGCAGTTTTTTCAGGATTTCCTCCGGTTTGTCTGTGGAAGAAGCGCCCGCTGCCCGGCAATGGCCGCCCCCGCCAAATTCCATGGCAATTTTTGCCACATCCACATAGGAGGCGGACCTGAGGCTGATCTTATATCCGCCTTCCTCATCCTGATAGAGGAAGATCGCCACTTCCACGCCCTCTGTGGAGCGAAGCTGGCTTACAATGCCATCCAGGTCTTTCTGCTGCACATGGTATTTCTCCATATGTTTCTTTTTGATCAGACTGTAGATACATTTTCCATTCAGATAAAGTTCACTGTTCAGCAACGCCTTACCCCATATCCGGTTCTGTTCATAAGTCTTGATATAATATGTCTCATCCACGATCTTCGGATAGTTGATCCCGGTATCCATGAGGGCTCCGGCAATCTCCATCGTCCTTGAAGACGTGCAGGAATACTGGAATACCCCTGTATCATGGACAATCCCGAGATAAATACACTCCGCGATCTCTTTTGTTATCTTTTTCGGATCCATCAGCTGATATACCAGTTCCGAGGTGGAGCTGGCATTCGGGAAAATATAATTAAAATCTGCAAAACTGCGGTTGCTGATGTGATGGTCCACACAAAATGTGCGCTTTGCCGTCTCAAAATATCTTCCCGCCGTGCCAAGCCTGCCAAGATCCCCGCAGTCCAGTGCGATAAATAAATCATATTCCCGTCTGTCATCGGCCTGCTCAATGCTCTGTATTTTTTCCGAATTTTTCAGAAAACGAAACTTTTCCGGAATTGGCTCTAAATACAAATCCACTGAGATGTCCGGGTAATTGTCACTGATATAATTGTATACAGCGAGGCAGGAGCCGGCGCAGTCCCCGTCGGGCCTTACGTGGCCCGCGATCGCAGCGGAAATCACATTTTCCAAATATGAATCTAATGAAATCATGTTCATCCCCTATTCTTCTTCCTGCCCGCTGCGGGTCAGGGCATCGATTTTTTTTGACATCTCGACTCCATATTCGATAGACTGATCCAGAATAAACCGGATTTCCGGCGTATTTCTTAAGTTTAAAGACTGCGCGAGACATCTCCTCGCATATCCGGCAGCGCTCTTTAATCCCGCGATCGTATCCTGCTGTGCTTTCTCGTCACCCAACACGCTGATATATACCTTGCAGGTCTTAAGATCCGGCGCCACCTGCACGGATGCCACGGTAGTCATCGGATGAATCCGCGGATCCTTAATCTCATTTCGGATAATATTGCTGATCTCACGCATTACTTCCTCATTCAGTCTGGTGTTTTTAATACTGTTTTTTCTCATATAATCATCTCCTGGCTATCTGGGAACTTCCACCATCTTATATGCTTCCACGATATCAAGCTCTGCGATATCGTTAAATCCTTCAAATACAAGACCACATTCGAAACCTGCTTTTACTTCTTTCACATCGTCCTTGAAACGTTTCAGGGAAGCAAGATTTCCCTCGAAAATCTGCGTACCCTCTCTGGAAATACGTATCTTGCAGTTACGTTCAAATACACCGTCAAGCACATAGGAACCGGCA
>CAZJSI010000042.1:0-19528 GCA_964548675.1 uncultured Eubacterium sp. | reverse complement strand
TAAAAAAGTTGATTTAGTAGATAAATTATTTACAGAAATCGCTCCGAAATATAAAGACCGCAACGGTGGTTATACAAGAATCGTAAAGATCGGACCGCGTAAAGGTGACGGAGCAATGGAAGTTGTACTTGAGTTAGTATAATAGCAAAACAATTAAGAGCAGATATGCCTGAGGGTATATCTGCTCTTTTTGTTTGATATCATAAAAAATTGCACCGTGCAAACGATTTCACGATTTCCTCTTTACATATACTGGAAGTAATGATACAATGCAAAACATATTAAACCTACAGAATAAATATGGAATGAGATTTGCATGCAGAAAAATATTTATAGTCAGGTAAAAAAATAGAAAAGAGGATTAAGTATTATGAAAAGAAGAATTTTAGCAGCTCTTACAGTAGTTTCTCTTACAGCAGGGCTTCTCGCAGGATGTGGGGGAAATAATGATGATGGAAATACAAAATCGGACAACAGCAGCGCCAATGCAGCTGAAAATGGAACAGAGGGAAGTACAGATCCGGTGGAGATCACAAATGTATCATATGACCCCACACGAGAACTTTATGCAGCATATAATGAGCTGTTTGCCAAGTATTGGCTGGAAGAGGCGGGTCAGGAAGTAACTGTTGTACAGTCCCATGGCGGTTCCGGTAAGCAGGCGTTGGAAGTGGCAAATGGCCTGGAGGCAGATGTAGTTACCCTTGCTTTGGAAGGCGATGTGGATGCGGTTAAGGACGCAGGATTAATCGAAGAGGGTTACACATCCGAGTTTGATCTGGACAGTTCGCCGTATACCTCCTCTATTGTATTTCTGGTGCGTTCCGGTAATCCGAAAGATATTCAGGATTGGGATAATCTGGTTCGTGATGATGTAGAGATCGTAACGCCGAATCCGAAGACTTCAGGAGGCGCCAGATGGAATTATCTGGCTGCATGGTACTATTTTGAAAAGGCGGGTCAGAGTGAAGATGAGATTACAGCTAACATGAAAAAACTCTATGAAAATGTTGTTGTGTTGGATTCCGGAGCAAGAGGAGCGACGACATCTTTTGTTGAAAATGGTCAGGGCGATGTGCTGTTGGCATGGGAAAATGAAGCGTTTCTCTCCCTGGAAGAGTATCCGGGCGAATATGAGATCATCGTTCCTTCCGTGTCCATCTTATGCCAGCCTACAGTTGCCGTTGTAGATGAGGTGGTAGATGAGAGAGGGACCAGAGAGGTGGCAACAGCTTATCTGCAGTATTTGTATTCTGAGGAAGCGCAGAAACTGGAAGCAGAAAATTATTACCGTCCAACGAATGAGACAGTTTTGAGTGACTTTACTGCCGAGACAGATTCCCAGGTAATTACTGAGATTCCGGAAGACGGCAAATGGATCATTACAAATGTAGATTTGACAGATATTGAACATTTTGGCGGCTGGACAGAGGCAGCACAGAAACATTTTGTGGATGGAGGATTATTTGATTCTATTTACGAAGAATAACGGAAAGAACAGCGCTGATAGGAGTGATAACAATGAATAGAAAAAAGAAAAAAACAAAAAGTGTCATTCCGGGCTTTGGGTTATCTTTTGGAATTACAATAGCAATCTTAAGTATAATAGTAATCATTCCGCTTTGTTCGCTGGTTGTTTTTTCCGCACAGCTTTCATTCAGTGAATTTGTTGAGACAGTGACGAGGCCGAGAGTGCTCTCAAGTTACAAAGTAAGTATCATTACCGCATTGATCGCATCCCTGGTCAATGCGGTGATGGGATTGATCCTTGCGTGGGTGCTGGTGAGATATGACTTCCCGGGAAAGAGGCTGATGGATGGACTGATAGAATTGCCCTTCGCCCTGCCGACTGCCGTGGCAGGAATATCTCTCACTCATCTGACCGTAAAAAACGGATGGATAGGAAGTGTTTTTGCCAAATTTGGCATTGACGTCGCATATACAAGATTCGGAATTACAATTGCCCTGATATTTATCGGAATACCTTTTGTTGTGCGCAGTGTGCAGCCTGTTCTGGAAAAAGTGGAGAAAGAATATGAGGAAGCTGCCAATATTCTGGGAGCGTCCCGGGTACAGACTTTCTTCCGGGTTATATTTCCGGAGATCCGCCCTGCGTTGATTGCCGGATTTACAATGGCGTTTGCCAGATGTATCGGTGAATATGGCAGCGTTGTGTTTATTGCCGGAAATACCCCTTATAAAACGGAGATTACGCCTCTCATGATCATGTCGGAGCTTCAGGAATACGATTATGCCAGTGCGACCTCTATTGCACTGATCATGCTGCTGATTGCATTTGCCATTTTATTTGTAAATGCTGTTATCCAGAGCCGTACATCAAAAATCGTAAGTGGGATAGAATAGGAGGGCGCTATGAATATAAGAAATAATTCAGGGCCTGTGAAATGGATTTTGATCTTAATAAGTGCAGCTTTTCTCGTAATTATGCTGATCTTGCCTTTGATCTATGTTCTGGTCACATCGCTTCGGGAAGGCGTATCCGCTTATCTGGCGGCAGTGACAGATACGTATGCGGTAAAAGCCGTATTACTTACTATTAAGGCAACCGTGATCGCTGTGATCATTAACACGACATTCGGAATTTTTGCTGCGTGGACGATCACAAAATTCCGGTTCCGTGGGAAAAAAATAATTTCAACATTGATTGATCTTCCATTGACGATTTCTCCGATTATTGCAGGTTTGATCTATGTGCTGACATTTGGACGCCAGAGTTTTCTGTATCCATATCTGCATGATCTGGGAATAGATATTATATTTGCAGTTCCCGGAATTGTACTGGCGACGGTGTTTGTAACATTTCCGTTCATATCAAGGGAATTGATACCGGTGCTTACGGCCCAGGGTACAGATGAGGAGGAAGCGGCTGCGCTGATGGGCGCAGGGGGATTTCGGATTTTCACCCAGATCACATTTCCGCATATTAAATGGGCTTTCTTATATGGGATCGTGTTGTGTACGGCCAGGGCAATGGGAGAATTCGGCGCGGTGTCTGTGCTTTCAGGCCACTTGCGTGGAAAGACAAATACAATGCCGCTGTATATTGAACTTTTATATCAGGGGTATGATTTTACCGGTGCATTTGCCATGTCTTCGCTGTTGGTTATCATGGCGGTCATCATTCTGATTTTGAGGAATATTTTGGAGTACCGTGGAAAGAAAGTAAGTGGATAAGAAAGGAACAGAAAATGGCGCAACAGGAACAGGCGTATGTAGAATTGCGCAATATAAATAAAAGTTTTGGCGATTTCAAGGCTTCGTCAAATGTTAATTTTTCCGTGGAAAAGGGAAAACTGATCGGACTTTTGGGCCCGAGCGGAAGCGGAAAGACAACAATACTTCGTATTTTGGCGGGGTTGGAAACTGCGGATTCCGGAGATATTTACATAGGAGGAAAGCTGGTAAATGATATTCCGGCAAGCAAGCGTGAGATCGGATTTGTTTTCCAGAATTATGCATTATTTCGCTATAAAACAGTATTTGAAAACATTGCATTCGGTTTGAGGATTCAGAAATGGAATAAGGCGGATATCAGGAACAGGGTAAACGAATTGATTGAACTGGTCGGATTGAAGGGCATGGAAAAGCGGTATCCCAATCAGTTATCCGGCGGACAGCGCCAGAGGGTGGCGTTCGCCAGGGCATTGGCTACACAGCCGCACCTTCTTCTTCTGGATGAACCTTTTGCGGCGATTGACGCCAAAGTAAGAAAGGAACTTCGCAGCTGGCTTCGGGAATTGATTAATGCGGTGGGAATCACAAGTATTTTTGTGACTCATGATCAGGATGAAGCGATTGAAGTGGCGGATCAGATCATCGTGACAAATAATGGAAAGATTGAACAGATCGGAACTCCGTTGGAAATATACCGCAATCCGAGTTCCGCATTTGTGGCACAGTTCATCGGACAGCCGACGATCGTAGATGACCTGAAGCGATTTAAAGGATATCAAGGCGTGAATAATGATCTGAAGGCGGTGATCCGGCCGGAGCATATCATTGTCACGAAGAAAAAGGAACATTTAAAATATCCGGTTACATCGGAAGAGGGCGTGATAGAACGGGTCTCTTTCCGGGGAAGCGATATTGAACTGAAAATCCGGGTAGCGAATGCGATTCTGACTGCCAGAAGGCAGTTGGAGGAGGCTCCCGTAGAAGTTGGAGAAAAGGTAAATGTTTTTATTTACTGCATGTATGTGTTAGACGGAGAAAAAGCATATACCGTACAGAACGAAGCGTTGACGAATCAGGATTATATTTACATTTAATGATAGTCCGCACAATGATCTGGCATGGAGAAAGCTCCTCGTACAGACCAATGTGTGGACTTTTTTGATATGAAAATCAGTATATGATGGTAAAATTTTTCAAAATAAACAGTATATAACAGTCTAAAACAGTTGACAACTGTTTTAGACTGTTATATACTGTTTACAGACAGGGGGATGACATATGAATCTTATTATTAACAATTCTTCGATGCAGCCCATTTACGAACAGATCGTAGAACAGCTTAAATCATTGATCCTAAATGGAACGTTATCGGAGGAAAGCATGCTCCCGTCTGTCCGTTCTCTGGCAAAGGAACTGAAAATCAGCGCCCTGACAGTAAAAAAGGCGTATGACTGTCTGGAAGAGGAAGGATTTATTGTAACCGTGCACGGTAAAGGCAGTTTTGTAACTGTGGCGAATCAGAATCTTCTGCAGGAAGAACAGAGAAAAGAAGTGGAAGCCGATTTGGAAAGGGCCATCCGAAAAGGTAGATGCTGTGGAATGAACGATTCGGAATTACGGGAATTGTTCGATTTGATGATGGAGGAATCGTGATGATATTGGAATTAGACCGGGTACAAAAGGAATACCCTCAATTCAGATTAGACTGCTCTCTCAAACTGCATCCGGGATGTGTCACAGGGCTGATTGGACAGAACGGAGCGGGAAAGAGTACAACATTTAAAGCGATACTGGATTTGATTCATCTGGATGGCGGCAGTATCAGAATTTTTGGGAAGGATTATAGAGAGCTTAGCATGCGCGAAAAAGAAGATATCGGCGTTGTACTTTCAAATTCGGGGTTCAGCGGATATCTGACAATTAAAAAGCTGATCCCGGTAATGAATAATCTTTACCATAAATTCGACAAGCAGGATTTTCTGGAAAAATGCAGGCAGTTTGAACTGCCTATGGACAAAAAGCTGAAAGAATTCTCGACCGGGATGTATGCAAAACTGAAATTGCTGATCGCTATGAGCCATGGCGCAAAGCTGCTCATTCTGGATGAACCGACAGCCGGACTGGATGTGGTGGCAAGGGAGGAAATGCTGGATATTCTGCGGGAGTACATGGAGGATGAGACACATTCTGTGCTGATCAGTTCTCATATTTCCGGGGATCTTGAACATTTTTGTGATGATATTTATATGATTCATCAGGGAAAGATCGTCCTGCATGAGGAGACTGGTACAATACTGGATCAATATGGTATCCTGAAAATTGCTCCGGATCAGTATCAGGTACTGGATAAGCAATATCTGCTCCGGGTAAAAAAGGAAAGTTACGGTTATTGCTGTCTGACAGACCAGAGACAATTTTATCAGGAAAATTACCCGAAGATTGTGACAGAAAAGGGAAGTATTGATGAAGTCCTGACAATGATGGTGCGAGGTGAAGACGTATGAGAGGATTGTTGGTCAAGGATATGCAGCTGGCGTTAACGAACGGCCGGTTAATGGTGATTGTGATTTTTATAGGCATTATGACATTTTTCCTTGGAAGTCATGTTACTAATTTTTTTGTGGGATATGTGACATTAATATTCAGTTTTCAGGTATGTACTACAATTACTTACGACACGATTGAACATGGGGAGGGATTTTTGATGACGCTTCCCATTACAAGGAAGATGTATGTGGCCGAAAAGTATTTGTTTGGTTTGCTGTGTGCCGCTGTAGGGTGGTGCTTGGCTTTCGCTGGTGAAAATATATTTATGCTGACCGGGCTTACAGATATATCCTGGGCAGAGGTATGGGCGGGAAGTCTGGCAATTTTGGCGTTTGGATTGTTTCTTGTGGCAGTCTGCATCCCGGTTCAGTTTAAATTTGGCGGAGATAACGGAAAAATAGTCGTTATGGCTGTTGCTGTCATAGGCATGGTTGTAGGGTTTCTTGTGGTGAAGCTGGTAGATGCGTTGGGAATTGACATAGATAAGGCGTTGGAATATGCGCTGGTGACAAACAGATACTTTTCCTTTGCAGTTATTGCGGCGTTACTGGTTATTATCTATGTGATATCTTTTCTGTGCAGTCTGCGCATTATAAATCACAAGGAGTTCTAGGGTAAAAGAAAAAATGCATCTGAATTTTTTGCGTGAAATATATAAAAAAATCAGATAGTTTGTATTGTAAACCGGATGTAATACAGCAGAAAGCACGAAATCATGGTTAGATTGTATTTAAAGATGTGCAATTTAGCCATGATTTTTTTGTTACTAAAGAAGCAAAATGCACATTAATAAGTTTTTGTTATTAAAACACTGGTTTTTTCTATTGGAAACTTTCAAAATTATAGTATATTATAATCATGTCTTGAGGAAAGAACAAGACAAAATTATAATATGAAATATCTCAAAAAACCAACATAAATACCAAACCTTCAAGTGCTTGGGTAATCGCGCAGCCGTATTACCCAGCATAAAAAACTAACTCCTTTTTTATACTTTTTACAAAGAGTATAGAGATAAAGAAGCCGTTTCTGATGAAAAGATCGGAAAGCGGCTTCTTTATTTTTATTCAGAAAGCGTATTATGTGATTTTATTCTGGTTACAGTGCAGAAGTATCCAGGTCTGTAAAATCTTCCAGAAGACTGTCGGCGATTCCGGTGATGATCTCCAGATCCCTGTCTGTTCGGCCTTCCATATTCAATACCATGACCGGGTCATGGAGGGAAGCGCGAAGCAGCATCCAGCCGGTGCATACTCCGGTAAACCGGATGCGAACGCCTTCATGGGTTTCCGGAAGTTCAAAGCCGGAGGTTTTGGCCCGGTTTTTAAACTCTTCCAGGACAGATGCGCCATAAGTTTTGAAATTGTCTGCCCGAATGGGAAAACGTACCTCACGGTCGGAAAACTCGGTGCACAGATTTTTAATAAAGTGATCTATTGTTTTACCTTCTTTTTTTGCTTTCGCAACGGCAATGACCAGTTTTACTGCCAGAATTGCTCCGTCATCCAGGTAAAAATTTTCTTTCAGGCAGCCGTGGCCGGAAGTTTCCATAGCCAGAGGGCTGACAATTCCTTTTTTGTTTAATTCTTTACATTTGTTGATGACATTTTTGTAGCCGCGTTTATATCGCAGATGTTTCAGCCCCAGATCCTGTTCCAAAAAGTCTGTCAGACGGTCGGAGGTGACAGAATCGGTGATAATTGTGCTGCCCGGATAATCCGGCGCCAGGATAGCGGCGATCATGGCTATAATAGAATCACGGTTGATCGGCGTGCCGTCAGAGAGGACGGCGGACATCCGGTCCACATCCGTATCGAAAATCAGTCCCAGATCGGCTTTTGCTGCTACTGTGGCGTCGCAGACGGCCTTCATAGCTGCTTTGTTTTCCGGATTGGGGATATGATTTGGAAAGGTGCCGTCCGGATCTAAAAAGATACTCCCATCCGTATCAGCGCCCAGCTCGTTTAATATTTCATTTACAAAGAATCCACCTGCACCGTTTCCGGCATCTACGACGATCTTCAGCCCTTTGAGGGGTTCGTCGTAGTCGTCTGCTTCCACCGCATCACAGATTTTCATACAGAGATTTGCACTGTACAGGGAGATAAGTTCAAATTCACAGAGACGGTTACAGTCATCCGGGAGATCCGAAGCAATGTCATCATCTGTGACATTTGGAGCAAGATCAGCGGCAATATTAAGGATATCCGTGATATCATCACACTCCAGTCCGCCGCTTCGGTCAAAAAATTTCAGGCCATTACGGTTAAAGGGCAGATGGCTTGCGGTGATCATACAAGCTCCGTCATACTGGGTTTCCGGATATACAATGGACATAAACATGGCAGGAGTGGATGTCATAGCACAGTCAGAGACATAAATACCCTGGGAGAGCATTCCTTTTATGACCTGCTTTTTCAACTCAGGACCGGTGATACGGGAATCCGTGCCCACACCGATAATACATTCTTCCGGTGCAATGTTTTTTTTCTTTAACAGCCAGATGGCGAATGCCTGTCCAAGCAGATAGGCGGCCTCCGGAGTCAGGGTGATATGCTCTCCTTTGATTCCCTCACAGGCGATTCCTCTGACGTCGCTGCCGTTTTGCAAACTTAAAAGTGCTGTTCTGGTAATTGACATATAATTACTACTCCTTTATATCATTAATAGTTAGATTATAATTCAGAATATGGAGAATGACAAGACTCTATCCGGTAATTGAAAAATTGTGCTAATTGCCCTAAAAACACAAAGTCAAATAAAACTTTTGGGGATTTTTAACAAAAATAATAAAAAAATAATAAAAAAATTCTTAAAAAAGTTAGGAAAAACGGACCAAATCGGAGATACGCACAAAAAAAACGTAGAAAATGAGTTTTGGATGATAACTTTTTGGTAATTTAGCTGAAAATGGTGTATAATGGAGAGGTAGTTAAGGTATAAGAGAGGAGATGTAGCTATGTTTAAAAAATTTACCAATGGCTGTGTTAAATTGGTACAGAGATTCTTACCGGATGCATTTGTTTTCTGTATCATTTTGACAATCGTAGTATTTATCGCCGCTATGCCGGTAACCGGTATGGGGCCAATCCAGGTTATCACTGCCTGGGGTAGTGGAGTATGGAATCTGTTACTGTTCTCCATGCAGATGGCATTGGTGCTGGTACTCGGAAGCGCACTTGCATATGCGCCCGCGATTAAAAACATTATCGTAAAGCTGGCAGGAGTTCCGAAGAAACCTGTGTCAGCAGTTGGTTTTGTTTTTGTAATCTCATCAATCTGCTGCTTTATTAACTGGGGATTCGGTCTGATCATCGGCGCTCTTCTTGCAAAAGAAGTTGCTAAGAAGATAAAAGGTCTGGACTATCGTCTGATCATCGCCGCTGCATATTCAGGATTCATTATCTGGCATTCAGGTATTTCAGGATCTATTCCGCTGGGTATGACGTCCCTGGGCGAGGATGGTACAGTAGCCAATACGGGCGGTTTCCTGACAGAGATTGTTTCCACTTCAGAGACAATTTTCTCAGCATGGAACCTGCTTATGTGCTTGATTGTCGTAGTAGTTTTGACATTTGTTCTGATGCGTATGCATCCGGAAGGAAAAGATGTCGTATCTATTGATCCGAAGCTTCTTGCAGATAAGGATGAAGGTCCTGTGAAGAAACCGGAGACACCGGCTGAGAAGCTTGAGAACAACATGATTCTTTCTTACTTTGTTGTTGTTATCGGTGCAATTTATATTATTTATTACTTTGTTCAGGCTGCACAGGGTGCAGGTATTCTGAACTCATTGACACTGAATATCGTAAACCTGATCTTCCTGGTTCTCGGTATTGCGTTTAACAAGACCCCGATTGGATATGTACGTGCGATCATGGCATCTGCTGAGAGCGCAGGCGGTATTATCCTGCAGTTCCCGTTCTATGCTGGTATCCAGGGTATGATGGTTACAGCAGGCGAAACCGGTGTATCCCTTGCAGGAGCTATCAGTAATGCTTTCGTAAGCATTTCCACACCGCGTACATTCCCGGTATTTTGCTACCTTGCAGCAGGTATCGTAAACTTCTTCGTTCCGTCCGGCGGCGGACAGTGGGCAGTTCAGGGACCGATCATGATGCCTGCAGGCGCAGCGCTTGGTGTTTCACCGGCAGTAACTGCTATGGGTATTGCATGGGGTGATGCATGGACGAACATGCTTCAGCCGTTCTGGGCTCTGCCGGCACTTGGTATCGCAGGCCTTGGCGCAAGAGATATCATGGGTTACTGTGCGATTGTATTGATTGTTGGCGGTATTGTAACTGCTCTCTGCTTCTTGTTCCTTGTTCCTGCGCTTGCGTGAGTGTGAACATACATAAAGAAGAATATTTCAGAGCAGAACGTATGGTATTATTCAGTACCATAAGGATGTAGTATTAAAATTCATAACATTTTATGTAACTATTCGGAGCCGTTCGCAGGTTTCAGCGGCTTCGGATAGTTACAATTTTTATTTAGAGATATGAAGAATGTAACAATTATCAGTCATTTGACACCGGAAGAGTGGAAAATGTCATGGAAAGACAAAGTAGTAGAAGATAATAGGGAAAATATGCGTGCTCATCAGCAGGTGGATTGTTTCTGGGGGCATTTTACCAGTGACAGTGATTTTATCATCTGCCATCACAAAGAATTTGAGATCAAGGGTATGAGCCTCAGCCAGTATTTCACTGGACATCTGGAGTGGGATGAGCAGGGAAGCCGCATCACGGGAAAATTCGGGAAGAAGCTGACTGCGAATATGTTTCTGGCATTGGGAGGCGTTTTCTGTATTATCGCATTTATCGGCGCATGGGCGAGAATGGATATTCAGGTTTCCATTACATCTGCCGTGCTGCTGGCCATTATTCTGGCGGTCTATTTTGCAAAGCCGAAAAAAGGACAGGACAGGATCATGAAACATCTGGAAAAGATTTCTTTTGATGCGAAGTTCCACAATAAGGCAAAACCGAGAAAGCCGGCCAAAAAGAAGAAACGCACGATGAAAGAGAAAGCTACTGTTAAAATTGAATCTGAGGATAAGAAAGAGAAAGCTATTGTTAAAATCGAATCTGAGGATAAGAAAGAGAAAGCAGCTGTTAAAATCGAATCTGAGGAATAAGAAAAGGAAAGGTTTTTATATCAAATGTGAGATAAATCGCCACCTGTAGAAGTGGGGATGCCTCACATCTGATATAAAACCTTTCCTTTTTCAGATAAAAAATCTACAAGGTTGAATTTTCGGCCAGCGTCAGAGTGAAGATGAATTCTGTACCGATTCCTTCTGTGCTGATCACATTGATGTTTTCATGGTGTGCATGAATAATTTCCTTTACAATGGAAAGTCCAAGTCCGGTTCCCTTTTTATCCTTACCGCGGGAAAGGTCGGTTTTGTAAAATCTTTCCCATATTTTACTGAGGCTTTCTCTTGGTATGCCAATGCCGGAATCCTTGACGGATACAAAGACCTTCCCGCTTCGCGCTGTAGTCTCGATCACGATCGTGGAGTTGTTATTGCTGAATTTGACGGCATTATCGATCAGATTGTGCAGTACCTGGTCAATCTTGGAGGCGTCTGCTTTCACGAACAGTCTCTCACCGGTCAGGATCAGCTCGAAAGTAAGCAGTTTTTCTTTGCTGCGCCCCTCAAAGGAAAGTATGGTCCGCTTGATCAATTCATTTAAGTCAAATACGGATAAATCCAGAAAAATCCCTTTTGTGCCATATTTGTTTAGTTCCAGCAGGCTTTGTGTCAGTTTTTCCAGCCGTTCTGTCTCGAAAATAATGACATTCAGATATTTTTCCTGCATTTCCACTGGTATCGTGCCGTCCGCCATTGCCTGGGCATAGCCCTTAATAGAAGTCAGCGGGGAGCGGAAATCATGTGAGACGTTGGAAACAAATTTGTGTTGGTCGTTTTCCAGTGAATTTAATTCCAGCGCCATGTAGTTCATGGTGTCCGCCAAAAAGCCAATCTCATCGCTGCGATGAAGGTCTATGGAGGCCTTGAAATCACCGCCCGCATAGGAGCTGGCGGCTTTTACAATGCTGTTTAACGGCCGGTAAATGGTCAGCCCGAAAATCAATAAAATGACCAGTGAAAACAGGAACAGGATAAATAATGTCAGATAAGCTCCGTTCAGCAGGTCATATTTCATATTGGTGACCTGGGAGATCGGCTGGCAGATGATGACATAACTGTTTACTTTGTAATTTCTGGTAACCGGCGTGTATACACAGATCATGTCTTCACTGTATTTTTCATAGAAATCGCTGACATAATAATAATCATTTCCAAAGTCCAGAATATCAAAATCCTCGATCGTCTCGGTTTTTGATGGTTCCACAAAAGATATGGAATTGACCAGAATCCGCCCCGTTGTGTTGACGATATAAATATCTGCATTCAGATAGGAACTCAATGCGGATATCTGCTGTTGGAACTCTTCCAGCGTAATCTCGGAGGAATAATAGTTTTCCCCGAAGGTATTGGCAATGGAATTGCTTTCCTTGTGAAGGACAGAAGCGGATTCGTTTTCCAGATATTTTTGGTTGTAATGTGAAGTAAAAAGCGAAATGGTGATAAATCCCAGCAATCCAAACAGGATATAACCGAGTACCATTCGAAGCAGCAATCTTCTTTTCATAAGTCTCTTTATAATGCCTGATTAACGTGTTTCAAATTTGTAGCCGATGCCCCAGACGGTTGCAATGCCCCAGTGTTCGTGATCTTTGATCTTTTCCCGGAGCCGTTTTACATGAACGTCTACTGTCCGGGTATCGCCCAGATATTCATAGCCCCAGATGTGGTCCAGAAGCTGCTCCCGCGTAAATACCTGGTTTGGTGAAGAGGCAAGAAAATACAATAGCTCCAGCTCCTTTGGAGGCATTTCGACTACCTGATTATTGTAGAGCACGGAATAATTCGTCTGGTTGATAACCAGGTTCGGGTATTCCACACATTTGATCTCCTGTTCCGGTTTGTCCGGCTTTGCAGCCTGATAACGGCGGAGAACTGCTTTGACCCGTGCTACAAGTTCTTTGGAATCGAAAGGTTTGATGATGTAGTCGTCAGCTCCCAGTTCAAGCCCCAGAACTTTGTCAAAAACCTCTCCTTTCGCGGAGAGCATGATAATGGGCACATTAGACTGGGAACGTATTTCCCGGCAGACCTGATAGCCGTCAATGCCGGGGAGCATCAGATCCAACAGGATCAGGTTCGGCTGGTAATTTTTAAATTCCCGGAGGGCGGATTCGCCATCCTCCACAATTTTTGTATCATAACATTCTTTGATCAAATACAAAGAAATTAATTCTGCGATATTTGTGTCATCGTCTACGATGAGTATTTTTTGCTTTAGAGCCATATTGTGTTTCCCCCTATTCAAATTCTGCGATAGTCACGCCCGCGTCGCCTTCGCCGAATTCCCCTAAATGAAATGATTTGATATATTTTTGATGTTTTAAATGGTTGTGTACTGCTTTTCTCAGTGCTCCTGTACCTTTTCCATGCACAATGCGGACTGTGTGCAAATGTGCAAGGTAAGCGTCGTCCAGATATTTGTCCAGTTCGCCGAGCGCTTCATCTACTGTTTTCCCGATCAGGTTGATCTCAGGAGAAACGGAGAGAGATTTGGACATTTTCAGTTTCCCGGCGCTGGTCTTGGGCGCTCTTGTTTTTGCCGGATTTTCATCTGCGATAAGAACCAGATCCTTGATATTGACCTGATAGCGCAGAATTCCCATCTGGACAAAAAGGTTTCCTTTGGAATCCGGCAGAGTGTGTACCGTCCCTTTCATATTCATGCTGAGCACCTTGACAGAATCACCGAGGCGCAGTTTCTTTGGTATATTGTGGTTTTCCTGGGCAGCCGGTTTGACGGCCGATTTTTTCTGGGCGGCCGACATTTTCCTGCGAATCTTATCACGTTCCTTTTCCATAGCCGAGGCGTCCATATGAGTCTTGCCGAATTTGTGGAAGTTGCGGATTGTCTCATCGGCAACATCTTTTGCTTCTTTGAGGATAGCGGCAGCCTGTTCATTAGCTTCCTGCAAGATCTTATCCCGGCTCTTGTTCAGTTTTTCCTGTTTTTGTTCTAATTGTTTCTTTAGCTGTTCGATTTCTGATTTGTACTGATTGATCTCGAGCTGTTCCTTTTCTATGGTGAGACGGCTCTGCTCCAGATCGGCGATGACATCCTCGAAATTTTCATTTTCCTGAGTAATCCTGGATCTGGCATCTTCGATCAGGGTGTCGGACAAGCCGATTTTTTTGGAAATAGCAAAAGCATTGCTTTTCCCCGGGATACCGATCAAAAGCCGGTATGTGGGACTTAAGGTCTCTACGCTGAATTCACAGCAGGCGTTTTCCACACCGTCTGTAGAGAGGGCATAGAGCTTGATCTCGCTGTAATGGGTAGTTGACATGGTCCGTATTCCTTTTTGGCGCAGTGCATCCAGAATGGATATCGCCAGTGCAGCGCCTTCGTCCGGATCAGTTCCGGCACACAACTCGTCAAAGAGAACCAGGGAGCGGGAATCTGCCTTTTCTAAAATAGACACAATATTTGTCATATGGGAAGAAAAGGTGCTCAAATTCTGCTCGATACTCTGTTCATCTCCGATATCGGCGTATACTTCTTCAAAAATGGCCAGCTCAGAGCGGTCTCCGGCGGGAATATGCAGACCGGATTGTCCCATCAGCGTAAACAGGCCGACTGTCTTGAGAGATACGGTTTTACCACCGGTATTAGGTCCGGTGATGATAAGAAGATGGAATTCATCTCCCAGACGCACGTCGATAGGAACGACTTTGTGTTTATCCAAAAGGGGATGCCGGCCCTGACGGATGAGGATCCGTCCTTCTGTGTTAAAAGTGGGTGCCATTCCGTTCTGGATTTTTGCCAGTTTGGCTTTTGCAAAAATGAAGTCCAGTGTTGTCAGGTTCCGGTAATTGTCCTGGATATAAGATGCATATTCGGCAGTCAGATTACTCAGGTTGGACAGAATAACTTCGATTTCTTCCTTTTCTTTCAAAAAAGCTTCTTTGAGATCGTTATTGAGCTTGACCACGGACATCGGCTCGATAAAAAGGGTGGAGCCGCTGGCGGACTGGTCATGGATCATGCCCGGTACCTGAGCTTTGTATTCTACTTTTACCGGCAGACAATAACGTCCGTTGCGCATCGTGACAACTGCATCCTGCAGGTAAGTCCGGGTGGTGGAGCTGTTTAAGATGCTGTTCATCGCTCCGTGAATCTTGTCATTGATGATGCGGATGGAGCGGCGGATACTGCGAAGCGTTGTGCTGGCATCGTCGCTGATCTCATCCTCTGAAATGATACATCTGCGGATCTCCTCCAGGAGCGGTGTCAGCGGTTCCAAACCGGAGAAAAGGTCATCCAGGGAATCTGCCGGGGCGTCCTCCCGGACTTCCCGGGAATAGTTTTTGGCCCGTTTGGTGATTTCCAAAAGGGTGCATATCATAAGTAATTCTTCAATATTGAGCACGCCGCCGATTTCCAGACGTTTCATTTGGAATCCCGGATTTTTTAATCCTGCAAAAGAGATACTTCCTTTGCGGTACAGGCGGTTTAAGGCATCCGCTGTTTCGGTCTGTGCCTGTACGATCCGGCTGTAGTCGGTGATCGGTTCCAGGTTCCGGCAGAGTTCCTTGCCGGAATCTGATGTTGCCTGCTCTGTGAGCAGAGTAATTATTTTATCATATTCCAGAATCTTTAATGCTTTCTGATTCATAAATCCTCCAAAGTGTCAGGGTATGTGTGGTTCGCCGTGCAGACTCAAAAGTACTGCTCATTGCCTACATGAACATTTTACCCCATAATTCCGGTGGTGAAAAGTGAAACTTCTATTAAAATAAGAAACATTTTATATTGCATACGGATTTTAGAAAACGTATAATGTAACTAATCGGAAAAAAGTGACAATAGTAAAATGTTGATTTCTGATATTTTTAATTATCAAAAGTGATGCCGGAAAAATCAATGAGGAACATTTGTGATGGATAAAAAGAAACAGGAAGAATATCATTTTGTAAAGGAAAAAATCAAAAGAATGCCTCCGGACAAAAAGAAACAGGGGGCTCGTATCGGCTGGGCGATATTGCTCGCCGCGATTTTTGGCGTGGTGGCGGCGCTGGTATTCAGTGCGATGCATCCGTTTTTTGACGAGTTGTTTTCAAAACGGAATGAACAGGTCAGCCTTTCGGAGGAAGAGGAACTGTCGGCAGAACCGGAGCCGGAGCAGGTATACATCACTGAGACACAGCAGATGGAGCTGAAGGATTATCAGGTTTTGCAGAATAAGCTGTATGCAGTGGGAAAGGAAGCGAATAAGTCCGTCGTTTCTGTTACCGGAATTAAAAATATGCAGGATTGGTTTGAATCTGATTACGAGTCAATGGGGTGGGGATCGGGTATTATTATTGCGGATACGAATCAGGCTTTTTTGATCGTGACGGAGAAGAAACTGATTGCGGATGCGACTGAGATTCAGGTAACGTTTTATGATAATACCACTGCGGCGGCAGAGCTTCAGGCGTATGATGGGGATACCGGAATTGCAGTTCTGAATGTAGATAAGGAACAGCTCACGGAGGAGACAAAGGTTCGTGTCGCAGCGGCGGAACTGGGCAATTCCTCTATGGTGACTCAGGGAACGATAGTGATCGCGATCGGAAGTCCTCTGGGAGATGCTTTTTCTATTTTGACAGGGAATGTCACTTCGACGGGACATGAGGTTACGACTGCTGACGGCAATTATGAGGTAATTTCTACGGATATCAACGCTACGGAGGATGGCAGCGGAGCTCTGATCAACCTGGATGGAAAAGTAGTGGGCCTGATCATGCAGAGTTACAGCAAACAGGGACATCAGAATACGGTAACTGCGCTTGGCATTACCGAGATTAGGAGTATGGTGGAGAAATTGTCGAATGGAAGTATGCCTGCCTATCTCGGTCTGGAGATCAGCACGGTCACAAAGTCTATTTCTGAGGAATATAGTCTTCCGCAAGGCGTATATATCAAAAATGTCCGCGTGGACTCTCCTGCAATGGAAGCAGGTATCCAGACCGGAGATATCATTGTGAAGATTGGCGGTACGGATATCCTGACAGAGGAACAATATGAAACATATATGGAAAATGCGAAAAAAGGACAGTTAGCCCGGATTACAGTAAAACGTATGGGGGCGGACGGCAGTTATCAGGATGTTGTCTGCGAGGCGACACTCGGAGTATTAGAATAGAATGAATGACGGAAAGGACAGTCCCGTGAGACAAAACGGCCGGGACTAATGGGAGAGAATTTATGAAATATATTGAAACTTTGCGAGAGGGAGAACGGATCGGTGAGGTGTATTTGTGTAAGCACAAACAAACTGCTCTGACAAAGACGGGAAAGCCCTACGATTCGTTGATTCTCCAGGATAAAACTGGTGTACTGGATGCAAAAATCTGGGATGTCAGCTCAAATGGCATTGAGGATTTTGATTCCCTGGATTATATTTATGTGGTAGGTGATGTAACCAGCTTTCAGGGTTCTTTGCAGTTGAACGTAAAGAGAGTCAGAAAGGTGCGTGAAGGGGAATATGATCCTTCCGATTATCTTCCGGTAAGTGAGAATGACATTCCGCAGATGTATCGGGAACTGACAGCATACATCAGTCAAATGAAAAATCCATATCTGAAAAAACTGGCGGAATCTTTCTTTTTAGATACAGATTTTGCAAAGCGCTTCCAGTTTCATTCCGCAGCTAAGAGCGTACATCATGGCTTTGTAGGCGGCTTGCTGGAACATACGCTTCATGTGACGAATATCTGCGAATTTTTCTGTAAACTGTATCCGATGCTGAACAGGGATCTGCTTTTGAGTGCGGCGATGTTCCATGATATTGGAAAATTGTCGGAACTCTCCAGATTTCCGGCAAATGATTACACTGATGACGGACAGCTTCTCGGACATATCATGATCGGCGCTATGGAGGTACAGAAGCACATTGATGCAATCCCCGGTTTCCCGAAGAAAACAGCTTCGGAGCTGATTCACTGTATTTTGGCCCATCATGGAGAATTGGAATTCGGTTCGCCCAAGAAACCGGCAATCGCTGAGGCCGTGGCGCTGAGCTTTGCAGATAATTCCGATGCAAAACTGGAGACGATGAAAGAAGCTCTGTCAAACGTACCGGAAGGAAATCTGGAATGGCAGGGGTATAACCGCTTGTTTGAGTCAAATATCCGCAGAACAAGCAAATAAACAAAGTATTTCTATGAAATAAAAAGCAGAGAATCGAAGCGCCTGTTAGGTGGGAATTTTGAGGCTCTGCTTTTTAGGGTTTTTATGAAAAGGTTTAGGTATATGATGAAGAAAAACGATGAAATTGTACTACAGATTGAAGATATGGGAATTGATGGCGAGGGCATTGGCAAGGCGGAGGGCCTGACCTTGTTTGTGAAAGATGCGGTCATTGGTGACAGAGTGCGCGCGAAAGTAATGAAGATGAAAAAGACATACGGCTATGCGCGGCTGATGGAGGTGCTGGAACCTTCACCGGACCGGGTGAGGCCAGAGTGCGCTTTTCACCGCCAGTGCGGCGGCTGTCAGATTCAGGCGCTGTCCTATGAAAAGCAACTGGAGTTCAAGCAAAGAAAAGTGGAAAATAATTTAAAGAGGATCGGCGGATTTACGGATATTCCTATGGAGCCGATCGTCGGTATGGACGAGCCTTATCATTACCGCAATAAGGCTCAATTTCCTGTGGGCACAGATAAGGAAGGTAATATTGTAACCGGGTTTTACGCCGGGCGTACGCATCAGATCATACCAAACAGGGATTGTTTGTTAGGAGTGGATGTCAACCGGAAAATTCTGGATATCGTGATTGGATTTATGGAAGGATCCGGGATTTCAGCCTACGATGAGCAGACCGGGAAGGGGCTTGTCCGCCATATTCTGATCCGTTATGGATTTCGCACGAAAGAGATCATGGTCTGTCTGATCATTAACGGAAAGAAGCTTCCCCATGCGGATGTATTGGTTCAGGCATTGTGTGATATCAGGGGGATGACAAGTATTTCTCTGAACAGCAATACGGAGCGGACGAATGTGATCCTCGGAAGAGAGACAAAGGTGCTCTGGGGGCAGTCTTATATTACAGATTATATCGGAGATATAAAATATCAGATTTCTCCGGTTTCTTTCTATCAGGTGAATCCGGTGCAGACAGAAAAGTTATATAATCTGGCGTTGGAATATGCAGATTTGCATGGTAGTGAGACGGTGTGGGACTTGTACTGCGGTATAGGTACAATCTCATTGTTTTTAGCACAAAGGGCAAAGCAGGTCTATGGAGTGGAAATTATTCCGCAGGCGATTGAAGATGCGAAGCGCAATGCCGGGATCAACGGGATCACTAATGCAGAATTTTTTGTCGGAAAGTCGGAGGAGGTGCTTCCGGAATTTTATCAAAGGGAGCAGCAGGCGGGGCGGAAAGCCTATGCGGATGTTATCGTGGTAGATCCGCCGAGAAAGGGCTGTGATGAAAAATTGTTGGAGACGATTCTTGCTATGGCGCCGCCGAAGGTGGTGTATGTGAGCTGTGATTCCGCAACATTGGCGAGAGATCTGAAGATTTTGTGTGAGAAGGATTATGAGCTGGTCAAAGTGAGGGCGGTGGACCAGTTCTGCCATACGACACATGTGGAGGTCGTGACATGTCTACATCGGGTGAATTCGTAGAAGTGTTGAAT
>CAZJSI010000041.1:0-19789 GCA_964548675.1 uncultured Eubacterium sp. | reverse complement strand
TCCTGCTGTTCCTTTTCAATAAAAGCTTTCATTTCCTCCGTCATCTGCGGTGTTTCATCCATATAGGAGAGCCATTCTTCCAGCTCGGATTCTTTCTGGATGCCCCAGATCGGAAGCACGTTGTCAAACTGTGTCATGAAAGCCATTGCCGCTGCGGAATGAGTGATCAGCCCGCCGGATAAACCTTTCATGGCGATAAATCCCATATTCTTTTCTCTGCATTTGTTCACCAATTCGATTTCTTTTTCAGAAGACAAATAGCTGAACGGATACTGAAGCGTCTCATACAGGCCGGATTCCACACAGTCAAAGGCCACCTGCAGTTTGTGAGCCGTCACGCCGATATGCCGGATTTTTCCCTGCGCTTTTGCCTCAAGCATACATTCATACATGCCTGTGCCGTCTCCCGGCGCATAGCACTGGTTTACACAGTGAAACTGGTAAATGTCTATATAATCCGTGCGCAGTAAAGTCAATGACTGTTCCAGTTGTTTCCAAAATTCCTCCGGTGTCGTCGCCATTGTCTTTGTAGCAATATAAATCCTGTCGCGCATTCCGTCAAATGCCTCGCCCATTTTTTCCTCGCTGTCGCTGTACGCCCGCGCAGTGTCAAAAAAACGCATTCCGCCCTCATAGGCGCGGCGGAGTATTTTTACCGCCGTCTCCATATTCACTCTCTGAACCGGAAGCGCCCCAAAAGCATTCTGAGCCACGGTGATCCCGGTCGTCCCCAAAGTAACCTGATTCATATTCGCTCTCCCTCCTTATAAATTCTGTTCCATTCTTCGTTCCAGGCCGACTGTTTTTTTATAATCCTGCTTCATCTTTCGTCTCAGGCCCGGCCGGCTCTGCTCCGAAAGATTACAGATCCCTGAAATGAAAACTTTTTACACCGGACGCATAATCCGCCACGATCTGTCCGCTGCCAAACAGCTTATATTTGTAGCTCACAAGTCCTTCCAGGCCGACCGGCCCTCTGGCGTGGAGTTTCCCCGTGCTGATACCGACTTCCGCACCGAATCCATAGCGGTAGCCGTCCGCAAAACGGGTAGAACAGTTCTGATATACACCCGCGGAATCCACCAGATTCATAAATTCTGCCGCCGTATCCGCATTTTCAGTAATGATGCAGTCCGTATGGTGGGAGCCATAATAGTTGATATGTTCAATGGCTTCCTGCACGCCGCCGACTGTTTTAACAGAGATAATGTAATCCAGATATTCCATGGAATCATCCTCTTTCGCAGCTTCCTTACAGTCAATGATCTCTGCTATTTCCTTCGTCCCGCGGATCTCCACCTGTTTCTCGTCCAAAGCTGCCTTAAGGCGCGGCATTAACTCCTGCGCCACATCCTTATGTACCAGAAGCGTTTCCACCGTATTGCAGGCAGATACATACTGGGTTTTCGCATCAAAAATGATCGGAACCGCCTTATCAAGGTCCGCATCCTTATCTACATAAATGTGACAGATGCCATCCGCATGCCCCATCACAGGAATTTTTGTGTTATTCATAATATACTGTACGAATGCATTGGAGCCTCTCGGAATCAGCAGGTCAACGGATTCATGGCATTCCAGCAGCTCGCCGATCTCCGAACGGGCCTCCAGCTGCATCATGCAGTGCTCCGGAAGTCCCGCTTCCAATACCGCCTGATAAATCGTGTCGAACAGTATCTTGTTCGTTCTCAAAGCTTCGCTGCCGCCCTTTAAAATCACACAGTTTCCGCTCTTAATACACAGGGCGGAAATCTGGATCAGCGCATCCGGCCTTGCCTCAAAGATCACTCCGATCACTCCAATCGGGCAGGTCACTCTCTGCAGGGTCAGCCCCTCGTCCAGTTCCCGTGTAAACTGAGTCCGAAACAACGGATCCGGCAGATGAATAAGATTCCCGATTCCCGCCGTCACATCCCGCAGTTTTCCATCGTCAAATTTTAACCGTTTCAGGATTGGTCCTGCAACGCCGTCCTTCCCGGCCTGCTCCATATCGGCCTGATTTGCCGCAAAAATTTCCTCCTGCTTTGCAAGCAGGGCCTCGCTCACCGCGAGCAGGGCTTTATTTCTATTTTCCCCTGAATTGGCAGCCATCTTCGGCGCTGCCAGTTTTACCTGTCTGATCTGTTCCTGAATATTCATGATTCATCTGTCCTCCCTCTGTTGAAATTCCGATCCTGTAAAACACACATGATATGCTTACTATAGTATAACAGACAAAACAACTGCTTACCATGCTTTTTTACCTGATATTTCACACGCAAAACGACAGCTCTTTTGAGCTGCCGCCTGAGATCACTGTCATCCATTTTCTTTTAATTGTGTTTTGTCCACCTCCAGGGAATCAATAATTCCAACAATTGCCGCGTCGACCGGTACATGATCTCCTCCTAAAGCCTTTCTCGCCGTACTTCCGTTTACAACCAGTACCCGTTCCCCGATTCCGGCTCCAACGACATCTGCGGCCACAAAGCATTCTCCTTCTTCCGTCTCGCCAAATTCATCTGTCTGCTTTACAACCATCAGTTTATTGCCGCTTAAGCTTTCTTCTTTTTTCGTCGCCCACACATGGCCGATCACCTTACAGATCATCATAAATCGTACACCTCCTATGAAACTAACAGATTATCTTGTCGGTACAACTCAATGCAATTCCAAGAGGAGTTGTAAACAGGGGATTTTGGGGCTTATATGTTTTCACGCCAGTAAGTTTCTCTATCTCATTCTCTATTCCGGTCAGGCAGCTGCTGCCTCCGACCAGAACAAGCTGCGGTACGTCCCGTCCCGCTATCTTACTCTTAATAATAGAAGCTATTTTCCCTATCACCGGGCACACGACCGGAAAGATCTCCCGATGGCGGCTTACATCCCGCTTCAGCATCTCAGCCTCTGCAAATGATTTATGATATGCACCTGATAACACCAGAGAAAAATGTATTCCGCCCGTAGCCTCATCATCTGTATATATAACCTGTCCGTCTTTTAAAATGGAAATACCTGTTGTCCCGCCCCCGATATCAACGATTGCACCATCTTTCAGTTTTATCAGGGCATTCGCTGCCGTCGGTTCATCTAACAGTCCCGTCACCTCAAAACCGGCAGCCTGCACAACATTTTTTACCGCTCCGCCATCCAGTGCATCTGTTCCGGGCGGCAAAGCTGCTGCGGCATATACCAGCTCTGTATTTAATTCCCTTTCGATTTTCCGCTTCATCTTTGATACGATTTGAATCGCACCTGCATAATCCACGACCATTCCATCCCTCACTACATCGGCGTATTGGAAATCGCCCGCGACCGGATTGTAGTTTTGATCCAGCACTGCCATAACCACACAGGCTGTCCCCAAATCAACACCCGTGTAATATACAGAAGAATTTGTTTTTACCGGACGTCTGATTACTTCTTCAAATTTTTCCGTAAATTCGTCACAATATTTAAACATACTTTTTTCTTCAGCCATTCCTGTATATAACTCCATCACTCATTTTCTGTCAGATAGTCCAGTACCTCTCTGATTCCATCTTTTGTATAACTGCTCACCCGGAATATTTTCCCCGCTCCGGCAATCTCTAATCTCCGCGCCGCATGCTCAATCTGCTTCTCCGCAGCAATATCCGTTTTCGTAACAATGCCTATTACGTCCTTGGCAAAAGCTCCGGCATAACATGGAGAATACATGCATCTCATATCCGTAGCAGACTGCAGCAAAATGATCACATCCGCCTGCACGGAAGTCATCATCAGATGCCCTCTCATCTGAACTCTTTCCAGATATTCCCCGGGTGTATCCAGGATACAGCCGCCCGCAATCTCAACCGCCTGTGTTTTTTTATAATTCAGCTCTTCACCAAGCAGCGCCTGGCTGAATGTCGTTTTTCCGCATCCAATTGTGCCTATTAAAATAATTCTTTTCATATCAACTCGCCGTTATCTCTGCAGGTGTAAATTTCATCTCATCACACAAAACACGGATTACATCATGCATAGCTTCTTTCACCGCCGCTACATCACCGTATATCAAAAGGGATCCGCTGAAACGATCCACAAAACCTATCCGAACCTCGGAAGCTTTACTTGCAACGTCTGCCGCTATAATTGCGGCCTCACTTGGCGTAATGGTAAAAATGCCAAGTGCGCCGTGTACATCCAGGACGCCCAGTTTTTCATACAGATCATCTACCGGATTCGGTATCACATGAGCCAAAGTAATCTGGCGGCCGGGAACAAACTCCTGGATAATTCTCTCTTTATTCTCAAAAGCCATAATTTTTTCCTCTAATAAAGACTGTTCACCAATTTATCCGAAGGGGATGCAATTACCTCCGCGTTCACCAACAGTCCCTTTTCACCCAGCGTACTCATTCCTGTTTCAAGACCGGTTTTCACCGCCGCCACTTCACCGGTAAAAGTAAAATAGGATTTTCCTCCCAGCCCTGTGCCCAACCTTACTTCAATAGGCTCCAGTTCCGCTGACTTTAGCACTGCATCCGCCGCAATGATCATCGCAGACAGTGAATAGGACTCCAAAATGCCCAGAGCATCTATCCGTTCGGGCGCTGTTGCTCCCACAATCGCGGGGAATACATCCGGATGTACATTCGGGATTACTATAGAATCCACCAGATATTCTCCTGCCGTATCTGTCCCTTTGCTCACAGAAGCCTGAACTGCGGCCACGTCACCATGTACAATAGAAATGTATTTTCCCGGGCAGGTGGAAGCTGCAGTGACAATTTCAACATCCGAGATCTTTACCATTTGATCTGCGGCATATATGCCCCTCGCAATACTGTTAAATTCAACCATTCCGATTGCTCTTTCCACGTTATTCTCTCCTTATGATAATCAAATTGTCCTTTACAGACTCCACAACCCCCTGAATGCTGGCATGAACCGGCACACCGAGAGTATCTTTCCCGATATCTGCAATTTTTTGTCCCGGATAAACCCGGTCGCCGACTGCCACGACGGGTACTGCCGGCGCTCCGACATGATCCTTCAGGCCGATGCCTACCAGATCTGGTTCTACCTTCTTTTTCTTCATGAATGGCGCCTCAACGTCAAAACTCATGATATCCAGTCTGGCAATCAGACGTTTGCTCGGGATTAACCGATACTCCCGCATTGGATTTACGGTAAAATCCGCCGCCGGAGTGTGTCTGATTCCCTTTTCACGCAATTTATTTATATAATATACATTTGCCATTTTCGGATTGATCCCGGCAGGGCAGGAAAAATACTCGCAAAGATTACACTGACAGCAAGTCAGTGCAGCGGTCATATTTTCCCCCGGTTCCAAATTGTATGCCATAGCCCTCACCATTTTGTGCGGACTGGTGGAGTGTCCGAGCAGATGTCTCGGACATAAGTCCGTACACATACTGCACTGCTCACAGGCAGATCTGTTTAACCGGACTGCCGCTCTCATATCCTTTTTCTTCCTCCGGATGAGACTGTGTTCTTCCGGTAAAACAATCAGGCCTTTTGTCTTCTTCGTGACATAACCATCCGTATTTTTAAGGAGCGGCCCCATCATCGGTCCCCCGTCTATAATGCCGCAGGCCGAAAAATCTGTCTTTCCGGTCAATTTCAAAATATCCATGATCGGTGTCCCAACCGGAACCTTCACCGTCATCGGATTCGGAACATCTCCCGCTATTGTCACAAATTTCATCGTGACAGGTTCGTCCTGCGATGCATGATATATATTGTATGAAGTTTCCACATTTATAACCACACATCCTACCGCAATTGGAATACCTGTCTCCGGGACGATTCGTCCGGTGAGCTCATATACAAGAACCTGTTCATCTCCCGCCGGATATATATCCGGCAGAATACCAATTTCGACCTTTCTCTGCAATTTCAACTTCCGGATCGTCTTTCTCAAAATCTCTATTACATCATAATGTTTATTTTTGATGCCGATAATCGCTTTTTTCGCCCCAACTATTTCCAGAGATATCATCAGACCTTTGATCACTTCATCAGAATGGTATTCCAATAATTGCTGATCCACTCTCAACAACGGTTCACACTCCGCGCCATTCAAAAGCAGATAGTCCGCCTTCCCCTGCAGTTTTACATACGTGGGGAACCCGGCTCCTCCTGCGCCTATTACGCCGGCTTCCCTTACTTTATCCAGCAAATCCATAATACCCTCCAATTTATTTTCACATCATCTTAAACCGTAGGCTCCGGACAGACATTTGCACATCATAATATGCAAAGCGCTGGACAGCCTGTTCAACGTCCTGACAATATCTTTCCGCCGGACATCATCTCCTGTCCGAAATGCCACAACAGCCATCGTCTCAGCCTCCCGTATTCCTGCCCGCAGCATGTCCAGAAGGGCATGTTCCAATCCCATCGAATAATGCGACGGCGTCATTGGCTGAACATTATAGAACTTCATCGGATTATGGGAATGTTCCCGAAGTTCTCCGGTGTTCAGCCCGATTATGGTATCGCGCACAAACGGTTCATCCATTACCTCACACCGGATCAGTTCCCGCACAACTGACAGAATTTCTTCCAGATCATCTATCATGGACGGATATTTCCCGCCGCTTTTTATCATGCATTGCGCAAATACGACCTCTGCCTGAAAACGATCCATTCTTCCCCGATATCGGATAACGGGATCATCCTTCATGACCAGTTTCTGCCCATAAATGTGCGTCATAAATTCCGGTTTTTCTTTCTGCTGTTCATTGCATTTTCGATTTTTTTCGACATCGATTCGAATAAGATGACTGTTTAAATAATCTTTGGCTGCAGGTGATAAGATTCTGCCCTCCGGTATGTAATATATCTTTGGCCTTTCAGCCTCAATTATACTTTTTATCTCTTCCTGGGAAATTAACTTCAACTATATTACCTCCCTTGCAAACCGGCAGCCATACGCCAAATATTTTACGTCTGCCACAAAATCATCAGATATATTTGATCTGTATATGCTTTCCGGCTGCATAATCCTTTGCCAGAGGCGACAGGATAGTACCCTGTTTTAACATAATGGCGCCGCTTCGGCCCTGAACCGCTGTCCTGATCTGCTGCTCCGTCAAAAATTTTGTTCCTATGAGCACATCATCATGTGCCGGATGAGCTGTCATATCCTCAGCTTTCCGCTCTGATTCTGCGGCAGCTGCATCTTCATGCCGAACCATATTTGCAGACAGCATTTCTGATCCTGAAGCTCCGATAATTATTGCCCTGTCGCCTTTTTTATACAGACACGCATTCGCTTCGTCGCAATCAATGTGAAATTCAAGCTTATGGGCATCTCCGGCCCGAACCTGCACATTCCGGAATGTAATCGGCCTGTCTGTCAGCATAGCTATATCCACCCGGTCGCCATCTTTGACCCCGGCTCTCTGTGCCTCCTGCGCAGACATATGGACATGATTTTTCGCCACGATAAGGCTTCCGGCAGCGCTGACACACGCATGATCGCTGGCAATCATGATGTCGGCAGCATTTGACAAATCCCCCGACATCGCCACCGGAGCCTTCACGCCCAATGCCCTTGCATCTGACAGGGATATTTCAACCTGTGTCCTTTTTCTCGGCGGACCGAGGACCGCCACATTGCGAAACACATTTTCGGGGCCGATAATGGTTACCCTTTCCTCACACACATACTGTCCCGGCTGTGAGATATCCCTCTTGCATGTCAGCGTATACCCTTTTCCAAAAAGATATTCCACATCTTCTTCTGTCAAATGTACATGCCGTCCGGATACCCCCACCGGAATCTCCTGCCCATTTTCCTGCGTACCATACGAATTTTGCGACAAGCATTGACGAACCACTTGCGATACTACATTTTTTATCATCTCGTCATTCATAAAAATACCTGCCTTTTTCTCTCATGAGGATTTCCGATTATTCTGTAATATCCAGAGACGGTAAAATATATTCAACCTCATTATGCGGTCTCGGAATGACATGTACGGAAACAAGCTCCCCGACTCTGTCTGCCGCTGCTCCGCCTGCCTCTGTAGCGGCTTTCACCGCACCTACATCACCTCTCACCATAACGGTAACAAGCCCTCCTCCGACATGCACCTTGCCGATCAGTCTTACATTTGCCGCCTTTACCATTGCATCTGCCGCCTCGATTGAGCCAACGAGTCCTTTTGTTTCCACCATTCCTAATGCTTCTGTTGTACCAGCCATTGTTCATTTCTCCTTTCAGAATTAATAATTTAATTGTTTTTATAGTTTCCTATCAGGGATTTTAATACTTCTCGTGTAATACTCTCAATGTCCTTCTCCGTAATCTGATCCAGGCTGCCGCAGCCTGCTGTTTTACAGGAAGTTCCCGGGGACATTGCCCGGATATCTTCCAGTTCTTTTACCCCATAAGCCACTCTCCTGATATTCAGCAGATTCATCGGTCCCACGTTATCGGAAGTCGCGCTGCCGCCAACCGCCCCGCATCCAAGAGTAAGCGCCGGAGGCAGATTTGTTGTGACACCGACGCCGCCAAGTGATCCCGGTGTATTTACCAGCAGCCGGGAAACAGGTTTTTTCTTTCCAAATTCCCGAATTACCGTTTCGTCCCGTGAATGAATCGTCATTGTATGCCCGGTTCCTTCATTTTCCAGCAATTCAATAGATTTGCCGCAGGCTTCCTCCCAGTCCGTCACCGTGAAAAAGGCAAGAATCGGACAAAGTTTTTCTCTGGAATAAGGATGATTTCTTCCCACTCCGGTATGCTCTGTCACCAGAATCAATGTATCCGAGGGAACGCGAATTCCCGCCATTCCTGCGATATCCAACGCTGTTTTTCCTACAATCTGCGGATTCATAGTATTATTTGCTCTCATAATAAACCGGCTGACTTTGTCACTCTCATCCTCGTCCATAAAATAGCAGCGCTGCTTTTTCATCTCGGTTATTACCTGTTCCTTTATACATTCCTGTGTAATAACTGACTGTTCGGAGGCACAGATCGTCCCATTATCAAATGTCTTGCTGTCCACAATACGTTTTACAGCCAGAGGTATATCGGCCGATTTCTCGATAAAGGCCGGGCCGTTTCCGGGGCCTACGCCAAGCGCCGGATTGCCGGAGCTATACGCAGCTCTCACCATCGCTTCACCTCCGGTCGCCAGAATGATTCCCGTATCTTTATGTCTCATCAGCTCCTGTGTGGCCTGCAGCGTCGGCGTTGTAACAACCTGAACAATATTATCAGGCGCTCCTGACCTGCGCGCCGCATCCCGGATCACCTTAACAGTCTCCAGGATACAGTCCAGTGCATTCGGATGCGGTGATATCACAATCGCATTGCCTGCTTTTAATGAAATCAGCGTCTTATACATCGTGGTTGACGTCGGATTTGTCGATGGAATTAATGCAACAACTATCCCGACCGGCACCGCTGCCTCCACAATTTTTTTCTCATGATCCTCACTGAGAATGCCGATCGTCTTCATATCTTTGATATAATCATAGACAAGCTTGCTCCCGAGCAGATTTTTCAGGACTTTATCTTCCCATCTGCCAAATCCGGTTTCCTTATGCGCCATCTTTGCCAAAGGCTCCGCCTGAGCGATACAGGCATCCGCAATTGCTTTTACCAGATCATCAATCTGTTTCTGGTCATATTCTCCCAGTGCTTTCTGCGCAGCCTTCGCGTTTTTCATTAAATCCCTGGCTTCCTGTATCGAGCGCAGATCTTTATCATACTCCATCCCTTTCCCCCTCCTTTTCGTTTTCTTTTCTTATCTAAAATATGACCGGTGTGTCAGCTACTTTTTCTATCATCCGGGCAAACGCATCACACGCCGCTTTGCACGCAGACTGCGCGCCCGTCAACAGACCCCCGGCAAAATTTGTTTCCGTAGGAGGTCCATAAAAAACTTTCATTTCAACCTCTGCGGCTTTCAAAGCCGCATCCAGCCCGCAGATAGCCTCATTAGGCGGGGCGATCAGGTATGCCAGCGGCTCACCCTCCCGGATACCGGCCTGCTGTGCCAGATAACTGCCTGTTCTGGAAATGCAATGCGCAAAATACGGAATGCTCCCGTCTTCATTTGCACTATAGAAAAAAGCATCTCGTTTTATGTACTGTGAAAAAGCTTCCAGGCCGCTCCGCACTTCCGCCGGATTTTTCCCGGCGATAATACCGATAAATTCTCCCGCCAGCAGGGTAGAAGCATTTCCCGAACCGGCATACATAGATCTTGCATATACTACTGTCACATCTGCTTTTTTTGTTGCCTCGTCAATAGCCGCATATGAGATATCGTCAATATCCGTAGTTATGATCCCGAGACTTTTGTAACCTTCGGGTACGGAAAGTTCTCTCAAAAGATCATCAGATGCATTGGGGATTTCCTGAATACTCAGCAGATGAGCTGCTATTTTTTCACCTTTCATATCCGTATCTCCTACATTTTCAAATCGACCCCGCTCTTCTTATTTTCCAGTATTTTCATAAGAACATCCACGAGATAAGCGCCTGCTTCTACCGGCTGTATCCCGTTCTTATGAATATTTGACACAACGGTTCTTTTGGATTCCGGTATACCGACATATGCCCCGTAAGTGATGTATGCGCTCATACTGTCCGATGCCGCCAGGCCCGGACGTTCTCCAAGTAAAACACAGGTAACTTCCGCCCCTGTCACTTCTGAAATCACGTCCATAGTCGGAACTCTTCCGTATTTTACGAAAAAGGGAGTTCCTATTTTAATGTGGCGGTCATTCAGTCCATCCATCAGAATCGGAAGTAAGTCCCGTATATTATCCTCCACTGCCGAATTGCTGAGACCATCGGAAACATAAATCTGAATCTGAGGATCCATGATACAGTTCTCTTTTATATATTGAATGCTTTCTTCCGGCAACTGCCGACCCAGGTCCGGCCTGGTAAGATGTTCATTAATATCCATGCACCGGGATTTGATCGTATTCAGATGCATATCTTCCAATAGTTTTTCATCCACATTTTTCAAAACCGCATCTTTTGCCATGGCATGATCTGCCCGCAGAGAAAGCAATGCTTTCGTTGTCAGCCTGCATCCGCTGCGCCCGATACCGATCCTCGCCGTGGTAGCTCTTCGCATTGCCCGCAAAGCCAGCTGATTTTCCGGATCAATAAATTGTATCTGCGATTTATATTCCCTCTCCGTCAGGTCAGACAACTCCTGATCTCGGTCCGCTTCGTAAGGAATTTCCTCTGTTTTCTGAGAATATTGGTTTTCTCTCTGACTCAGCAGCCGGATCACTTCTTTTGTTATAATGTCAATTAACTGTTTTTCATCCATGTTCTGTCACCTGATGTTGGTAAAAATTGTGGGATCTCCGGTTCTGGACGTTGGTTTCCCGTTTTCTGTGATCCCCATTTTTTCCATCCACTGTTCAAATTCCCTGATAGGATGAAGTCCAAGCGTCTCTCTCACAGCCAGAATATCCTGATAGGCGTTTGTCTGATAATTCAGCATAATATCATCACCGGACGGCACGGAAATAATATAGGTACATCCTGCCGCTGCCAATAATACCGCCAGATTTTCAATATCGTTCTGATCCGCATCCATATGATTGGTATAACAACAGTCGCACCCCATCGGAAGACCTGTGAGTTTTCCCATAAAATGATCCTCCAAGCCTGCCCGAATAACCTGTTTGCTGTTATACAGAAATTCCGGACCGATAAAACCAACCACTGTATTTACCATAAAAGGTTTAAACGGTTTTGCAAAACCGTAACATCTCGCTTCCATCGTAACCTGATCAGCTCCAAAGTTTGCGTTAGACGACAACTCGGAACCCTGACCGGTTTCAAAATACAATACGTTTTCTCCCCTGGCTGTTCCTCTGTCCCGCAGGAGCGCAGCCGCCTCCCGAACCGTATCTGTACTGAAGCCAAAAGCCTCATTTCCTTTTTGAGAACCGGCAATACTCTGAAAAATCATGTCCGCCGGCGCTCCCTGTTTAATTGCTTCTATTTGCGTAGTAATATGGGACAGTACGCAAATTTGCGTTGGTATTTCAAATTTATTTTTTGTCTCATCAAAAAGCTCAAGAACCTGTTTTGTACCCGCCACCGTATCATTCACAGGGTTGAGACCGATCACCGCATCCCCCGCGCCGTAACTCAATCCCTCATAAAGGGACGCCCGGATTCCTTCAATTCCATCCAGCGTATGGTTGGGCTGCAATCTCGATGATAATGTTCCGCGGATACCCATTGTTGTATTACAGGTTGTATGTACCCGTATCTTATTTGCGGCATATATCAGATCCAGATTGGACATCAGCTTCGCAACAGACGCAATCGTCTCGCTTGTCAGGGCGTCCCTGATCCGATTAATGTCTTTTTCCGTCGTTTTCTCTGATAAAATGTACTCTCTTAATTCTGCAATCGACCAATTTTTAATTAATTCATAAACATCCTCTTTCACACCATCCTGAATCAGCCTTGTGACGTCATCCTCCTCATAAGGAACTACCGGATTATTTCGGATATCTTTGATCAGCAAATCTGAAAGCACATCCTTTGCGGCAATCCGCTCACTGTCACTTTTCGCCGCCAATCCTGCCATTTCATCGCCGGACTTGGGTTCATTTGCTTTTGCAAGAACCTCTTTTACCGAATCGAAAGTATATGTCGTACCTCCTATTAAAGATTTCAGTCTCACATTACGCCTCCGTCATTAATTAAAAATCAGTGTTTTTACTACCACCGGCACTGCCACGCCATCCATGACCGGCTTTCCGATATCAATATAATCCCCGGACCTCACTCTGATACTGTCCAGGCAGATTACACTCTTTTTTTTCTTCATCTGCCGTTCTATAACCTGTCCCAAAGCTTTCGCCATGTCATTTTCGCATACCAATACCAACGGATATTTGTCCGGAATAATTTTCTCGTCTGCCCGGATAAGAGATATTGCCAGATTGCATAGTTCCCCGTACGACATTTTATCTTTTCCTTTTATACAAATGCCGATCCGTTCCTCCCTCATCTGATCCATATACCAGACGAGCCCTTTCTTTACAGGCTCCGCATCACCCTGATACATCGCCTCTTCTGCTTCCCTGCTTACCACATACATGGGCAGATTTTTTATGGGAAAAATATTATCATTATAAGCAATCGTGCTTCCGCTGACCTCCGCCATGTAAGTGCCTGCGCCAACCACTGTGGCCCGAATGGTCTCCTTCGGCCTGATTACTTCAAAGCTTTCCTTTTTCACCTTTTCCTGCAGTGCCCGGGCAATCACCACTCCCAGATCATTAAATTTATAAAGATTTGTCTCTCCACTGTAATAACAGTCTGCCACTCCTCCGGAAAATGAAATATACTGAATAGGGTCTGTCATGTGAATCGGCAGACTTGTATGTGTCGTTGCAGCTTCTGTCAGGGAAAAATGTTCTTCATGTATGCTGTCAAGTATTACATCCGCCAACAGGTTCCCCGCCCGCCATAAATCTTCTTCACGCATTTTCATTCCTTCCGTCAGCCTGAGATTTCTCAGCGCTGCCAGATCCTGAAACCGTTTACTTACATAGGTAATACAGCGCTGTTCATCATATTTGATCAGTCTGCCGCCCACATCAATGCAGGTCTGCGCCTCAAGGTCACCGCAGTTGAAAACAGAAATATTGGTCGTTCCTCCGCCGATATCCAGATTTGCCACAATACAACCGTACTTTTTGGAAAATTCCTCCGCTCCGGATCCTCTGCCCGCGATAATGGATTCCAGATCCGGCCCCGCAGTCGCCACTACAAATTCTCCCGCGAAACTGCTCAGGTTCTGCAAAATAATCTCGGCATTCTCTTTCAGCGACGCTTCCCCGGTGATAATTACCGCGCCGGTATCCACCTGCATCGGGCGGATACCGGCGCTTCTGTATTCGGATTCAATGATTCCGCGTATTTTCTCACCATCCAGAGTTTCCCTGTCAAAAAGCGGCGTAATATACAATTTACTCCGGTATAAAATATCTTTTGTCGTAATATCAATATCGGGAACCATATAACTCGCAGCCGTATTTGCAATTCCCAGCCTGCTCACAATCATACTTGTAGTGGTCGTCCCGATATCAATTCCCACACTCAAAATATGGTCATTCATAATTATTTCCTGTTTGAATTCACTATCATTTCAGCTACCTCCCGGATTGTAAGGCGCTTTTTCATGCTGATTGTCCGGAGATAACCGTACGCCTCTTCTTCGCCCATGCCCGAACTTTTATTGAGAATCCCTTTTGCCCGGTCAATCATTTTGCGGTCTTCCAACTTCTTTTTCTGTTCCAGCAATTCTTTTCGCAATTTGTTCATATCCTCAACTCTTTTGGTTGCAATCCGAATTGCCGGAATCAGAGAGCTCTCATTAATCGGTTTTACAATATAACCGATACTTCCATAATCCACCGCTTTCTCAATAAAATGATCATTATTGTATGCTGTCAACACTATTATGGCAATTTGCTCATCCTGTTCATGAATCAGCCTGGATGCAGTCAGTCCATCCATAATCGGCATTTTTATATCGATCAAAAGAAGATCCGGGTGTAATTTTTTACAAAGCTCCACTGCATCGATGCCGTCTGAAGCTTCTCCGACAACTTCATAATTATAAGCCTCCAGCATCTCACGGATATCCATACGCACAATAGCTTCATCATCTGCGATAACAACTCTTTTTTTCATCGTAATTAATGCCTCTCCAGCCTTTTAATCAGGCAGAATGTAAAGGAAAAACATGTTTTTCCCATCATACAGTTCAACCAAGCCACGGACTATCCGCATCCATAACCGCAATCTGTTATGCGGTTGCTTTCCCGGTTTTTGCTTTGTTTCTGGCATTCGCCTTGACTACCGCAAATTCCGCGAACAGCCTGTCAGCGTATTCCGTATTTTTATTCAGAAGGCCGCCAATGATGCAGATAATAAAATTAAGCAGTATGCACCACATGCCTGTCGACCATCCCATAATCGTCTGACCCGGCACCACAAGATAGAGTACGACTGCCAGAATCGTACACGCAATGACAGCGAATGTGCAGCTTTTTCCTTCCGCTTTTCGCCAGAAAGTGCCGAGTATGACCGGTGGGAACAATTGCGGCATTCCCTGATAGCAGAGCATGATCAGCGTCATATTCTGAACATTGCCCTGATTTGCAATTGCCCAAATAATACAAATAACAGCGTCAGCGACAATAAAAATTCTCGCTAATTTCAAAGCCGTGTTGTCTTCAATCTTTTTTCCGAAAACCTGCACAACATCTTTTGAGAAAGAAACAGAACACGCTTGTAAGGATGCGCTGACAGTTCCTATATTAATCGCCAGAATGATCACCGCCATAAATGCCAGCGGCCAAATCCCCGCTTTCTGGGATATTGCAAAGAATACTTCCGATGGATTCGCATTAATATAGGGATCCATGTAACACAAATTCGCAAGAATTGTAAGGAACAGCCAGAACAATCCGCCGAGAATCGGGCATAAAAGCGAGCTTTTTTTCAGATCCTTTACGCTTGACGATGCAAACGTCTTTCCAAAAGCCAGCGGCCACATCCACGCGCCCAGCGCAGACGGTATTACAAGGTTCGCCCAACCGCGTAATCCGGCGGTGGTTCCTCCTGAAGGATACACAAACAACTCAGAATTTTCTTCCCATAACATCCTGTAGCCTTCCGCCGGATTTCCCCAGAAATGGCAGACCAGAAATACACACAGCGAAATACCGCCGATGATCATGATAATGCCCTGAAGGCAGTTTGCCGTGATAACCGAACGCATGCCGCCCAATACCACATAGGCGAGCGTCACAATTGCCCCTATAATAAGACCCGCTGTAAAAGAAATCGTGCCCCCGGTAGCATATTTGAAAATATACCCGGTGCAAACCCACTCCAACATCAAAAGAGGCGCGCCCATGACAATACCTATAAGACTCGATGCAACCTGTATCGCCTTGTTCTGATACCTGTCACCGAGAAAACTTCCCAGAGAAACGTAACCATGAAGCTTTCCCCATACCCAGTTCCGTTCGGATAATACATAACAAATTACCGTACAAAATGTCGCATACGGCACAACATACATGCCAAGTACCCCAAATGAGACGCTGTTACTCGAAAACGCAGTAAACGAGCACCCAACATACCAACCGGATAATATTGCAAATGTTATTGCCAAAAATCCAAATCCGCCGTTGGAAACGGCAAAATCCGAAAAGCCTTTCACACCCATGTTTTTACGGTTCATCACAAGTAATAACACAAGAAAAACAATCAGTAAACCAAAAGATATCAACCAACTCATTTTCATCTCTCCTTTCCCAAAATATTTATTCTGTTATGCGGACGCTTTCCCGGCTTTTGCGTTCTTTCTGGCTTTCGCCTTGACTACCGCAAATTCCGCGAACAGCCTGTCTGCGTACTCCGTATTTTTATTCAGAAGGCCGCCAACGATGCAGATAATAAAATTAAACAATATGCACCACATGCCTGTCGACCATCCCATAATCGTCTGACCCGGCACTACAATATAGAGTATGACCGCCAAAGTGGTACATGCAATGAGAGCGAATGTGCAGCTTTTCCCTTCCGCTTTCCGCCAGAAAGTGCCGAGTATGACCGGTGGGAACAACTGCGGGAAGCCCTGATAGCAAAGCATGATCAGCGTCATATTCTGAACATCGCCCTGATTTATCAATGTCCATCCAATAGCGAACAAAGAATATGCGAGAATGAAAATACGGGCAATATTCAAGGAAGTCCTGGCTGAAATTTCTTTCTTGCTAAAAACGTTTACAATATCTCTTGAAAAAGAAACCGAACATCCTTGTATCATAGCGCTTACGGTACCTATATTAATTGCCAGAATAATCACCGACATAATTGCCAGCGGCCATATTCCTGCCTGTTGGGAAATGTAAAAAAACACTTCAGCAGGATGCTCTTTTATATATGGATTCATGTAACACAAATTGGATACCATGGTAAGGAACAGCCAGAACAGCCCGCCGAGGATCGGGCATAAAAGCGAACTTTTTTTCAATTCTTTTACACTCGATGACGCAAATGTCTTCGTAAACGCATGAGGCCACATCCACGCGCCCAGCGCAGATGGTATTACAAGATTTGCCCAACCGCGTAATCCGGCAGTGGTTCCTCCCGAATCATATACAAATAATGCAGGATTCTCCTCCCATAACATTCTGTAGCCTTCCGCCGGATTGCCCCAGAAGTGGCAGATTAGAAATACAAACAGAGAAATCCCGCCGATAATCATAATAACGCCTTGCAGGCAGTTTGCCGTGATAACCGAACGCATGCCGCCCAACACTACATAAACAAGCGTCACGATAGCTCCTATAATAAGGCCCGCTGAAAAAGAAATCGTGCCCCCGGTAGCATATTTGAAAATATATCCTGTACAAACCCATTCCAACATCAGTAATGGAGCGCAGAAAACAATATTTATCAAACTGGTGGTAACCCGGATCGTCTTATTTTGATACCTGTCGCCCAGAAAATCTCCCAAAGAAACATATCCATGTAATTTCCCCCATACCCAGTTCCGTTCGGATAATACGTAACAAACCACCGTGCAAAACGTCGCATACGGCACAACATACATACCTAAAACGCCATATGAAACGCCATTGCTTGCCCATGCAGTAAAAGAACTGCCCACATACCAGCTCGACATAATTGCAAGAGTGATAGCAATAAATCCGAATCCGCCGTTGGAAACGGCAAAATCCGAAAAACCATTTACCCCCATATTCTTACGATTAATAACGAGTAAAAGTACAAGGAACACTATCAATAAACCAAAAGATATCAACCAACTCATTTTTTGCTCCTCCTACCCCCCAACATTAATCATCCTGCTTCAACAAGTCAAGATTCTGAAGATAATCATGATCCGGATCCACCTCAAAATCAACCTCGCCGTCCTTTACATCCACGAAATACTGAATGATCAAAACAACATCGCTGATCACGGTCAGCGCAAATACATATACCAGAAAATATGGGATTCCCAATACCGTCTTTGCGATATTCCCCCAAAACAGCCCCGGCCAGCAGGACAAAAGCAGAATAAAAATCTGGACAGCAAAAAATATCAGCTCTTTTTTGGAAATATTTCCGTATTTTTTCTTTTTCATTTCAAAATTTCCCCTTTCCTTACCAGATTGCACAGATCATATTGTTATAAAGTTCCGCCGCACAGCTATATCGATCCAACGGCGCAGGAGCAATCAGATCCTCCATCGTAACGACCCGGTCATAGTCGATCCTGACTTCCTCTTTTCCCACCTGGCTGATCAGCTCCTCCTTTGTGATCGGATAGCGTACCTCTCCCAGCGCTCTGGAAACATTATGCATCATTGCCGGATAAAATTTACTCATAAACCCTGTCCCTCCTTCTATATCTTTTATCACAATCAAAGCACAGGCTTTGAAATAGTCAAATCGCTCATATCCTTACCTTTGCCTTTTGTGGCGGGATGAGCCGAACTGCGGTGTCTCGCTGCATACAGGAAACTTCCGGCCGGGGATTTCTCCTGCATGAAATCGACCATTGCCGGAAAAATATCAGCCTTTGTTATCCATGGGATTCCCGTTGGCGATTCCACAATAACCCGGCCATCCGGGCCTGCGACAATGCTTCTTCCAAAATACGTATACGCTTCATCTGTTCCCACAGAATTCGCCGCCACTACATAACACTGATTACAGTAAGCCGCCGTCCGGTTCGTCAGTTCCCATACATCCTCCACGGGAGCCATCGCATGTGAAGTACGGACAATCACGTTTGCCCCCTGAAGCGCCGCTTCACGCCACATCTCCGGAAAATCCCCGTCATAACAGATCACTGTCGCGATCCTCGATCCTTTAGGTCCGGGTGTTACAGGCATATTCCAACCGGGATAGGTCGGTTCTGCCGGAACCCAGGGATTCCATTTCACATACTTATGGACGATCTCCCCTTTGTCATTGATCATAATTGCGGTATTGCAGGCTTCATGCCCTTCCAGTTCCTTTAATACGGGATTGAATATTCCCCATATTCCATACTCTGCGCACTTCTCCCGCAGTCTCCCGATCTGCGGTCCATCCAGATCAAGAAGGACATCTTTCCACTTTGGTCCGAATCCCTGCAGCGCACATTCGGTTGTCACCAGAAGATCAAGGTTGGGATAGCCGCACACCGCCCTGTCGATCCATTCGCACATCGTATCTACATTTTTGTCAACATCCTCCATTGTTGCAGCGCTGATCGGCCCAAACTGCACTGTGACAACGCACATAGCTTCACATTCGAATTTGCCGCTAAGTCCATATACATTGTTGATATTACTCACTTTGTTTTCCTCCAATCCATTAAAAAATGATGAAATCCTGTTTCGTTTTGTTATCCTGCCTGACAGGATTTTCCTTTCTGATCTCTCCGTACCTCTCAAGAACAGATTCTTCTTCTGGGAAGCTCTGAACTTTTCCCCTCCTCTCCCCTGAGCTTCCGCATTTTCAGAAATATGGCGAATAGCACAAAAATGCATTCCCCTTATTGCATAAATTTAAACAAAAAAAGCGCATACTATATTATTTAACATAGTACATGCGCTTCGCTGCAATCCGTCACACCGCTGTGACGTTATTTAATTTTCTGAAATTATACCATGTTTTTTATCATAAATCAATTAATTTTCCATAATTTTATTTTTTTTAGGTTACTGTTCAGACCACAATGTCAGTTAGTTAAGATAGGGGGTCTACCCCAAAGGAGGTGCAGACTCATTT
>CAZJSI010000040.1:0-19819 GCA_964548675.1 uncultured Eubacterium sp. | reverse complement strand
ACGTGTACATGCAAAGATCAAAGAGGGAAACCGTGAAAGAATCCAGGTTTTCGAGGGTACTGTTTTAAAGAGACAGGGCGGAAGCAACCGTGAGACATTTACAGTTCGTAAATTCTCAAACGGAGTAGGCGTAGAGAAAACATGGCCATTGCATTCTCCAAACGTAGAAAAAGTAGAAGTTGTTCGTTACGGTAAAGTAAGACGTGCAAAACTGTACTACTTAAGAGACCGTGTTGGTAAGAAAGCAAAAGTAAAAGAATTAGTAAAATAAAGATTCTTGTGAAAGAAAGGGCTGATCACATTAAGTGATCAGCCCTGTTTTTTCTTCATGGTAAGGACTTTGTGTTTTCATACTTTTTGACCGCGAGAGTATGCACAGCACACTTTTTCTGTTTGGCTGTAAGAAAAAACAAAAGTGGACTTGTACGTTTCAATATGTTATTCTACATATTGTAATTAAGAAGACGGAGGATAATATGGCAGCATTACATTCTAAAGGATTAAGTTTTCGTAAAAAACGCAGAAAAGTGAGTTTATCGGCGACAAAGAACGGGATACTCTGGGCAGTGGAGATTATTATAGTACTTGCACTTGCGCTGGCGCTTGTATATTGCGCGGGCATGAAAGTGACGGTTGTAGGAAATTCGATGGAAGACACGCTTGTGGACGGCAGCCAGGTTCTGGTGAACCGTTTTACATACAATCTGACCGATCCGAAATCGGGAGATGTGATCGTATTCTTGCCGAATGGCAATGAAAAAAGCCATTATTATATCAAGCGTGTGGTGGGAGTACCGGGAGATAAGGTACAGATCATCGACGGGGTTCTCTATGTCAATGGAGAGCTTTTTGATGAGCAGGATACGGAAGCCATCAAAAATGCCGGGCTTGCGGAAGAGGAAATCACGGTGGGAGAAGATGAATTTTTCGTGCTGGGTGACAACCGCAACAGTAGTGAGGACAGCCGTTATGCCAATATCGGAAATATAAAGAAAGAATATATCACAGGCAAGGCCTGGTTTGTCATAAAACCGTTTAGTAAAATGGGACGAATAAAATAGTAGAAAGAGGAAAAAATAATGCATTTTCAATGGTACCCGGGGCATATGACGAAAGCAAAACGTCAGATGCAGGAGGATATTAAATTAATCGATCTGGTAATAGAGCTGGTGGATGCCAGAATCCCTTTAAGCAGCCGAAATCCGGATATTGACGAGCTTGGAAAAAACAAGGCCCGTCTGATCCTGTTAAATAAATCAGATCTGTCCGATGAGCGTCAGAACGACGCATGGGCGGCTTATTTCAGAAACAAAGGTTTTTATGTGGTCAAACTGGATGCGAGAAGCAAAAAAGGTATGAAAGAGATCCAGAATGTGATTATGGAAGCGTGTAAGGAAAAAATTGAGCGCGACCGCCGACGGGGAATCAAAAACCGCCCGGTGCGGGCGATGGTCGTGGGTATCCCAAATGTGGGAAAATCCACATTTATCAATACTTTTGCGGGAAAAGCATGCGCAAAGACGGGAAACAAGCCCGGCGTCACAAAAGGAAAACAGTGGATTCGTCTGAACAAGGATGTGGAGCTTCTGGACACCCCGGGGATCTTGTGGCCGAAATTTGACGACCAGAGCGTGGGGCTGCGCCTCGCATTGATCGGTTCGATCAAGGATGAGATTTTGAATATTGATGAGATCTCTCTGGAGCTGATCCAATATCTGACGGCAAATTATCCGGGAATGTTGGCGGAGCGTTACCAGGTATCTGAGGAGAGAGAAAAGCCGGTGGAAATTCTGGAGGAAATTGCCGGAAACAGAAATTGTATCCGGAAAGGAAATGAAGTGGATTACAGCAAGGCTGCGGCTCTCGTCATTGATGAATTCCGCAGCGGGCGCATCGGACGGATCACGCTGGAACTCCCGTAAGGCTGTCGAAGGGACTACGCTGGAACTCACGTGAGACCGTCGGGCGGATCGTGTTGGAGACACGTAAGACCAAATGGCTGGATAGATTATATTATAGGAACCGCTTCGCGAACCCTATAATCAGATTGACGGCGCAAAAACGGCGCCTTTTATCGAAAATTGCATGGCAATTTCCGATAAGCTATATTGGAGGAAACTTATGGAACAAAAGAAGATCGGTGATATCCGTGCACAGTTAAAGGCAACGCCGGAGGAGAGACTTGACGGATTTATCGGGGAATATGCAGAGGATGATCGGAGCGGCGTGCAGGCGCTGGTAGCGCAGGCGAAGAAACGCCTGGAAAAACTGGAAAAAGAAATACAGCGTATTGAGAACCTGAAACAGTACGAGCGGAAATATTCGGATTATCAGTTTATCTGCGGTATTGACGAGGTAGGCCGGGGGCCGTTGGCGGGCCCGGTAGTGGCGGGCGCAGTGATCCTGCCGAAGGATTGTCAGATCTTATACATCAATGACTCGAAAAAACTCAGCGAAAAGAAAAGAGAAGAATTGTATGATGTGATCATGGATCAGGCGGTTGCAGTCGGCATCGGTATGGTCAGTCCGGGCAGGATCGACGAGATCAATATCCTGCAGGCGACCTACGAGGCAATGCGCGAGGCGATCAGCAGACTTTTCCCGCAGCCGGATCTGCTGCTGAACGATGCGGTGACGATCCCGCAGGTTTCTATCCGGCAGGTTCCGATCATCAAGGGCGATGCGAAGAGCATTTCCATCGGCGCGGCGAGCATTGTGGCAAAGGTGACAAGGGACAGGCTGATGGTGGAATACGATAAGATCATGCCGGAATATGGATTTGCGTCCAACAAAGGATATGGTTCCGCAGCGCATATTGAGGCATTGAAAAAATACGGCCCTACTCCGATCCGCAGAAGAAGTTTTATTCACAGTTTTGTATAGAGGTTTGGGACTTGCGAGCGAGTCCCAGACCCGGAGGAATATGATTATGTATGAAAACACAGAAATGGGGAATCTCACAGTGATCTCCCGGAATAACCTGTCGTTTCTGGAACGGGAATCCCGGACGGCAGAGGAAATAGTCGCCTTTATCAAACAGGGCGCTATTTTTCGTTCTTTTCAGGATGTGATAAAAAGACTGTATCCGGAGGATGATGCAGAAGAGCGCCTGACAAAGGGACTGGCGGAGATTACCGGAGATTCCGGGCAGAGTACCGCAAGAAAAGTGAAAAACTGGATGAAAGGAAAAAATCTTCCCAAAAACAGGGAAACATTTTTCCAGATCTGTTTTGTATTGGAATTGAATGAAAAACAGGCGGATCAGCTTCTGGGAACCTTTGCGGACACGGGGATCCATTATCGCAACCCGGAGGAACTGGCTGTTGCGTACGGACTCAGGACCCGAAAGACATATATGGAGACAGAAAAGCTCCGCGCAAAAGTGTTGAACATTTACAAGGAAGAAAAAGATACGCATAAGGATACAAAAACTATGCAGTATACCAGACAGATCAGAGACCGTTTTCAGTATGTGAGTACAGAGGAGGAACTGACAGGTTTTATACGGGAAAATGCGTCTGCAATGGGATACTTTCATGAGACGGCTTATGAAAAATACATAGAGCTGCTGAACCATCTTCTGGCTCCGGAGAGTTATGCCGGGACAGAGGAGCCGACGATATCCATGGCGGAGGTGATAGAGAACTATCTCCAGATGGGCGTACCGGTGGGACGGCAGCAGACAAATCTGACAGTTCTGCAGAAGCTGGTGAAAAAGTGCTGGCCCGGTGAGACGGAACTGTTAAAGATCCGTTCCAGAAAAGAAGATGTCAGCCGGAAAGCAATGATATTGCTGTATCTGGTGACGGAGGCGTTTGATTTTTATGAGTCGGATGAGGAACTGGATTATTATAGTCCGGATGAGGAGGAAGCAGATACGGATGAGGCTCTGGCCGTGCGTGTCCAGATGATGAACCTGTTTCTGGAAAAATTCGGAATGAATCAGCTGGATCCCGGAAATCCCTTTGACTTTCTTGCAATTTATTCCATGAAGCCCTCAAATGCGGAAGATACGGACTGGGATGATTATGCGGGCAGAAGAATGAGCGAAGCGGTGGCGCTGCTGTTTGAATCGGATGCTTTGTGATGACATTAACTTCCAGAATGCAGCGGGCTGAAAGGTTATAATTGCTGTAAATAGAAAAGGAAGGGGATCGTATGAAAAAGGAAAGATGTCCGCTGGCGTCAGGCAGCATATTAAATCTCGGCGGGAAAAAATATCGGATCGATGCGGTGGAAGGATGCGGGGGCTGCAGTATTGTTTATCGCGCCTCTTATCGGGACGGACTGAATCAGGACGCCCGGCATCATGTTTTGATCAAGGAACTGTTTCCTTACCATCCCAGAGGGCTCATCTACCGGGATGAGAGAGGATATCTGTGCTGGGATGAGGATGCGCAGGACATGATGGAGATTTGCCGGGAAAGCTTTTACCAGGGAAACCGGGCAAATCTGGAACTGCTTTTGAAAAATCCGGAGCAGATATCCGGAAATATCAATTCCTGCGAGGCGTATGGCACCTATTACTCGATTCTGAATATTCACGGAGGAACGGAACTTTCGACGCTGATCGGGGATGGAAAATATTTCAGGCTGCCAGAGGCTGCCGACACGGTAATGAAGATACTGGATGCGCTGCAATGTTTCCATGACAAAGAAATACTGCATCTGGATATCAGCCCGGACAATGTGCTGATGCTGAAACATCAGGCGCTGCTGATCGATTATAACAGTGTCCGGCCGGTGAAGCGCACCGGGAGCGAGGTTCATTTTATCAGTGAAAAAGAAGGATATTCCGCACCGGAGCTTATTTTGCGGGATGAGAAAAATATCAGTTATACATCTGATATTTATTCTGTGTGCGCTGTGTTTTTCCGGCTGCTGACGGGCAGAAAAGCAGAGGAAACGGATATGATGGGACGGGGAATCAAAAAATGTTTTCCGAGATCGCTTCCCGCTTTTGAGGGACAAAATCTGACGGCTGTTCAGAAAACCGTACAGATTCTGGCCCGGGGGCTGTATCCGCTGCCTCAGAAAAGATATCAGAATACGGAAGAACTGCGGAGGGATATGGAGGAGCTTCTCCGGCGCATAGAGGGAAAGGGCATTTCCCCCAGTGCGATCTGGGAAGCCGGCAGCAGAAATTATAGAAATCAAAAAAATACGGAAAAATATTATCTGAATCGGGAACTTCAGAGGGAAGATGGCACATCCTTGACGGAAGAAGACTGTTTTGGCCGCCTTTTGGCCGGCGAAAATCTGCTCGTGTATGGAACCGGCGGTATGGGAAAGACGCAATTTCAGATGCGTTTATGGCAAAACGGGACAAAAACTTTCAGACAGGATGTGCCGATTGTTTTTTATATCGCTTTGGGCGATCATCAGCAGTCCGGCGGTGAAAGCTGTTTTATCCGAAAGTCTATTCTGAGACAGTTGAAATTTTCGGAGGAGACAGACGGCATGGAGTCGGCGCTGCATGAGCTGAATCAGCTTTTTTACATGGCGGGAAATAAAAGTCCGCGGTATATTCTGCTTCTGGACGGACTGAATGAAGCCGGGAGCCAGAGACAGGAGCTGATCCGGGAAATCGAAGAACTGGGAAGATTTCAGGGGATCGGCGTGCTGGTCACTGACCGTACCGCTGAGATAAAAAGATACGGACTCCATGATTTTTCGGCGGCCAGGCTTCTTCCACTGAGGGATGAGGCGGTGGCGGAGGCGCTGAAGCATTATGGAATAGAGGCGCCTGCGGAAGAAAAACTGTGCGGTCTTTTGAGAAATCCCATGATGCTGTTTTTGTACAGGAGTACATGCCAGATCTTTGGGGAAAGCAAAGAGTATGCTTTCAGGCAGGCGCCGGAAACTCCGTCAGAAATGGTGGAAATATATCTGAGTAATCTGAAAACCCGGGAGCTGCGGCGTGATTCCGGGGATGAAAAAATGCAGCTTCGCCACAGTTATCTGTTGGAGCATTTTCTCCCGGAAATTGCATGGGAGTTGAAGCGAAAGGGCAGGACCCTGCTGACAATGGAAGAATTGTATCTGCTGGCCGCCCGGGATTACAGTGAACTGCAGAGCAGAAAATTTTCCATGGCGTACCCGGAGTATATGGGGAAATCCCGTCTGATCCTGGATGGGATAGCCAATGACCGGGAGTGGTTTGATTATGCGGTGTCCGCACAGCTGATCGGACACCTGAACCTGATCGTAAAGACGCATGAGGGAAACTACAGCCTGATCCATGACATTTTTGCGGACTGTCTGGCCGGCAGGGCGCAGGAACGCCAGAAAAGGCTGAGGGCATATCAGAGAAAGCGTCTGCAGAAAAAGGCGCTCATCCTTGTGCTGTCTGCCGCTGTGGCCGCGGGGGGAATCGGTATCGGAGTAAAGGCTTTGAGACCCGCGGACAGAGAACTGACAGAAAGGGAGAGGACAGTCGTAAAGAATTCTCTGGTAAGACTGGAAAAGGATCTGGCGGTCTGGGACGAACAGATGCAGAAACAATATTCCATACTGGAGCAGGCGGAAACAGAGGAAGTGCTGCAGAACACCCCGGAGGGGAGGGCAAAGCTGGAGAAAAAAATAGAAGAAATGACGGAAACTCTGAATGCATCCTATGAAAAATATGAGGCGGGAGAACAGCGGCGGAATGCTTATCTGGATGAATTAAGCCTGACGGATACCGGAATATCTTTGGGAGATCTTGAGGATCTCTACCGCAGACCGGCCCTCACAAAAAACAATATGGAGATATGCCTGGAACATCTGAGGGAGACTCTCTGTGATGAGGATAGCCCGTATCGCGAAGCAGAAGCCCGTCAGGAAATGATCGACGCCTATCAGATGTACCTGGATGCCTGTGAGGAGGAGGCATATCTGGAGGTGACGGGCCTGTATATCTCTCTGGACAGCGACTTATTCGAGGAGGAGACGGAGGAACTGAACGAATATATAACAAAAGTGTGTTATTCCCTTCATTCCGTTCTTCAAAAGAGGGTGAGCCTGTCAAAGGCCTCGCCGGAAGATCTGGCTGATGCAAGGAATATCGTGACAGAGGGGGATCAGTCCGTGATGAACGAGGCGCTGCGTGCCCTCAGGCTGTCTAATTATGATACGGACCGGTTTATGGAAGAGTAAAACGCCGGACGGAAAATGTTTGATCAAGGGGGGAATATCAGTGTCGGGAAAACGGAAAGGGAGATACGGTATATGTCTGCTTGCAATATTGATGTCTGCCGGGAGTATTTCGGGATGCGGAGGAGATGATACGACGTCAGAGGGCAGAGAGGAAAATGTGATAGCACAGGCCGATATCCGGGATTTTCAAAATGTAGTGGACGACTATGCAAAATATATATTGATTCTGGATGAAGCCAGCGGAAAATATGACCTTGTTCTGGATTCGGTGGAAGCGTATCTGCAGGAAATGACGCCGGAGGCGCTGGATGAGGCCTCAGATACCCTCATGGAAGCCATGGCGGACATACAGGAAACGGCGGATGCACCGGAGGCGTCGGATGCACCGGAAGCGGCGGATACACCGGAAGCGGCAGATATGGAATCCGAGATGCAGCAGGGCGGGGAAATAGAGGAATCGCTGGAAGCGTGCGGTATCCTTTATGAGGAATATGCCATGTTTGCGGACGGGATTCCCTCTGATCTGGACAGCTATATTCAAAATCTGGCGATGATCGGCGAATGGCTGGCGGATGAGGAGGAGTATGGGACTGCGGATGCCGAACTGGAACGGAGGATCGCATTTGAGAGGGAGATCCAGGAGATCACACGGCGATACTATTATGTGACCGTCAATTACTGGTTTGCCGGGTGCAGCCGGGAACAGTACGAGTATCTGGAAAAATCGGTGTTTGACAGATTTGTCTCTTTTCGGGCGGAGGAATACGAGTGGGCCGATTCCCGGGAAGAGGTGGAAGAACAGATGGGACTGTGTCTGGATGAGTATGCAAAAATGTCCGAAAAACTGGAAAAAGAGATCGCGGATTCCACAGAGGAATTATATGAAATGAAAGAGAAAGTAAGGGAGAAGCTAAAGAATGTCCTGGAATGACAAAATGTTCCGGAATGACGGAATGCCTCGGAGCGAAAGAATGTTCCGGAATGATAAAACGTCCTGAAATGAAAGCGGCGGAAAAAAGTTACAGAATCCATGTCGGGCATGTATTATACTTGGTTTATCAGAAAACAGAAAAAACAGGAGGAATAATTTGAAAACAGTTCGAAATAACGGAAATTATGTTGAAAAATAATAGAATTACCTTTAAAATAAAATTATGAAAATTTTTTATATAGACAGAGAAACAATAACTGATTGAATTAATAGACGAAAAGGAGAAGAGAAAATGTATTGCATTTTGATGACTATTATCTGGGTTGTCTTTATGGTTGTCAATGTAAAACTGGCAAAAGAAAGGACGCCGAATCCCACATTGTGGATCGTATTAAGTGTTTTTTTCAGTTGGATCATTACGGTCATTATTCTGGTTTCCTATCCGAAAAAGAAAGGAGCATCGGCAGGAGGTTCAAATGCCGCCGGTCAGTCCGGACTGGAGCATCAGCGGCCCACGGATGAATTTTCCGATCCTGTTGACTGGAATCGTGATGATTCTACGGAGGCATTTACGGAGAATGCGGAAATAACGCCCACAGAAGCTATATCACAGGAGCAGGCGCCCCAGATGCGTTACATCCGTGCGGTGGGAGGCTATATGAATGGACGTATTTATGAGATCGGGCCGGGAGAAACGACTTTTGGACGGGACCGGTCATGCAGGATTCAATATGCGAATGATCCGTCCGGGGCGAAAGGAATCAGCCGCATGCACTGTACGATGTACTGGAAGAATGGGGATCTCTGGCTGTTGGATCAGGGTTCAAGCTATGGCACATTCCTTTTGGGATACGGCAGACTCCAGAATGGACTTCCGGTGAAGCTGGAATGCGGATCTGTTTTTTACCTGGGAGACAACGTAAACCGTTTTGAGATTGTCTGATGAACGGTGATCCTGGGGAGGAGGATAAGTGATGGGAAATACATATTTTTATAATGAAATGAAATATGATGAAAATTCTGTGGGCTGGAAAGATATTTTTTCGGAAACACTGAAAAAACATACAAAAGCGGAATTTGAATATGCGTTGACCGCCGGAACATCAATGAATATGGCTACAGAGGCGGATATGCTGAAAAAATGGCGGCGTCCCTGGATCTGGGCAAGGATTGCCGCAGCGGGCGGAATTATTTTTCTGATCATGCTTCTGGCATGCGGACTGCCATCCCTTTTGAGCGGACATTACCTGTTCGTGTCCGGGATCATGCTGGCGGTGGTTCTGACCCTGCTCTTACCCTTTATCATTGCAGTTTTTGTGTGGGAATTGAATATACCGAAAAATATTTCACTGCTTTCCTATATCGCAATGTTTTTGGCAGGCGGAGCGTTATCCTTTGGATGTGTAGCTGCTCTGTTCACGATCTTTCCGGGGATGGGTACGGTAATGCTTCGGGAAGAGATCGGAAAGTTTATTCCGGCGCTGATCATTCTCATTCTCTTCTCCAGGAGAAAGAAAGTATACGGTATCACGGGGCTGGTGATAGGAGGGGCCGTCGGATGGGGCTTTGAGACTTTTGAAAATCTTCAGTATGTTCTGAGTAGCGGTGAATTTTCGGGCGGAAGCTATTCCATCAGTATACTGGACGCCCTGAAAATGCCTCTGGTAGACCGCGGGATCGGGCTTGGACTGCATATTTACTGGTGTTCCATGTACACTGCGGCGTTTGCCCTGGCAATGAAAAACGGGAAAGTGGATAAGAATTGCTTTTTGGATAAGGATTTTCTCATTTTTCTGGGCACGGCAATGGGAACACACTGGCTTTGGGATAATACGCCGAGTATATTGATACCGGTTTATCTGGTCATTGTTTTCTGGATGTGGCTCAGAATTATCCGAAAAAGCCTGCATCAGTGTATTATGATCGGAAATTACCGGGGTGGCAGAGCAGGATATGACAATAGAGCGGGCGGAAATGCTGCCGGTGTGAGGAAAATTGGCGTCAGATCCGGCGGCGATGCTGCCAGTGTGAGAGGATCGGGTGACAGATCTGGCAGGGGTACTGTCGGCGCAGGCCATTTACTCACGGCACAGGGAGAGCTGACCCTTGTGTGTCTTGCCGGAAAGCTGAAAGGAGCGGTATGGCAGGCGAAAGGGCGCCAGAAGCTGCGCATGGGAAGAGAAGAGGGAAACCAGGTACGGCTTCCGAATGACTCGAAAGGCGTCAGCCGCCGGCATTGTGAAATTTACAACACGTCTTCCGGATGGATGGTGAGAGATATGAATTCCACTTACGGGACCGTGGTGATGCGGATCGGAAAACTGCAAAAGGGACAGGCAGTCCGGCTGCAGGACGGTGATATCATATATCTGGCGGATCAGAAGCAGAAGTTTCGGGTGAATATCCGCTGACGCGATTTCTGCGGACGGATCGAAAAAAGAAAAACAAGGAGGATTGGGATGAAAAAGAAATGTACTGCAATTATGCTGGGAATCGCCTTTTTGATGCTGGGGGCAGTACCGGCGCAGGCCGAGGATGGCATGGACGCCCCGCTGAGCGGGCTTGGTATTATTTTCTCCCAGGATGAGGCAGGAAATCTGCAGGTTGGAGCTGCCGTCGGTTATACGGACGGAACGGACCGGCTGCTCCTTTCCGATGAGGGAGTCTATGAGGAAAGTTTTTCCGATTATTATATATATGTCTCCGACAGCGAGGTGTATGAAGTGGAATACCTCGGAGGTTATGAAGAGTTTCCTCTGGAAATATGGGGATCGGCGGATTATCCCGCTGACGGATATTTTGAGCTGGCGCCGGCGGGGAAGAAAGAAGAGGTCACTGTCTTTTATGTGAACTGGGATGCAGACTGGGAGAGTCAGCGCGTAACGATCACGGATATTTATGCCGACGGAGAATATACATGCTTTGATACGGAACTGGACACCTCTGTGATCGGTTCTTATCCGGCGGCGGTCGTAAATACCGAAGGACAGCTGGTGGCTGTCGTTACGAATGACGGTAAAATGCTGTCTACAGATACGACGATCAGCAGCGTCACTCCCGGAAAAATACTTGTCATCCTCATTGCAGCCGCGGCGGCGGGAATTCTTCTGATCGTTTTTCTCAGGAAAAGAAAAGCGGCGGAAAAAAGAAGCCCGGAGGAAGAAGCGGAAGAGGATGAATGGAAATGGTCGGAGGAGGAACCGGATCCGGCAGAGCTTCCGGAGAGTATTCCGGAAACGATATCGGAGACAGCTCCTGTCCGGGAAGAGACCATACCGATAGAAGACCATGCGGAACCTGCAGATATGCGGTATATCCGCGCGGTGGGCGGTTATATGAACGGACGCATTTATGAAATTTCACAGAGCGAAATGCTGTTTGGACGGGACGTCTCCTGCGCAGTGCGGTATGCACGGGAAGCGAAAAACGCAAAAGGGATCAGCAGGATTCACTGTAAGCTATATCGGGAAAACGGTTCGCTGTGGCTTTTGGATATGGATTCCACTTACGGAACATACCTTGCCGACTATGGGAAACTGCAGAAAGGCATCCCGATAGAATTGAAAAAAGGCTCCGTATTTTATCTTGCCGATAAGACAAACGGGTTTGAAATCTGTTAGCAGTTAAAAGCCGAAGAGATCAGAAATTCACCGGCAGTTAAAAGACGAAAAGAACTGAAATTTGTCAGCAGTTAAAAGACGAACAGAATGAAATTTGTTATCAGTAAAAAATAAAATAAAAATCACAAAAAAGGAGAGTTACTTATGGAAATCAAGAGATGCGAAAGAGGACACTTATATGACGCGGAGATCAACAGCACATGCCCACAGTGCCAGGAAGAGGGATATGCAGGCAACACGGGAGCCGGAGTGGATGAATTCGGACATACCGAACCGTTTATGACAAATGCCGGACCGTCACAGCCTGACCAGAATATGACGATACCGTCAGACCAGTCCGCTTTTCACAATGAGGGCGGCCAGTGGGGAAGCGCAGCGCCCGATGTGGAGGACTATGACAGTGTGACGGAAGCCGTGATTACAAACGGGATTGCAGGCTTTACGCCGGTTGTGGGATGGCTGGTCAGTGTCGACGGGCCGTCAAAGGGAACGGATTATCGTATCCATACCGGATACAACTATATTGGCAGGGCGGATCACAGTGATATTGCGATCAAGGGCGATCAGACGATCAGCAGGGAAAAACATGCTCTGGTTGGATATGATGACAGAGAGAAAGTATTTTTCTTCGCTCCTTCCGACGGAAAGAGCATTGTCCGGGTAAACGGAAAGATGATCATGTCTCCGGTGCAGTTAAATATTTATGACAGACTGACGATCGGAAATACGGAATTGATGTTTGTGCCTTTATGCGGCGATAAATTCAGCTGGGATATGTAAGATGACAGTATATACGGATTATATTTTGGCAGAAAAAACAGAGATTGCCAGGGATGTGGATATTCCGGATTCCGTGTCGGATGCACTGTCCCCGGGAGCGGACAGTACAGAATCCGGAACGGACGGTACGGAATCCGGAACAGACGGAGCGGAGGGCACAGAAGAACCGGGAACGGACGGTACGGAATCCGGAACAGACGGAACGGGGAGCACAGAAGAACCGGGAACGGACGGTACGGAATCTGGAACAGACGGAACGGACGGTACAGAAGAACCGGGAACGGACGGTACGGAATCCGGAACAGACGGAACGGACGGTACAGAAGAACCGGAAACAGACGGTACAGAAGCCTCAGAGCCGGGGGAGGATCCCGAAAGTGAAACGATTGAGACGATTTCCATCGGCGAAAAGATAAAGGAAGCTCCGGGAAAGTTCATCGGGATCGGCGTGATATTTGTCGTTCTCATTCTGTTTCTGCTGCTCCTGCTCCGCCGCTTTTTGGCGGAGCGCAATAACCCGGGTCAGGGAAGCCCCGTGCAGTCGGCAGGGAGACAGGAATCAGAACACATGGAGAGAGAAACTCGGCGAAATATGACAAACGCAAAAATAGAAATCGGAAAACTTCATCATCAGGGTATGCGAAAATATCAGCAGGACTGCCTGTCAGAACTGGAGGTCACGGGAGGACATTTCGCGATCGTTGCCGACGGCATGGGCGGCCTGGCGGACGGAGATAAAGTGAGTCAGAAAATTGTACAGACAATGGTTCAGGATGCGGCGTCTATGCCGGAGCGGCATTCGGCAGTTATCCTGTGGGAATTTTTATCCCGCGCAAACCGTGAAGTGAATAAGATGCTCGGTCCGGACAACCGGTATAAGAGCGGTTCCACACTGGTCGCAGCGCTGGCGGAGAAAGGTTTTCTGCATTTTATTTCCGTAGGCGACAGCAGGATCTATCTGTATCGCGGCCATCGGCTTCTGCAGTTGAACAGAGAGCATAATTACCGCGAGGAGCTGCTTGTAGAGGCTGTCAACGGTGAGATCACATTTGCGGATGCGGCACAGCATCCGAAGAGAAAAGGCCTGACCAGTTTTATCGGTATGGGTGAGCTGAAGCATGTGGACGGAAGTACCTCACCGATACCGGTGCAAAAGGGAGACATTGTCCTGCTGATGAGCGACGGCGTTTATAATACATTAAAGGAAAGTGAAATGTGTGCCGTTCTGGAGACTGAACCGGACGTACAGGCCGCAGCCCGGAGAATGGAACAGATGATCCTGAACTGTCAGAAGAAAAATCAGGATAATTTCACGGCCATTTTGATGAAATTATAGTGACAGGAGAGACGCCATGAAACTGGATAATATATGTACAAACTGTATGCAGGGGCAATTGCTGCCGTCCGGGCAGTGTAATTGCTGCGGACAGGTGAACAGAGGCGGCGGCCGGCTTCCGAACGCACTTCCGGACAGGTATCTGCTCCACGGCCAGTATTATATAGGCAGGGTGATCGGCGCGGGGGGTTTTGGCATTACATATCTGGCGTGGGATACACGCAATTCCTGCCGGGTTGCGGTGAAAGAACTTTTTCCGAAAGATATTGTCAGCCGTATGTACGGGCAGACCAGGGTTGTGACGTCACAGGGCAAAGAGGAGGATTTCTCCCATTTGGAAAAACGGTTTCTGGATGAGGCCAGGCTGCTGATACGGCTGAAAAATCACAGGCAGATACTGCAGGTGTATCATCTGTTTCCGGACAACCAGACGGCGTATTTTGTGATGGAATATCTGTCGGGAGTTAATCTGAAAGAATGGCTGAAACGAAACGGAAAGATGCCCTGGAACCAGCTGTCTGTCTATATCAGACAGATCATGGATTCACTGGAGATCCTGCACGGGGCGAATCAGATACACCGTGATATCAGCCCGGATAATATTCTGCTGACAGGGCCGGCGACAGCCAAATTGATCGATTACGGACTGGCGCGCAGCTATGTCAGCAATAACGGGATGACGACTTACCTGAAAGAACATTTTGCCCCTTATGAGCAATACCGCACCCATGGACAGCATGGAACATGGTCGGATGTCTATTCTCTGGCGGCCACGATGTATTATGCATTGAGCGGCGTAGTGCCGCCCAGTGCGCTGGAACGGCAGTTTCAGGACACGACAAAGCATCTTGGACAGTTATGCCCGGATCTGCCTCCGCAGGTGGCTGACGCAGTCATGAAAGGAATGGCGGTGAACGTCGGTCAGAGATATCAGACGATCCGGGAGTTTTCAGCCGCGATATACGGCGCCCGGACGGACAGAAAAACCGCTCCGAAAAAAGTATGGGAGCTTTGCTGCGTCCGGGGAATCATGAAAGGAAAGCAATGGAGCCTGGCCGCCGGCAGGATGTGTGATATCGGGCGGATGGAAAAATGTCATATCAGGTATCCGATGAACAGTCCGGGAATCAGCCGCCTGCACCTGTCCGTTATGGTGGACGGCAATGGCAGGGCGCATATCAGGGATAACGGTTCCACATACGGCAGTTATCTGAACGCGGAGAAACTAAAACCCGGAGTGTGGTATGCGGTCGGTTCCGGAGCATATTTTACAATTGCGGGTGAACAATTTTTGATACGATTGAAATAGCAGGATATAAAGAATGATTAGAAAAAATATATCAGTGGACAGCTTTACCGACATCGGCGGAAGAGCGAAAAATGAGGATTCCTACGGCGTGGCCCGGACGGACGGCGGTATACTGGCCGTGCTTGCGGACGGGCTGGGAGGCCATGGAAAAGGCGACATTGCGTCAAAAACGGCAGTGAATTCGCTGATGCGGCTTGCGGAACAGTCAAGGCTGCCAAACAGGGATGAGATCACGTATCTGCTGGAGCAGGCGAACAGGGAGATTCTGAAACAGCAGGAAAACGAATTTCATATGAAAACGACAGTCGTGTGTCTGAGAATTGAAGACGGACAGGCAGTCTGGGCCCATATCGGGGATTCCAGACTATATCATTTCTATGAGGGGAGGCTTACGGATTATACACTGGATCACAGTGTGCCGCAGCTTGCTGTCATGATGGGAGAGATTGAGCGGAAAGATATTCCGAAACAGGACGAGCGCAGCAGCCTGTTCCGGGTCCTCGGGGATGAGATCCTGAATCCGGATATCCATGATCCGATCACATTGGAACCGGGCAAACACGCATTTTTGCTGTGTTCGGACGGATTTTGGGAATTTATCAGCGATGAAGAGATGGAGGAGGAATTGAATGATTCCCGAAACGCGGCGGAGTGGCTGGGCAGGATGCGGCAGAGGCTGCAATTATATATGACAGGTAAAAATAACTGCGATAATCATACGGCTATCGCGATCATGTTAGAACAGCGGGGGAGAAAACAGGGATGAAAAAAAGGATCTGCATACCGGTATTTAGTGTTTTTCTCATTTTAATGACTTCAATCAGCGCTTTTGCGGCGGGGAAAAAATCTTTTCTGCAAAATTATTTTGTCACTGGGGACGGGCAGCAGACGCTGGCCGTACTCTGTTCGGAACTGGATGAAGAAAGCAATGTGGAATTTTGGATCAATAATCAGGCGGCAGAGGCGGAACGTTCCGGGATTATTGAGGAAAGCGTTCCGAAGACCGTATATTGTATGGTAGACGTGTCGGGTTCCATGTCCGGGGATCAGATGGAGCAGGCGAAAACAGTTTTGCGCCAGATCAGCGCCGGGCTCGGGGAGCAGGATAATATGGTGATCGGCACGCTGGGAAACGATCTGAGCAGAAGCGAATTTATGACAGAGGCGGAGGAGCGGGAGAATTATATCAATGCGATCGAAGCGGGAACAGAGGATACCAATCTCTATGCCGGAATTGTGGAAAGTATCGATGTACTGCAGTCAAATCCCTCTGTCCATGATGCAAAATATCTGATCATTCTTTCGGACGGGCAGGATGACCAGAAAAGCGGTATCACACAAAGTGAGGCTGAAAACGCCGTGATACAGTCAGACATACCGGTGTATACAGTGGCCGTGCTGCCGGAGGAGCTGGCCGGAAGCAGTCTGACAGACCGTCAGAAAGAACAGATAGAGTATGCAAAGGAGCTTGGAAATTTTGCCAGAAACTCCGCAGGAGGCATACATTATGCCCCTGTGATCGATGGCGTGTCAATAGATGAGGTCGGAGATGAGATATTGCAGAGCATTGGCCGGAGTGTGGTCATGATCCTCGACACACAGGGCGTTGCAATCGATACGGTCGGCAGCAGCATTGAATTGAAAGCAATCTATACGGACGCCGCAGGCGCCGTATATGAAGATACATTAGCGATAGATTATGCGGATGTGCAATGGCTGGCACAGTCCGCCGATCCGGAAACGGAGGGGGATTCGGAAAAAGATGAGGATCCTGACACCGGGAGCGTTCGGGAGGCAGAACAGCCGGAGACCGGGCAGACAGAACAGAACGAAGATCAGAATGTTACATGGGTCTGGATTCTCGTCCTCGCCGTCATTGTTCTGGCGGCAGTGGCAGCGGTCGTTGTGAAAAAGAAAAGGGCAGTCCCGGCGGCAGCGGAAAGAGAAGAAAACGGAACCGACGGGGAGAGCGGCAGCGGAGAGAAAGAAGAAACTTCCGGCACGGATGCGGACAGCGGTGATGAAGCTTCGGACCCGACGGCGGAAGATCAGGAGAATATTTCGACGCCGGAGACCGTCACACTGCAGTTTAACGCCGTTGGCTATGAGCATATATCACGAACCCTGACACTGGAGACCGGCCGGGAATATACGGTTGGACGCAGCCAAAAGGCGGATCTGATATTTGACAGTGACGACAAAAAAATATCGGCGGTTCACTGTTCCGTGAAATGGATGGGGGACAAGCTGTATGTGAAAGATCAAAATTCTACAAACGGTACATTCGTAAACGGCGTTCCGATCAAACAGGTTGGGCGGGTTGCCGTCCACAGAGGAGATACGATCCGTATCGGTACTTATGAATACCGGATCGTATAGGAGACCGGAAAGGAAAGGGTTATGAATATTAATTTATGCGTGAACTGCATGGAGCAAAAAGAATCGAATATTTGTCCTCACTGCGGATTTGATGATACGGCCGCTCAGCAGATTCCGATGGCGCTGCGATGGAATACGATCCTGCATGGCAGATATCTGATCGGAAAAGTGCTGGGCGTGGGAGGATTTGCCATCACATACATCGGGTACGACCTTGTACTGCAGGTGAAAGTCGCGATCAAGGAATATTTTCCGTCCCGGATCGCATCCAGGAATGCTCAAAATTCCGGCAAAGTATTCTGGGGTACGTCGGATGAAGCGGAAGAATGGAAGCAGGGCAGCCGGCATTTCCTGGAAGAAGCGCAGAAGATGGCGAAGATCGACTCTCTTCCGACAATCGCACGGGTCAGAGATACCTTTTCCGATAACGGGACGGCTTACATTATCATGGAATATGTGCAGGGAGTTACCCTGAAAGAGAAGCTGAAGAACAGCGGAACGATCACGATGAAAGAGTGTGTCCGCATTTTTGCCCCGTTGATGGAAGCATTGGAAAAAGTGCATGCGCTGGGCATGATCCATCGGGATATCAGCCCGGATAATATTATGCTGCGGCCGGACGGCAGGGTGGTTCTGCTGGATTTCGGAGCGGCGAAAGATTTTTCCGTGAAAAGTAAAGGAACAAACCTCCTGGTATCAAAAGCGGGATTCAGTCCCGCCGAACAATATACACAAAAAGGAAAGATCGGCCCGTGGACGGATGTATATGCGCTGTGCGCCACCATGTATTATTGTGTATATGGTAAAGCGCCGCCTATGGCAATGGACCGGATGGAGAGAGATGAACTTGTGATAAGGCCGGATGAGGGCAAGCGCGTGACAGAGAACGTGAGAAATATCATGGCGCAGGGGCTTGCCGTAAATGCCTGGGACCGCATCAGAACCGTCCGGGAGCTGCGGGAACGCTTGCAGAATGAATTCAGGGAGGAGCCAAAACCGGAGCCGGTAAAAAAATCAAAAAAAGTACTGTTGGTCGTCATGATCGTTCTGGCCGTGTTGGGAGTATGTTTTATCGCACTGATCGTATGGGCGTTTTCCAACATGGACGAGGATACGGCGCAGGAGCCTGCCACTGCGGCGGAGTCCGATACCAAAACAGAGCCGGATATGGAAACGAATTCCGAAATAGAGTATTTCACGGAATATCCGGGACAGCTTCCGAAGCCGGACAGCTGTGTGGACGGGTGTACATATGAGGGCGAATCGCTCAATACGGAAGGCGTGATCTATGAATTGAGCAGTGACATAGATAAGGCCGAGGACATGTTCACGTCGTATCTGCAGGTACTGGAGGATTTCGGTTGCGAGCTGGTGGAGTATGAGGATATAGAGGCGCTGCGTGTATTTGAATCAGAGTATGTGTTTTATGCGAATCTTTCCACCTATGAGAGTGACATCCGGGTGGAGGGAGAATCCTGCGCACGGATCGGGATCATATTGTCAAACGACACTTATTATTGCTATCTGATCTTCCACCAGGATGATGACGCCTTTTATGAGGGCGAACCGGAATTTCTGGCGGATATTGACGATGATCTGGTGGATCCGGCCATGTATCTGTATGATATCTATAAGGATATGGGACTGTCTCCAAATGGGACGCCGTATATGTATCGGATCAAGGCGGATTCGGAGGAGGAGATCCAGGATATCCATACTTTATATGAACTGATCATCGGACAGTACGGCTATCAGCTCACAGAGAATGGCGACATTTATGATATACAGAAAGACTCCCGGACAGTAGGTTATATTGCGTATGAGGAAGACCTGGTCATGATGGGGGCGAACCTGGAAGCGGATATGCTGTATCTTTCTTCTCTTCTGGAGGAGGATGAGCCTCAGGCGGAGAGTGAGTATATCCTCCCGACGGATACGGAGTTTATTACCAATGAGGATCTGGATGCATTGTCAAAGGAGGAAGTCAACCTTGCGCTGAATGAGATATATGCCCGGCATGGGTATGTGTTTAGAACGGAGGAATATCAGGAATATTTTTCCTCAAAAAGCTGGTATACGCCGGATCCGGATTACGATGCGTCGGACGATTCGGAATTGACGGCGATAGAGAAAGTGAACCGTGATCTGATCGTGGCATATGAAGTGGATAAGGGCTGGCGGGAACAGTAGAATTTGAGAGATTTAAACTGGAGAAAAGAGGGCAATACAGATGAAGCGATGTGCGAACTGCATGAGAGAAATAACGGAAGCCGTGTGCGAATACTGTGGATTTGACAATGAAAGCATACAAAATGACAACGGGATGA
>CAZJSI010000039.1:0-19910 GCA_964548675.1 uncultured Eubacterium sp. | reverse complement strand
AACTCCCACTGATACACACTTGTTACTCACCACTTATAGAAGTGGGAGTCATCTCTCATCTGATATATTACTTTTACCGTATTGAATAAACGGTGCGCCGCTCATTAAATACGGTGCATCTTTTCAAAAATTTCTTCTTTCTGACATTTGATGGTAACGCCGATCTCCTCACCGATCTGTTCGAGTTCCTTTGCACACTCATCAAAAGGCTTTGTGGATGTGCTCAGGTCCACGATCATCATCATATTAAAGAATCCCTGGACAATTGTCTGGGAAATATCCAGTACATTGATGCTGTTGCCTGCAAGATAGGTACAAACTTTTGCGATAATGCCGACGGTATCTTTTCCTACTACCGTAATAATTGTCTTGTCTGCTGTTTTTTCCATTTCTCTCACCTGCACCTGCGCGGCATTTCATTCACATGTATCCCGGCGCCAGGCGCTCTCCTCTCTCAATTTTTAAAATCTCTCTCAATTCACTTCAAGCGGATGTCCAGACGGCGAACCGCTCTCACGGTACGCCCCAAAGCCTGCATCACACGCTCACCAGCTCTGATACCTCATTTCTTCCGGCGACCAACACGGGGAAATCACTTCCCTTATATGGATTCTCGCCCATAGTCACTTCCAGGCGAACCGTCTCATATGCCAGCTTCGGATAATTATTTTCCTGGCTCAGATGGCCCAGGATCACCTTCTTGAAACCATCATGCAATACCCTCCCCAGGAGCTGTCCGGACAACTCATTTGATAAGTGTCCTCTCTCTCCAAGAATACGTTTTTTTAAATAGTAAGGGTATCTTCCTGCCTGAAGCATATGTACATCGTGATTTGCTTCTAATAATAATACATCCAATCCCTGCAGTTTGTCCACAATATAATCGTCATATTTTCCCAGATCCGTTATGACTCCCATAGACTTATTTCCATTTCTCATAATATAAGCAACTGGTTCGGCCGCATCATGAGATGTGGGAACAGGCATAATGCGCATATCGCCTATGGAAAATTCCACTTCCGGAGAAATGACGCGAAACAGGGATTCATCTACCTTTCCGATCGCCTGGTGTTCTTTTATCCAGTCAATCGTCCCTTTCGTGCCATACATGGGAATGCCATGCTTTCTCGCAACTACCCCAAGACTTTTTATGTGATCGGAATGTTCGTGGGTGATCAGAACCCCCTGCATTTCCGATGTTTTTAAACCTATCTCATTCAATCCCGCCTCTATCCGTTTTCCGCTGATCCCGGCGTCAACCAGCAGGTGGCAATTGTCTGTGCCGGCGTAAATACAGTTTCCGCTGCTTCCGCTGGCTATGCTGCATAACTCCATTATTTTCTCCTGATCTCTTTTTTCCCGATCTCTTTTCTCCTTAGGATCCCGTCTATCTGCAAATACGCATCCCCGGGCGTTCCGTTATTATCGATCTCTTCCGCACAATATTTGCGGAATGTCTCTTCGGACAGCTGGCTTTTCAGAATATTGTCAATCTTTTCATCCGAATATCCCCGGTTTGCCTTGAGACGGATCCTGCGATTTTCCTCGGAAGTATAAATATACCACAATTCGTCACAAATTGCATCATAATGTTCTTCGATGAGAAGCGCCGCTTCCAAAACAAGCAGATCCAGATCTCCCTTTTCTCTCTCCAGCCTGAATTGCTCCATCACATATTCCTTTACCGCGGGATGTACGATCTGATTTAACGCTTCTCTCTTCTTCCCATCAGAAAAAAGTACGGCAGCCATCTTCGGGCGGTCGATCCGGCCGTCCTCCTGAAAAATGGCATCTCCCTTAAATAATTTTTTCAGCTTATCATAGCAGTCCGTTCCCGGTTCCATCAGCAAATGAGCAATCTCATCCGCCAGCATGACCCTGCAGTTATAATGCTCGGACAAATAGCTCAAAATCGCTGATTTCCCGGCTCCGACACCGCCCGTAATTCCTGCAAAAAGCATGTTTCCTCCTTCACTTCAGGACTCGCCCGTGAGTCCTGGCGCGGGATTCGGGGCAGCTTGGCTGACATAGTACAGATCCAAGTCCCGCGCGTCCTGATACAGGCCTGGGAAAACAGGCCTGCATTCCCCGAATTTATTTGTCATCAATGCGCTTCGTACCAGTTGCCGCCCACATTCATATCCACTTCCAGTTCCACGGAAAGTCTGGCCGCATGATGCATCTCCTCGCCGAGGATTTCTTTTACACGTTCCACTTCATCCTCCGCAGTCTCGATCAGCAATTCATCATGCACCTGCAGGATCAGCTTTGATCTCAGGCCTTCTTCTTTCAGACGATTGCGGACGCGTATCATGGCAATCTTGATGATATCCGCCGCCGTTCCCTGGATCGGGGAATTCATCGCGATCCGTTCGCCGAAAGAGCGCTGCATAAAATTGCTGGATTTCAGTTCCGGAACCGGACGCCGGCGCCCAAACATCGTTTCCGCATATCCTTTTTCCTTTGCATCCGATACCAGCTTGTCCAGAAAAGTCTTTATGCCGGGATAGGTTTCAAAATAGCTTGCAATATACCCCTCTGCCTCTTTTCTCGTAATGCTCAGATCTTGGCTCAGGCCAAAGGAACTGATGCCATACACGATACCGAAATTTACCGCCTTTGCGTTTCGCCTCTGCAGATCCGTCACTTCCTCAAGCGGCGTGTGAAACACCTGGGACGCAGTGATGCGGTGAATGTCCTCCGCATGGCGGTATGCCGCGATCAGGTTCTCATCCCCGGACATATGTGCCAGCACCCTCAGCTCGATCTGAGAATAATCCGCATCGATGAACACATACCCATCCCGGGGGATAAATACTTTCCGGATAAGACGCCCGAGCTCCATACGGATCGGGATATTCTGCAGATTCGGCTCCGTGCTGCTGATGCGCCCCGTAGCCGTGATCGTCTGATTAAAAGTACTGTGGATGCGCCCGTCCGCCGCTATACAGGGGGCAAGGCCGTCCGCATAGGTGGATTTCAGCTTTGTGAGCTGACGGTATTCCAGGATCTCCGACACGATCGGATGATCCGGCGCCAGTTTATCCAACACATCTGCCGCGGTGGAATATCCGGTTTTTGTCTTTTTGCCGTTTGGCATTTTCAGTTTTTCAAACAGGATCACACCGAGCTGTTTCGGGGAATTGATATTGAACTCCTCCCCGGCTTTCTCGTAAATACTCTGCTCCAGTTCCGCGATCTTGCCCACAAGCTGCCCGCCGTACACTTTCAGGGCTGCCCCGTCTGTGCGCACGCCCTCTTTTTCCATATCCGCCAAAGTGAAGACCAAAGGCATCTCCATCTCCCGATAGAGCTTTTCCATACCCGCTTCTTTCAGCTTCTTCAACAGCGCATCGCAGACGGCAGCAGAGGTGTATATCATATAGCAGCCAAGCATCCCCACCGCCTCCGGCTTCTCATCCGCCGCCTTTGGAAGCTTCAATTTTCCGAGCAGGTCCGCCTTTGAGGGAACCATCATTCCCAGATAGTCCTTTGCCAGATCATCATATACATAATCATTTTTCAACGGATTCAATAAATATGCCGCAATCGTTGTGTCCACACAGTTTTTCTTCTCATCCACAGAGATATGCTTCAGGAGAGCTTTCAGATCCGGCGTGATCAGAGTCTCCAGACGGCCGCAAAGAGCCTGCACTTTCTCTGTCAGATATCCCTCCGTCACAAAACCGCCGCACTGCAAAAACGCCACATGCTCCGCATCCGATGCGACCGCCGCGCCAAATATCTGCCCCTGCTCCTCCAAAAAGGAAACGGCCGCCCGCTCTGCCTGAAACTGCGCAAAAAAGTTTTCAATCTCATCCAGTTCCTTATATATGTGAAAATACTGTTCCGCCGGATTAACCGGGGTATCTATCTCAAACCGGGACAAAATATTTTTGAACTCCAGACGTTTGAAATAAAGATAAGCCTCCGGTGTATACAGATTATGCATCGCGGCCGCTTCCATATCGTAATCAATATCTGCATTGACCTCGATGGTCGCCAGCACCTTGCTCATCTTTGCCATATCATAATGCTCCGAGAGCGCCGTTTTTGCGCGGTTGGGCTTGATCTCCTCCACATGGGCATAGGCATTCTCGATACTTTTGTAAGCCACGATCAGGTTCGTGGCCGTCTTTTCGCCGATACCCGGAACCCCCGGAATATTGTCAGAGCTGTCGCCCATCAGCGCCTTGACGTCGATAAACTCCGCCGGGGTCACCTGATATTTTTCCAGCACATCCTTTGCAAGGTAGTCCTCGATCTCTGTTCCGGTCCGTTTTGTCTTTGGAATACGTATTTTTACATGATCCGTCGCGAGCTGCAGCAGGTCACGGTCGCCGGATATGATGCTCACTTCCAACCCGGCCTTTTCCGCCCTGCCTGCGATTGTTCCAAGCAGATCATCCGCCTCATATCCCGGTTTTTCCACAATGGTGATCCCCATCGCCTGAAGCACTTCCTTCATCACCGGGACCTGCTGACGCAGTTCATCTGCCATTGGTTTTCTCGTTCCCTTGTAGGCATCGTACATCTTGTGACGGAATGTCGGTTCGCTCCTGTCGAAAGCTACCGTCAGATAGTCCGGCTTCTCCTCATCCAGAATCTTGAACAGAATGTTCAGGAAACCATAAATCGCATTGGTGTGCAGCCCTTCCGAATTGGTCAGATCCGGAATCCCGAAAAAAGCCCTGTTCAAAATACTGTGTCCGTCTATCAAAACAATCTTTTTGCTCATTCTAAATCTCCCTTGTATAGGTCTTTAACCACTCCCGCTCTTCCTCTGTCAGGAAAGGAGAAAGTTTTTCATATACGTTTTTGTGATAATCATTCAGCCATTTTCGCTCTGTCCGGCTCATCTCCTCCGGATCAATGCCATCCAGGTCGATCGGGGCATAGGTGATATTCTCGAATCTCATGAACTGTCCATATTCATTTTTCTCATCTTTTACACAGATCAGTTCGTTTTCGGTACGGATGCCGTACTCGCCTTCCAGATAAACACCCGGCTCATCGGTGGTGATCATACCTGCCTCCAGTGTGCCGCTGTCCTTGCGGTCGGCAACGATGCGCCAGCGGAAACCGTTCGGTCCCTCATGCACATTCAAAATATGTCCGACCCCATGTCCTGTTCCGCATTTATAGTCAATTCCCATCTGCCAGAGCGGGCCTCTGCTTAGGATATCCAGATTTAAGCCTTTGCATCCATAGAGGAATTTCGCATTGGCAAGATTCAGATTTGATCTGCACACCGTGGTAAAATGCAGCTTCTGCTGCGGCGTGAGCGGTCCTAACACGAAAGTTCTCGTGATATCCGTAGTTCCTTCCAGATAATGTCCGCCGGAATCCACCAGAAGAAATCCCTCCGGTTTCAGCACGGCCGCCGTGTCCTCCTCCGCAGAATAATGCATCATCGCGGCATTTGCCCCATAAGCGCTGATATTTTCAAAACTCAGGTCAAGAAAATGCTCCTGCTGTGCCCGCAGATTGTCAAGATAACACCCCGCAGTGTACTCGGTAATCTCCTCTTTTCCGACATTTGTCTTTAACCAGTACATAAACTTCGTAACGGCAACGCCATCCCGAAGGTGTGCCAGCCTTGTATTTTGAAGCTCCGTCTCGTTTTTAACAGATTTCATCAGTTCGGAGGGATTGTCCTCGTTGATCACCCTGACCGTTTCCGGAAGTGATGTCCGGATACGGTAATTGACAATATTTTCGTCCATCAGGACAGCCGCCTCCCCGCTGACAGCAGCCGCTGCCTCATAGATCGCCTCATAGGGCCGGATCCGGACTTTATTCTCATTCAAATATGCCCTCACCTCATCGTTAAGCGCCTCATCCTGAATAAAAAGCGTACAGTCCTCTTTCCCGATCATCAGGAAAGAAAGGAATACTGGGACATGCAGAATGTCATTGCCCCGCAGATTTAAGATCCACGCAATGTCATACAGGGAACTGATCAGATGCAGATCCGCACCTTTCTCTTTCATCTTTTCCCGTATCCGTGAAAGCTTTGATGCAAGTGTTTCACCGCTGTATTCCTCCGTCACGATCCACAATTTTTCTTTCGGAAGCGCCGGGCGGTCTTTCCATATGATGTCCACCAGATCTTCCTTTACATACAGGCTTCCCTGCTTTTTCTCAGCCAGCGCTTTATATTTCGATGCATCTGTGCTGTTCATCACCCGGCCGTCAAATCCGAGTACGCCGCCCTGGGGAAGCTTTTCTTCCAGAAATTCCTCTACTGTAGGAACCCCCTCCTCTCCGCTCCGGTACAGATCGACTCCGGAACCCTGAAGCTGGCGCTCCGCCTGGATAAAATATCTGCCGTCCGTCCAGAGGCCTGCCTCCGTCATCGTGACCACAGCCGTTCCCGCGGAACCGGTAAATCCTGTCATATATTTTCTTGCCTTAAAATAATCACCCACGTACTCTGATTCATGAAAATCAGATGTCGGGATCAAATAAATATCAATTCCTCTCTGCTGCATCTGATCACGCAGCGCCTGAATTTTTTCATTTTCTACCATTTCTTTCACCGTTATCCTTTCTTCAAAAATCCCCATGAACACTTCTTCCAGCCGTTTCATGGGAATTTATTTCACATTTCGCCGCCCATAGTAATGGGATCCGGGCTGATCCGAATCCCGCGCCAGGACTCACTGAGCCTCAATCTCAACAGCCTGTGCGCAGATAAAATCCAGAGCTTTTTTGGCAAGGATATCTTCTCCCACCATGGAAATCCCCTGTTCTCCCATCATCTCGCGAAGCTGGGATTCCTCCATCTGGTAAGAATAAGCCATCTCTGCAATCTCTTTGTTCAGTTCTTCCTGCGTATAGGAAAAACCTTCCAATTTTGCGATTTCATGCAGAACCGCCTGCCCTTTCAGCATAGACAATGCATCATTCATTGCATACTCATGAAACTGCTCCTCCGTCAGATTGTTGTACTGAAGATACTGCTCAAATGTATTTCCATTATTTCTGAGCTGTGCCAGAAGATTATTTTTCAATGCGTTCATGCGCTCTTTTACTTTTTCTTCCGGCACAGTGATCTCGGAAGCTTCCACGATCTGCTGCAGAACAAAATTTTCTTTCTCTATCGCCGCCTGGTCCGCTTTGTACCTGCGGATCGTCTCTTTCACATAATCCACAAACGCAGCGACTGTCTTATGATCGGACACCTGGGCAATAACCTCATCGGACAATTCCGGAACAATCGATGTGCGGACCGCCTGAACGGTCACTTTAAACAGCGCCTCTTTTCCTGCATATTCCGGTGCATGGTAATCTTTTGGAAACGTTACCTTTACATCCACCTGATCACCTTTTCTCGCCCCTGCAAGCTGCTCCTCAAATCCCGGAATAAACGTTCCGGATCCGAGCTTCAACGGGTAACCGGAGCCCTCTCCTCCCGGAAATGCCTCCCCGTCAATATATCCGACAAAATCGATGACCGTCTCGTCGCCCATCTCAGCGCCGCCCGTTTTTTCCTCTGTCCTGGCAGCACGCTCCTGTGCATGTCTTAATTCTGCTTCAATTTCCGCTTCGGTCACAGTAATTTCCTGCTTTTTTACCTGTACGCCTTTATATTCTCCTAATTTCAACTGAATCGTGTTTTCGCTCATTTCTTCCTCCTTCATTCAGGTATACCCTGGCACACCCGCCGTGGCCTTTTCCGAATAGTATACGGTATTTTATAAAATCTTCCAACCTTTTTTCAACTTTTTTAATAAAATGTTTACCGGATGGTCACACCTTTCTGGTATATTGAGACCCGTGAGCAAAAGCCGCAAAAATATTTATAAGCTGATCCGGACGCCGCGCCAAACTCGCGGACAAGTCTTAAATTATGGAGTGTACAAATGAATAACAAAAAATACGAACCAATATTAAATAATATGACATATTCTGACCTGATGGATATGGATCACCCGGAACTTCTCCTGGAAAGCCTGGAACCATTTAACCGGCTGATGATAATGTACCGCTGTGCCAGCATGGAGGTTGAAACAAAGTTAAAAGTATTGAACGAGGAATTTTCCCTGCACCACAACCGAAATCCCATTGAGACGATCAAGACAAGGATAAAAGCTCCTTTGAGTATTCTCGAAAAGACAAAACGGAAAGGAATTCCTTTTACAATAGAAGGGTTGGAGCAGAATATGTTTGATATCGCCGGAATCCGCGTCATCTGCGCCTTTCCGGAGGATATCTATACCGTGCGTGAGCTGCTCGTAAAGCAGGACGACATACGGCTTCACGCGGAAAAGGATTACATCAAAAATCCAAAACCAAACGGCTATAGGAGCCTCCATCTCATACTGGAGGTGCCGATCTTTCTCGCCGAGGAAAAGAAACCGATGAAAGTGGAGGTACAGCTTCGCACCATCGCCATGGACTGCTGGGCCAGCCTGGATCACAAATTAAAATACAAACAGAATGTGGAAAATGCCGATGAGATTGCAGCAAATTTAAAGAAATGCGCCGACATCAGCAGTGAGCTTGATTTCCGGATGCAGGAAATCCGGCGTGAAATCGACAGGGCAAGTATTTAATCTCACAGGCTTGTGACGCCTGCGGAGTATTTCTCTCAAAAAGGACAGTGCCGGGCCGGCACTGTCCTTTATATCTAAAATGTCCTGATTTCTTTCGCCAGACTATAAGGTATTATTTCTCCCGGATCTGTCTTTTGATATGCGGCTTCTTTATGCATATAGCTAACAATTTCAGATGCATTAAAATTTTTAAATTTGGCGATCACCATATCAAGAACAGCAATCTCATCCTCCGATAATGCACGCTCATCCAATGCCGAATTGGGATAAAAATGATACTTTGTCGAATCATATCCCTCTTCTTCTTTCACATTGATATTTTCAAGATTCATCATACTATAATGCCCGATTGGCAGAGCTCCCATTGGTTCATGCGTATATATAAGCCCAGTCATAGAATTGCCATGGATATTTGAAAATAATGCGTCTGCATACCAAAGCATCTTCATGAGCTTAACCTTAAACAAATTAGAGATGCGTTTCGCATAATAAGATACAATATGTTCAATCTTATCAATATCAAGCCTTTTATATCCATTGAGATCTGAAAGCTCAGAATATCTGATATACTCACTCATAAGAGCCTGACGTGTAAGAAACTCCTTTCCATACGAATCCATTTTTTCAACAAGTTTCGAACGAATCTGCATTCTTCTGGGCTCAGGGAATTTATCTCTATTTTTTTCCAGAAATTCAATCGCTTTAAGCGGATTATCTTTAATAATGCGCAGCATATTATCATAAGCCTCATCCTGGATAGCCTTGCTCTCATATCTGGATATGGTAGCCTCCCCCCACCCCAGAAGCCTGGCCAAATCGACCTGTGTCAATCCATATGCCTCACGAATAGAAACAATTTCATCAGATGTTAGCAGATTATGGGATTTGCGATAGGCATTTCTTGCCGCCATCAGATTATCATTCGTCATATTTCCTGTCTCAAATTCACATGCATCCTCACTGCTGTTCACACAAAAATAAAATTTTTCTTCACAAAAAATTGTTTCGCCCTTAATAATAACGGCTGCGGTTCTCGTTCTCTCTTCTACCTCATGAACCTTATCACACATCGGACAATCCATAAGTATCTTCCTGATCAGTGTACCGTTTTTCATCTCGATTCCCTCCCTTTCCTGACATCACGCATATGGAAATTCCATTTGTCTCTCAGCATAATGAAATGACAGGCACAAAACCCGTTTACTTCTCTCACCTTTGATTTTCAATTTAATATACACCTGTTTCGAATTAATATCTTTTCCAAAAACAAATAACAAAGGCGGTTTATCATCATCTCTGTCAAATAAGGTTTCTGAATATTCCCTAACCGTTAATTCCTTTAATCTGTCTATAATATCAGATGAATCATATTCCAAATCCAAGAGCGTGTAAAGTGTGGAAAACTGTTCTTTTCCCGGCTCTTTCCTGGATTTGATCACAATTAAATTTTTTTCTATATCAAATTTTTCATCATAAAGTATCCTGCTAAGCTCATTCAAAAATTCCTTGACAGCTTTCTTCTCTGAACGAATTGATATCAGAATTTCTTTCACCCCCAACATTTTACTATCAATTAATAGTTTAGCAATCAATTGATAGTTTGTCAATATAAATCTCAGAAAAAGAGAAAGGACAGCGCAAACCCGGCACTGTCCTTTTCTGCATATTTATATAAGAGTTTTACAAAATGGCCTAATCCTGAAGTGCATCGTAGCCTTCCGCCCCGGTGCTGATACGGATCGCATTCTCTACGTTGTAAACAAAAATCTTACCGTCTCCCACATGACCCGTATAGAGAGCTTTCTTAGCTGCATCGATAACGACCCTCGGGGATATCTTGCTCACAACGATATCTACCTGAATCTTAGGCAGCAGGTTCATATCCATCGTAACACCACGGTATTTGCTTGTTCTGCCATGCTGAGCGCCGCATCCGAGTACGTTTGTTACGGTCATACCATTGATGCCAATTGCCGCCATCGCCTCGTTGAGGGCATCGAATCTGCTCTGTTTTGCATAAATCGTAATCTTTGTAATGCAAACATCGCTTGCTGTGGCGATGGACGGATCCGGAGTGCGGACCTGTACCGGAACCGCCTCGTCGATCGGTACCGGATTTTCCGGAAGTTTTACTGTATAAGAGGAAGAGAAGTTGTTGATGCTGGAAGCAAGTGCAAAATCCGCATACGCGCTTGCAAGACCATGTTCTGTCTGGTCCAGACCTGTAATTTCTTCTTCCTCGGAAACACGAAGTCCAAAAATTGCTTTGATCACCAGGAATGCGATTGTAATCGTAACTGCCGCCCACGCCAAAACGGATACAATACCCAGACACTGGAGTCCCAATAATTTGAATCCACCGCCATAGAACAGGCCGATCATCTCATTTCCCGCGGAATCCGCAATGCTGTATCCCGGAGCTTTGTTTGTCGCAAACAGGCCGACCGCAAAAGTACCCCAGATACCGTTCATGAAATGAACTGCCACAGCGCCTACCGGATCATCTATATGAAGCTTATAATCCAAAAGCCATACGCCAAATACTACCAGCAGACCTGCTACAGCGCCGATCACGATCGCGCCTGCACAGTCTGTCACGTCACATGGAGCAGTGATCGCCACCAGACCTGCCAGAGATGCGTTCAGGCACATGGAAACATCCGGTTTGCCATATCTGAGCCATGTGTAGATCATACAAACTACTGTTGCAACGGAAGGAGCCACCGTAGTCGTAAGGAAAATGGAACCTAACTGTTCAATACTTGTCGCCGCTGCACCGTTAAAACCATACCAGCCTAACCAGAGGATAAAGCATCCCAGACATCCAAGTGCAAGGTTATGTCCCGGAATTGCGTTGACTTTGCGAATCTTTCCATTCTCATCCTTTGAGAATTTTCCGATACGGGGGCCAAGTATCGCCGCACCGATCAGAGCACATGTACCGCCCACCATGTGGATCGCGCAGGAACCTGCAAAATCATGGAAGCCAATCTGTGATAACCAGCCGCCTCCCCAGATCCAATGGGCCTCGATCGGGTAGATCAGAGCTGAGATCACTCCGGAATATACACAGTAGGATAAGAATTTTGTTCTCTCAGCCATAGCGCCGGATACGATCGTCGCTGTTGTTGCACAGAACACCAGGTTAAATACAAAATTGGAAAAATCAAAATTCCCGTATGCCGTAAAAATGTCAAATCCCGGTTTTCCGATCAATCCCACCATGTCTTCTCCGAGTAATAAGGAAAAGCCGATCAGAATGAACATCACTGTACCAATACAAAAATCCATCAGGTTTTTCATCAAAATGTTACCTGTATTTTTTGCTCTGGTGAAACCTGCCTCCACCATCGCGAATCCGGCCTGCATCCAGAATACCAGCGCAGCGCCGATCAGGAACCATACGCCAAAAACATTGTCGCTTACAAACGTCATAATCTCCTCAGTCATAATTGAATCCTCCTTTAAAAACCTAATGGCGCGCCACCTGCCGCTAGCCTGCAGATGACACGCCATTGTGTCGTTATCAAAAGTTTTTCTATTTCATAAAATCATGGAAAACTTTTTTATAAAATAGAAAAAGGCACCGGAAGCTCATTCTTCACAGCACCTTTGCCTTTGATGGGTCTTATAATACCCCTTTCAAAATAAAAAGTCAATAAAAATTATTAAACTTTTATAAATTCATGCATTTTAGAGAAATTAAATATTTTTTGGCATGTTTTTTGTGCAATTCAACCATGTCACAATTTTTACGTTCCTGAAACAATATCTCTTCTCTGAATTTATCTCTCTTCGATCGTCTTATAATTTTCAATCACATGTTTGTACAGTGTCTTGACCGCCGGCGCGAGAAAATTCGGATTCAGCGCGGATATTCCAATGATCCTGCAGGCATCCGGCAAAGTCGGATAGGTTTTGACCGCATATGGAATATCATTCATGACCAGCTCCGGCATAATGCAGATGCCAAACCCCGCCGCCACCATGGCAATCGTAGACAGATCGTCCACCACATGATAGTTCGAGCGGACATTCAATCCATTCTGTTTCAGAAAATTTGCAATATCCGCGTCCGTCGTCTCCCTCTGAGACACAAAAACCTGATCCTTCATCTCATCGATGGTCATAAACGGACTGCTGTCCCGCTTTCTGAAATTTTTTGGAACCACACACAGCAGCGGATCTTTATAGAGCGGCTCAATGGGCAGGTCACCCGCGCTGGATACCGAGAGAAACCCGAAGTCCACAATACCGCTTTTGATCCAATAGGATACATCCGCATATGTTCCCTGATAAATCTCAATATTGATATCCGGATACAATTTTGCAAAGGAATGGATAATATCCGTTATCCAGTTCGTACACACACTGGAAAAGCATCCCACTTTCACATTCCCCTGCTGCAGGCCGTTCAGCCCTGCGATCGCCTGTTTTAAGCTCTCATCACTGTTCAGAACCGCGTTCATATAAGGAAGCAGATGCTCCCCATAATTCGTCAGGGAAACTCCTGCCTTGTTTCTCGTAAACAGGGAAAAACCCAGTTCCTGTTCCATGGAAGAAACAGCATGACTGACAGCAGAAGGCGTCAGATTCAATACCTCTGCCGCTTTCTGAAAACTTCCCTGTTCCACTACTGTCTTAAATACCTGATAAGATAAAAGTGTCATTTTCGTTCCTTTCATACAAAAAAGAAAAAAGGCAGATAAAAATCTGCTTATGTGCAAACACAACACATCTTTTTATCTGCTTTTTTCGCACTTCTCATGCCTAACGTGCACACTTGTACAGAAGTTCTTCCCATCTGCGGTCCACCTCTGCCTGGAACTGTTCTAACAGATCCTCGTTGCCCGGTTTGAATAAATGTTTAAATCTGCCCTGCTCCCTCAGGAAATCTTCGATCGGGAGTTTCTTTTTCGGCTCATAGGTAAGACGCCATTTGCCGTGCTCCACCTCAAACATAGGCCAGTAGCAGGTATCTACTCCCAGTTTGCATATCTTCATGATATCCGCAGTATCATAACGCCATCCTCTCGGACACGGCGTCATAATATTCAGGAAAGCCGCCCCTTCCGTGTAGATGGCTTTCTCCGCTTTTTTATGAAGATCGGAAAAATTGCCGATCATCGTGGTCTGGCCCACATAGGGCACGTCGTGGTCTGCGATGATGGCAGCCAGGTCTTTTCTGTTCTGCATCTTACCGTTGGACTCGGAGCCCACCGGCGTGGTCGTGGTATCCGCGTACATCGGGGTTGCGGAAGAACGCTGAATGCCCGTGTTCATATACGCGCCGTTGTCATAGCAGACATATACCATATCATGATTGCGCTCCATCGCGCCGGACAAGGACTGGAAACCGATATCGTATGTACCGCCGTCGCCGCCGAATGTGATAAACTTAAATGTGGCATCCTCCGGCAGGCGTCCTCTCTTTTTCAGCGCTTTATAGGCAGTCTCCACGCCGCTCAGTGTGGCGCCCGCATTTTCAAAGGCATTGTGGATATAGCTGTCCTCCCAGGATGTATATGGATACATAAAGGAGGATACCTCCAGACATCCCGTCGCGTTACCGATCACTGCCTGGTCTCCCTCATGAAGAGCGCGCAGCACGGCACGGACCGCAATCGTCGCGCCGCATCCGGCGCACATTCTGTGTCCGGGAGCCAGACGTTCCGGCTTGCTCATAACTTCTCTGAATTTGTACTCAGCCATTTTATGCCTCCCCCTTTCTCAATCCGATATACTGGTACTGTTCCACACTGTTTCCGTTTACGATCATATCCTCCAGCTGTGCAAAGACATCTTTTACATCATCGGTGGTAAAATCACGTCCGCCCAGTCCGTAAATATAATTGACAGTTTCAATATAAATTTTCTTTCTGTATAAGCCGGCAGTCACTTCCGCTCCAAGGGGGCCTCCGTTGCCATTGTAGCTCTCGCAGCGATCCAGAATAGCCGCGGCTTTGCAGTTTTTCAATACTTCCGCGATCTCTTCCGCCGGGAACGGGCGGAACACACGAAGCTTCAGCACGCCGACCTTTTTGCCCTCTGCACGCAGCTCATCCACCGCTTCCTTTGCGGTTCCCGCTGCGGAACCGATCAGCAGCATGATGTAATCTGCATCCTCAGTCTTATATCCCTCAAACAAGCCGTACTGTCTGCCGGAAATTCCCGCAAATTCGTCCGCGACATCAAGGATCACCTGTTTTGCATTTTCCAGGGCGGTCAACTGGTTCTTTCTTCCCTCCATAACATAGTTGGAAATAGAGTAAGGTCCCACGGAAACCGGCTTGCCCGGATTCAGCAGATATTCCTCCGGATGATATTCACCCACAAATTCTTTGACCGGGGCATCCTCCAGAAGCTCGATATTTTCCACCGCATGGCTCGTGATAAAACCATCCTGGCAGATCATGACCGGCAGACGCACATCCCGATGCTCCGCGATGCGGTACGCCTGAATAAAATTGTCATAAACTTCCTGATTATTTTCCGCATAAATCTGAATCCATCCCGTATCTCTGGCCCCCATACCGTCTGTATGGTCACAGTTGATGTTGATCGGACCGGACAAAGTACGGTTTACCAATGTCAGAACGATCGGCATACGGTTGGAAGCAGCCAGAAGCAGCTCCTCCCACATCAGCGCCAATCCGGCGGATGAGGTAGCAGTCAGTGTTCTCGCGCCTGCCGCCTCAGAACCGATGGAAGCGCTCATAGCGGAATGCTCGCTCTCCACCGGGATAAACTCTGTGTCAATCTCTCCGTTTGCTATGTAAGTGGAAACCATCTGAGGGATCTCTGTGGACGGAGTGATCGGAAAAGCCGGCATAACGTCCGGATTGACCTGTTTGATTGCATAGGCAACGGCCTCGTTGCCCGACATACGTTCTTTGATCGCCATTATTCCACTCCCTCCTTCATCTCGATCGCCCCGAAAGGACATACTTTCGCACAGATGCCGCATCCCTTGCAGTGATCCAGGTCAAACGCCTCTCTCTTACCGTTCTTTACCGGGATACTGCTGTCCGGACATACCGGAGTACATAAAAGACACTGCTTGCATTTCTCCACAATATAAACGGGAGTATTATTTCTCCACTCGCCTGTCTTGAACAGTTTGGATGTCCCTGCCGCAAAGATCTGCATCCCCTCTGTCAGACCGGTATGAGGAGTTTGTTCATTAATTTTTGTGATATCTGTCCTCATCTTTTTTCCTAAGCCTCCTCTACCGCCGCAAAAGTCATTTCCAACGCTTTCATATTGCCCTCGATCACTTCCGGTTTTTTCGCGAATTTGTGATGATAGGACGTCTGCATTTCCTTTAAAAAGGTTTCTTTCGGCATCACCTGTGTGGTGGCAACGACTGCCGCGAGCATCGGGGAATTCGGGAAATATTTACCCAGCGCCTCCTCGGAAATTTTTCTCGCATCTACTGTAACCACACGGCCTTTATAGCCGTTCAGCTGGGGGAGGATCTCCTCTTTTGATCTCGCGGTGTTGACGATGATCGCCCCGTCCTCTTTCAGCCCGGCGGTCACATCCACCGTATGTAATAATGTCTCGTCCACGACAGCAACATAATCCGGGTCATAAATGTTGGAATGTACGCGAATGACATCCGAACTGATCCGATTGTAAGCTGTAATCGGCGCGCCCATACGCTCCGGACCGTATTCCGGAAATCCCTGCACATGTTTTCCTGTCTTAAAGGCTACATCCGCGAGGAGAAGGGCTGCTGTCTTTGCACCCTGGCCGCCGCGGCCATGCCATCTGATCTCAATTCCGTTATTCATAATCTATCGCTCCTTACTGTTCAGGTATACCGGGGTCAGGGCTCCTGGATAAACCCTCACCCTGATATACCTGTATGAAATTTTTCCGTACCTGTCTATTATAGCAATAACTTTTACAAAGTAAAGAGAAAAAATGAATTTTCTTCATTTAATACATGAATTATTTTCATGCATTAAATATTTTTGTTGAATGAAAATGAAAAATCTGCTGTGCGCCTACTATTTTCATATCATAGGAATTTCCTATGGTACAAAAAATCAGGTACGCCCAAAAGCGTACCTGAAAAACAGACTTTTTATACGATTTCCATGGCGGCAGTCCAGCCCTCTCTGACCGCATCGCCGATCTGTCTTGCTTTTACACAATCCCCGATTTCCCATACCGGAACCGTGATCGCAGCCTTCAGATCATCCGTCTTATTAGCCCGGCGTCCCATGGCGTTCACTACAGAGTCCGCATGGAGGGTGATCTCTTTGCCGTTCTGTTCTGCCACGACAAAATCCCTGCCGACTTTTACCACTTTGGCATTGACTTCATATTTACCGCCGTTTTTGTCGATAAAATCATGAACTGCGGTCCGATACAGACCGGTAGTCTCAGGCATCAGGCATTCCTGCATCTCAACAATCGTAGTTTCAATACCATGATCAATATAGTCTGCCGCTGCTTCACAGCCTACCAGCCCGCCGCCGAGAACGATGGTGCTTTTTCCCAGTCCTTCAAATTCATTTCCGTAAACCTCCATAGCGGTCACTGCGTTTTCAATACCCTCGATGGGGAGGATCAGATCTTTGGAGCCGACGGCCAGAATGACAGCTTCCGGTTCAATATCCGAGATGACTGCAGGCGTCACTTCGCAATTCAAACGCACTTCGACGGGGCGTTTGTTTACCTCACGAATCAACAGATCCTTAAAATTCCGAATATCGATCTTGTGGTCCGTATGATCCGTAAAATTGATCAGGCCGCCTAAAACAGATGTTTTTTCACACAAAATCACCTGATGTCCACGGTCAGCAGCGGTGATCGCCGCCTGAAGGCCTCCGCAGCCTCCGCCAACGATCAGTACTTTCCGGCTGGCTTTTGGTTCCGGCATCAGTTCCGGCAATACTTTGTGATGGGAAGCAGGCCATACGTCATCCGGATTGATCGTACAGGAATCCAGAGGCGGGAACTTGATGGTCCACTTTTCTGTTTCGTGTTCACCGGATGGGCCGGGATAGCATCTGCCGCATCGCAGGCAGCGGCGGATCTCGTCTGCACGTCCTTCTTTTGCCTTATTCGGGAAAGCAGGATCTGCAAAAAACTGTCTGCCCATGGAAACCATGTCTACTTTTCCGGAAGCAATGGCTTCCTCCGCCATTTCCGGGGAATTGATCCCGCCGACAACCGCCACCGGAACAGACACGTTTTGTTTTATGATCGCCGCATTTTCAATGTTTGCGCCGTGGGGAGCATATGTGGTGGTAAACTCCCAGCTTCGGGAAGAGCTTAAGTAATGTCCGCAGGATACGTGGATCAGATCGATATACGGTTCGCACATCTGACAGTATTTTACGGCGTCCTCAAGAACCAGGCCGCCCGGCAGATGCTCATCACTGCTGACGCGAATCTCGATCAGGAAATCCGGTCCCATAGCTTCCCGAAGAGATTTCAGTAACTCAATGGTAAATCTGGCTCTGTTCTCAAAGGAACCGCCGTATTCGTCCTCCCGTTTGTTGTACATAGTGGACAAAAATTGTGCAGGCAGCCATCCGTGGCCGCAGTGGATCATGACGCCTTCCCAGCCGGCGTCGCGGAACCATTTACAGGCACAAATGTGTTCCTGAATATGTTCTTTGATCTCTTCTTTCGTAAAAGCATCCACATGGGTGATCCCATCGTCCAGATCCTTTTCGGAAGGTCCCTTCGGATTGATGCCGTCCCCAATATTTGTTTTGATCTCACCGGTGGAAAGCAGTTCGCCGATGGGCAGAGCGCCGTAACTCTTGATCATTTCGGCAGTCTTTTTTGTGATCTCAAAGATTTCATCGTCTCTGGATGAAAAATCAATGTCCGGCTCAAAGGGAAAACGTTTGCAGTAGGTATGGTTCGGGCTTAATTCTCCCAACACGACGCTTCCCGCACCGCCTTTGGCTTTTGCTTCAAGCATACGGAAAGCACGCTCCGGCATCGGCGGATAATAGCCAAAAGCATCCGCCTCTATGTAGTGTTCAAATGCAAACAGGGCGGGCGCTGCCTCGATTCGGTTTTTGATCGTTTTTGTCCCCACTTTAATCGGCGAAAACAGATGCGGGAAATACGGATTTCGTTCAGTCATAGTAGTCCTCCTCCTAGATTTTTATGTTTATTTCGATATCTTTATTATACATCACTTTTTATGGGATTGAAAATATCACTTCTGCATGATATGATAAGCAAAACTTATCATTTTTTGTTTTTTCACAAAAAATCATCACAAAAGAAACGGGGATCACTATGCAGATACGTCAGTTAGAATATTTTGTCGCAGTCAGCGAACATCTGAATTTTACAAAGGCAGCAAAACAGTTTTACATCTCCCAGACCGCTGTCACCCAGCAGATCAAATCGCTGGAACAGGAGCTTGGGGTCCGGCTTTTCGACCGCAATAACCGCCGCGTGGAGCTCACTCCTGCGGGAAGAACCTTTCTCGAAGACGCCAAGGCAATCCTGCGCCGCACGAGGGATGCTGTCGACCGCGCAAAACGGGCGGATACTGTTTTTACGGGAAATCTGAATATCGGATTTGTAAAAGGGTTTGAAAAGACCAATCTGTCCGACCTGCTGGCAGAATTTCACGTACAATATCCAAATATTTCCTTTACCCTGACCCGGGAAAATGTATCGGAGCTGTATGACGGAATTCTGGATCACAATCTGGATATCATCATCAATCTGCGCTATTCCATGGACGATCTGGAAGAAATGAACACAAGGGTGGTGCGCTATTATCCGCTCCTTGCCGTCATGCCTGCCTCCCACCCTCTCGCCCACCGCACCGGCATCAAGCGGAGTGAACTAAAGGGTTATCCCCTTGTGGATATCAAAAAAAGCGATAACCGCTACGGGGAGACCTCCACTATTTTAAATGCTTTTACCGGAGCCGGATTTATGCCCAATGTACAATATGTCTCCGACGATATCGAGACGAGCATCCTGGCTGTCGCTGCCGGGATCGGCTACGCGCTGCTGCCCGCCTATATCACGGATTCCCTGTCCCTGAAAGAAAAAGTTATCGCCATCCCCATTGAGGGGGAAGAAAAAAAGATGACAGTCATTGCCGCATGGCATAAAGGAAACGAAAATCCTGCCCTGCAGAGATTCTTAAAAGACTGCATTTTTCCGGCAATTGAAAATGAGAGATTTTAGTACCTCTATGTCAACTAAGCGACCCGGATCCCGCGCCAGGATTCACGAGCGAGTCATGCATTTAGGGGCTGTCGCATTAAGTACTGGATATACAGGATATAGTTTTAGATTCAAGAATGCTCCAGCATTCTTGCTGCGAGGCATGCATCGGCTCTGCCGATA
>CAZJSI010000038.1:0-20380 GCA_964548675.1 uncultured Eubacterium sp. | reverse complement strand
TAAAGTGCGTAAGTTTTTTTGTTACCGGTAACTTACACACTTTATTTTACACTCTCCTTAATATTCAAATTTTAAGGGGCTTTAAGTAGTTTCTCTCTCAACAATATTGGAAAAAATCATCATTTTATTTGGAACCTGTTCACCATTTAAGACTTTGACAAGGATATCAGAGCAGGTGATACTCAGAATCTGCATTTTATTGTCCAGTGATGTCATTTTGGGATATGAAATCTTGGAGTAGATTGAATTATCCACACCGATGACAGACACCTGATCCGGTATTTGGATACCGAGATCCATCAATGCCCTTATCCCCGCACTGGCAACAAAGTCCGTTGTGTAGATGATCCCGTCCGTTTCAGGATGTTCTTTCATAAGACGGGTCGTTGTCTCATAGCTGCTTTCCCACTCGTCTTCTCCATCAAACCAGACGACATTCGGTTCCGCAGATTTATCTGCATCACAGAGGGCTTCACTGAATCCCTCTATTTTTAAACGGTTACTGGGAGTGTCTCCCACATTGATAAATACCAGATTTTTTTTACCTTTTCGCAGAAGAAAACGGACACATTCTGCAACGCCGTTTTTTTCATCAGAGAGGACTCCATATACATTTGGCAGATCAATATAGCCATTTTCTATGATAACAGGAAGATCGTTCAAATATTCTTTAATAGCATTTTTTACTCCCTCAGTTTGAAAGGTAGAGCCAATAAGTACGACAGCTTCAGCACGTCTTGCACAGAGAGTACGTATGCCGTCCTCTCTGGAGGAGTCGGTGAACCCGGAATTCATCATAATGCAATTGTATCCATATTTTTGAAGCTGTTGTTCAATGAAGTAAGCGCCTTCTGCGTGATGCATGGTTCGGATATCAGACATCATAATGCCGATAATTTTGGAGGACTGGTTGACAAGTCCCCTGGCGGAAGCATCCGGTTCGAAATTGTATTTTTTAAGCAATTCTTCAACAATAAAGCGAGTCTGTTTGTTAACCCCTTTTTTCTTGTTGATCACACGTGAAACTGTGCTGGCTGAGACACCGGCTTCCTGCGCAATATCGTAAATAGTCATTTTATGTGTTCCTCTTTTTGAATGATAAGTTTAGAATAACGGTTTATTCCAGTTTTTGTCAATACATAGTGTGTAATAAAATTTAACGATATGCAGATATATGTATCAGGCTATCTATATTATCATACACAAAATGGCAATCGATTGCAATAAAAATATGAAAAACTTTTGGCAATTGTGTCGATTTATGGAATACTAACAAAAAAATATTGTATAATTTGTGCAAAAAATGAATTGAAATGATTTAAAAAAATGATATAATGACAAACATCAAATATTGCAATCGATTGCAATAATATGGAGGTATCGAACAATGTATAGATTTGTCTCTTTCTTTGGTGAACGGTCACCAGTTTTTGAAGAATTAAACAAGAAGGCAGAAGAATATGCGAGAACAAAAGGAATTGAATATGTGTGGTCCCCGCAGAAACCTTATGATACGGAGAGTGTGATTCATGACCTGAACGAATCAGACGCGGGGCTGATCGATGTGGAACCGTACGACAATAATATCTTTGACCATATGAATGATAAGTGTAAATTATTGGTTCGTTTTGGAGTTGGTTTTGACAAAGTGAATCTCACAGACGCATCTTCCCACGGGATTTGTGTGACGAGAACAACCGGTGCAAATAAGACCGGAGTGGCTGAGATGGCAATGATGATGCTGCTGGCAGCAGGCCGTCAGGCGATGATCAACAGAAAGACAGTGAATTCCGGCGTATGGGTGAAAAATATCGGCACGGAATTAATCGGAAAGAAAGTAGGAATCCTTGGATTTGGCAATATCGGTATGGAACTGGCAAAACTGCTGTCGGGATTTGACTGTGAGATAGTTGCCTATGATATTTACCAGAATGAGGAAATGGCGAAAGAATTGAATGTGAGATTTACGGATCTGGAAGAAATTTTTACAACCTGCGATGCGATCAGCGTTCATCTTCCGTACAATGAGGCGACAGATCATCTGATCAATGCGGATGTTTTTACAAAGATGAAGCGCAATGCCATTGTTGTATGTACGGCCAGAGGAAAGATTATTGATGAAGATGCTCTGTATGATGCATTGAAGAATCATATGATAGCGGGTGCAGGGCTTGATGTATATGCAACAGAACCGCTTCCAAAGGAATCAAAGCTTACAGAATTGGACAACATTATCTTAACCCCGCATGTGTCCAGTCAGACTTATGAATCTCTCTGGTATACATATAAAAAAGCGATAGACATTGTGGCGGATTTTTTTGCGGGCAAGGAGTTGGAGAAATCGGACCTGCTCAATCCGGAGTATGTTAATTATGTAAAATAAGGAATTGTCCTTGTTATAAAAATTATGAAAGAAGGTAAATAATTATGAAAATGATGCACTGTGAAGACAATCGTACTGAAAAACAAAAAGTATTTGTGGAAACTTCAGATGGAAAATTCAAATATCAGTTGTTTATGGATTATGCGAAAGGACTGCCGAAACATCTGGAATTAGTGCCTATCCTTGGAAATATTTCCGGTGGATGTTGTGATAAAGAAGATAATCTTTACTGTGGTCTCCGAGGGGGAAGCTTTATGTCACCGGAACCGCGGACATGTTTGATTAAGCTTGATCCGGACGGAAATTTTGTGGAGACAATTGGTGAGGGATTGTTGTCCGGACTACATTTTTTCAATGTGACGGATCACAACACAATTACACTTCCGATGACAGGAGAGAGTTATGTGATCGAGTTGTCCATGGATGGAAAGGAAATTGTCCGTACATTTGGTGAAAAAAATAAACCCTGTGATAATCTCAGCGATCCGGAGGTTTATTCCAGAGTCAGGGTTCATAATGGTATTTTCCCAACAGAACCATGTCATGGATATAATGGCGGAGCATATGAGTGGATGCTGAAACATGAATTGAAAGAACTTGGAAAACCGTTCCATAATCCGACGGATGTTGATTTTGATTCAGAAGGTAACTACTATTTCTCAGATGGTTATTCCAATTTTGCCGTACACAAATTTGATAAGGATGGCAATTATGTGGAGACCTGGGGAGGAAAAGGCGTGTGGGATCCGTATACAGATACTCCCGGTAAGTTTTTGGTTGTCCATGCACTCTGCGTAGATGCGAATGATAATGTATGGGTATGTGATCGTGAAAAAGATGCGGTACATGTATTTAACAAAAAGGGTGAGGTGATTGCTTACTGCAGCCATAATATGAGCCAGCCTTCCGGCATAGATACAGATGGCAAATATGTATATGTTGTCGGACGCGGCGGATATATCACGATTTTTGACCTGGAGTTCAATATTGTCGGAGAACTTGGTTTCTTTAATGGAAATCTTCGCGGACATGATCTCGCAGCCGACAGCAAAGGAAACCTGTATCTGTTCCCGACACACGCAAATTATGAACATCAGATTATCGCATTAAAACGTATTATTGAATAATGGATCATAACAATAGGTTAATAATCTGAGGAGGAAATATATGGGACGCTATATTTTAAAACGAATTTTATGGATCATACCGATCATGTTGGGTGTCATCACAATTATTTTTTGTATATCCTCCTTAACGCCCGGTGACCCGGCAGCATCCCTGCTGGGCTCAACGGCAACTCAGGAAGAGATTGATGCCATGCATCATACGCTGGGGTTGGATCAACCGTTGATCAAGCAATGGTTTGATTATATTGTCGGTATTATCACGAGGTTTGATTTTGGAACGTCATATCAGACAAGGCAGCCTGTTATAAATGAGGTACTTGCCCGCTTCCCGATCACGTTGGTACTGGCATTGTCTGCCACTGCAATTGGAGTTGTATTGGGGATACCGCTCGGCATTGTATCTGCTCTGAAACAGTATACATGGATTGATAATGTAATTCTGGTATTTTCCGTATTATTGATTTCCATGCCGAATTTTTGGCTTGCAATGATGCTCTTGAATGTGTTTGCGGTCAACTTACATTGGCTTCCCTCTTTTGGCATCAGTACGCCGTCAGGATGGATATTACCGATCGTTGTTGCCGGACTGCAGTCCATGACGCAGAATATCCGTATTACCCGTTCCAGCATGTTGGAGGTTATGCGGCAGGATTATATCAGAACAGCCCGCGCAAAAGGACAAAAAGAAAAAGTTATCGTTACGAGGCATATGCTTCGCAATGCAATGATTCCTGTGGCCACAAGCGTTGGCTCAGGGTTGGGAAATCAGCTTGGCGGTAATATGGCGCTTGAAAGTGTGTTTTCTTTACCGGGAGTAGGTAACTACATTGTCAAAGCGATCACCGCGATCAATACTCCGGCAATGCTGGGAGGCATTCTTTTCGTGGCGCTTGTGTTCACATTGGTAAATCTGGCAGTTGATATCGCATATGTCATTATAGATCCGAGATTAAAGACGAGGGTTACGGGTAAAAAAATCAGCAAGCGAGCATTGAACAAGATGCTTGTAGAACAGGAGGGAGCATAAATGGCAAAAAATATAACTCCTGAAATGAACAAAATAAATGCCCGCCGGACAAGACGGGGCGGTAAGAGAGGGCATTCGACGCCGGCAAAGGATGCCTGGCGCCGGCTGATCCGCAACAAGATGGCCATATTGGGAATGATTATTATTATCGGACTACTGCTGATCGCCGTATTTGCTCCATTGATCGCACCCTACAAATATGACGAGATGGATGTAATGAATATGCTGAAAGGCCCAAGTTCAACGCATCTGTTTGGCACGGATCAGCTCGGAAGAGATATGCTGTCAAGGTGTCTGTACGGAGCCAGGATTACTTTGCCAATTGCTATTTTTACGGTGATTGCAGCAATATTCAGCGGTGGTACGCTGGGAGTGCTTTGTGCGTATTTTGGCGGACAATTTGATAATATCGTGATGCGTATCCTGGATATATGGGGTTCTATTCCGGGCATTATGCTTAGTATCGCGATAGTTGCAGCACTAGGAAATAATACGTATGTACTGGTTATTGGACTGAGTGTAGGCGCGGTTCCGAATATGGCGCGAACATTCCGGGGGGCGATTTTTACAGTTGTTGATAATGATTATGTGGAAGCTTCCAAGTCTATCGGTGCAGGAAATTTCCGTATTATGTTCAAACATCTGCTGCCGAATGCAGTTGGCCCGGTTATCCTGGCCGTGGTAGGCCTTTTGGGTGTGGAGGTACTTTGTGTATCTATGCTGAGTTTCCTTGGCGTAGGTGTGCAGCCACCGACTCCGGAATGGGGATCTTTGCTTTCAACAAGTAAGGAATTTTTGAATTCAGCTTCTTATTTGTGTACATTTCCGGGTATTTTCATTGTACTGGCAGTCCTTGGATTTAATCTTCTTGGTGATGGGCTCCGTGATGCTCTTGACCCGAGACTGAAGTAAGGAGGAAAACAGTATGGAAGAAAATATTCAGAAAAATACCCCGGTTGTCGAAGTAAATGATCTTGTAGTCCATTATGAGACATATGACGGGGTTGTGGAAGCTGTCAACGGTGTTTCATTTCAAATAGATAAAAAGGATGTTTTGGGATTGGTAGGGGAGACAGGAGCAGGCAAAACAACGATTGCTTTAAGTATCATGCAGCTTCTGCCGACGCCACCGAGCCACATTATCCGGGGAAGTATCAAATTGGATGGTGAGGAGTTGATTCTTCCTGCGAATGCAAAAAAAGCAGAAAGAAAGGCTATGGAAAAGAAGCTGCAGGAGTACAGGGGAAAGAAGATCAGCATGATTTTTCAGGATCCAATGACAGCATTAAATCCTGTAGTTCCCATCGGAGATCAGATCAGTGAAGTGATTTTGCTGCATGAGAATTGTACCAGGGTGGAAGCAGAGAAAAAGGCGTGCGAGATGCTTGAAATGGTAGGTATCCGTCCGGAGCGTTACAAAGATTTCCCGCATCAGATGTCTGGCGGCATGAAGCAGCGCGTTATCATTGCCATAGCGTTGGCATGCAGTCCGGAGCTATTGATCGCAGACGAGCCGACCACGGCGCTGGATGTTACAATCCAGGCACAGGTTTTGGATATGATGAAAGATTTACGAAATCGTCTGGGCACAGCAATGATGCTGATCACACATGATTTTGGAATTGTCGCTGATATTTGTAATAAATGTGCCGTTGTCTATGCGGGAGAGATTGTGGAATTCGGCAGTGTAGAGGATATTTTTGACCGTCCTCAGCACCCGTATACAATTGGCCTGTTTGAGTCGATCCCAAGTCTGACAAAGGATGTGGAACGCCTGAAACCAGTTCGAGGACAGACAGTTGATCCAAATAATCTGCCGGAATACTGCAGTTTTTATGACCGCTGTTCAAGGTGTACCGAAAGCTGTAAAGGATGTGATCCAAAGCCCGTTGAAGTAGAATCGGGACATTATGTTAAATGTATTTTTGCGCAGAGGAGGGAGGATAAATAATGGCGTTACTTGAAGTTTCTCATTTGAAAAAATACTTCCAGGTAAAAAGCGGCATCCTTCATGCTGTAGATAATGTTTCCTTTACTTTAGAACAGGGTAAAACATTAGGCGTTGTAGGTGAATCTGGTTGTGGGAAGTCGACACTTGGCAAGACCATTATACGTCTGACAGATCCCACATCGGGAAAGGTTATGTTTGACGGAAAGGATGTAGCTGCATATTCCATCAAGGAATTTCAGAAGATACGTCCCGATATGCAGATGATCTTTCAGGATCCTTTTGCATCCCTTGATCCGAGGCTGACTGTTACGGAACTGATTGCGGAACCAATGAAAATATACAAAGTGTATTCGACAAAGGAAGCGCTTTATAAAAGAGTGCGTGAGCTGATGGATATTGTGCAGCTTGCAGAACGTTTTCAAAACAGTTATCCGCATGAACTGGACGGCGGCCGCAGACAGAGAATCGGTATTGCAAGAGCATTGGCGCTGAATCCCAAATTTGTTGTATGTGATGAGCCAGTCTCCGCTTTGGATGTTTCCATTCAGGCTCAGGTGCTGAATCTTTTGCAGGATCTTCAGAAAGAACTGCAGCTTACCTATATGTTTATCACACATGATATGTCCGTTGTAAAGCATATTTCCGATGACATAATTGTAATGTATCTTGGGCAGATCGTTGAGAAAAGTCCGGCAAAAGAATTATTTAAAACTCAGTATCATCCGTATACCAAAGCTTTGTTATCGGCGATTCCGGTACCGACACTGCATAACAGACCTAAAAAGATCATTCTGGAAGGGGAGTTGTCATCGCCGATCAATCCGAAAGATCACTGTCGTTTTGCAGGAAGGTGTGCTTACTGTACCGAGGAATGCAGGAAGCTGCCGGCGCCTGAATTAAAAGAGGTGATACCTGGACATTTTGTAGCTTGTCATCGATCAGGGCAACTGAAAGATGAGCTGAATAAAACAACTTTATAACAAACATTAAAAAAGAGGAGGAAAACATGAGATTCAAAAGATTAGTATCATTGGTACTGGCAGGCGTAATGTGTTTATCATTGGCAGCCTGCGGCAGCTCCAACGGGGGAAACAACAATTCAACAGGAACAAATGTAAGTGCAGAAAATGAGGGAACAACATCAAATGCAAATCTTGTTCCGGCAGCGGGAACATCAGACGAAACCTTGTATGTAGCGTGTGATGGAGAACCGACATCTATTTTTCCGAACTATGTGACGAATAAAACATCAAATCGTGTAGACAGTTGTATGTTTGATACTCTGGTGCGTTGGAATGATGAGACGAAAGAGGCGGAGCCCTTACTTGCCACAGAGTGGGAGTGGATTGATGATACGCATATCCAGTTCACACTGAGAGACGATGTTTATTTCACAAATGGAGAATTGATGACGTCCAGCGACGTTATCGCATCTCTGCAGGCATCCTATGACTATACATTGAATCATTATAGCCTGATGTTTGACATGGACAATTGTGAGATTGTAGATGATACACATGTAATCATTGCATTGACCAGACCTTACGGAAACTTACTTGAGATTCTTGGCTGTACTTATTATGCAATTTTCTCTGAAAAGGCATTCGAAGAAGTCGGCAATGACGAGGCTGCTTTTTCCCATAATCCGGTAGGTTCCGGCCCTTACAAACTGGAATCCTGGGATGAAGGTGTGAGCTTAAAGCTGGTTCGTAACGATGATTATTGGGATAAGGATAATCTTCCATATTATAAATATATCGAATATTCTTTCATTGCTGACCAGACAGCCCGGGCAACGGCATTGGAATCCGGAGATGTTCAGATTGCATTTAATCTTTCCATAAATCAGGTTGAAGAACTTCAAAGCTATGAGAATATCGACGTAAATGTTTATGAACAAAATGTAACGCTTCCAATCTGGATGACATTAAAAAATAATCCATCCCTCCAGGATGAGAATGTGAGAAAAGCCATTTTACTTGCCCTGGATAAGGAATTACTTGCTCAGGCGGCTTATGGCGAATATGCTACAGTATCAAAATCTTCCGTAACAGGACAAGCTTCACCTTATTACTATGAGTGTGAAGATTATGAACAGGATGTGGAGACGGCAAAACAGTTGATCGAGGATTCCGGATGGAGCGCGGAGGATCTGACGTTTACAGTTTATGCAGTAAATGGTTCAAATTCGGCACATTACGAGGTGATGAAAGCACAGCTTGCTGCAATCGGCGTCACATTGAACATTGAGACGGTGGATCTGACAGTTATGCTTGAGCATTCCTGGAAAGGAGAAATTGCCCTTGGTTTTGGTGAAAATGACAGTTGGGATGTCAGCCGTATGCTGGAGTTTGCTGACAGCCGTATTGAGACATCATGGAATGCATATATCGGAGAAGGCGAAGAGGAACTTCATGACCTGATCGACGCTGCATGGGCAGCATCCGACGAAGAAAGATATGACGCGTATGCAGCAGTGCAGGACTTTCTTGCAGAGCATTATGCCTGCTCAGTCGTAGCGGATGTTGTTATTCCGGATGCATGGTCATCAAATCTGACAGGTGTTGTATACGATGCACACTGCTGGCCAAATATCTATAATGTTCGTCCGTTAGTGGAAGCTGAATAACAAGCGGATTAATCTTGAAATTACCAAATGTCGGGAGACGGTCCGGTTTTTCCGGGCCGTTTCCGGCATATAAGGAACAGTCATAGAAAGGAAGCGTTTTCCAATGAAACCATTGTCAAAAAAATATTTTGCCGATTATGAAGTGAGGGATACTCCGGGAGGAAACCGGGAGTTTGTCTATATCGGAAATACTTACAGTGCCGATATCCCGGAAAAAAGACATAAAAAGCAAAAGCAAATATTTGCAATTATGGCGGCTGTCGAGGTTCTGCTCTTTTTTATTACAACTATGCAGAATGTTGAGAGCAACCGGGCGGGAGCAGCAACAGCGACTTTTGGAATTGTCACAGTGATACCGCTATTTGCGACTTGCTATGGCTGTATCATCAGTTTATTTAAAAAGGATTGTATGACGCGGGCAGATTATATTGAAAGTTCCATGTTCATTAAGTTTGGGGCATTTTTTGTGGCATGCTTAAGCTATATGGAATTTGTGTGGCGTATCGCACTCATTTTAAAAGGTTCCCGGTCGGAAATGGCGGGGATGGAAATCGTTGTGGCAGTAATGTGGCTTTTGATGGGAATCATTATCTCCTTTATATGGGTGACAGAAGTCAGGACTAAATATGTGATTCACAACAGATATGGCGGGATCATACATCAGGAACATTTTAAGAAAAGGAATCAGTAGAAGATGAGCAGATCGTATTATCAGGCATATATAGGAACAAACTCGGTTCGGGGAAGCAAAGGTATCTATACGGTTCATGTAGATACGGATACGCTGGAAGCGGAGATCGTGTCTACAGCCCGAATCTACAATTCGGGTTCTGTGGCATTGAGCAGGGATGAAAGTTTGCTTTATGCGGCTGTGGAGGGCATGACTTTCGACGGGTATGCCGACGGAGGAGTGGTAGCTTATAGGACAAGCCGGAAAGGAGTACTCACAAAAATCAACGGACAACGGGCGCACGGGCAGAGAACATGCTGTGTAGCAGTGGATGATGTGAAGAAAAATGTGTATGCCTGCAATTTTTACAGAGGTTCCCTGTCGGTTTTTGATATGGCAGCGGACGGAGGTATCTTTCCGGCAAGGCTTGTGATCGATCCGCCGGAGAACTCAGACTGGAAAGCGCTGCATTGTGTCGGTCCGATAAAAGAAAACTATGTCGGTGTGATCTCCCTTGCGGAATGTGCTCTTGTTATTTACAGGGCGGATACCGGAGAAAGGGTTACTTCTTATCAATTTCCGGACAGGCCGTTTCCGAGGTATTTTGAGGTGAGCGGAAATTACATTTATGCAATGATGCAGAGTCCGGATGATATTTATGTATTTGAAAATCGTCTGGATACGGACAGGAAGATAAATCTGATACAGAAGATCTCCGTTATGGATGAGGATTATCAAGGGATGTGGGCTACAAGTACCGTACGGGCTGTCCCGAATGGAGAACTGCTCCTGGCGGCAAACAGACCGTCCAATTCCATTACGGTGTTTCGGATAAGGGAGGATGGCACATTGGAGCGCGGGGCGGTCACAGTGCTTCCGGGAGAAGTGCCGAGAGATTTTCATATTTCACGTGACGGAAAAATTGTTGTATCTGCTCTGCAGAAATCCAACGAGATATGTATACACAGAATTGATTACGAGAACGCGGCATTGATCGGAACAGGCGGAACGCTTCGGATACCGTCTCCGGCTTCTGTTGCGGTCAGCGGGAGGATTTTCATTGAATAATTCAGAAGACAGATTGAAAGAAATAGAGCGAAAGCTGGCAGAATTGGAGGACAGGCTGCGCATACAGGATGCAAGATCGGCAATTGCCGATCTGATGGGACGATATGTATTTTACTACTCCGCAGGGCAGGGGGAGCGTATCGTTGATGAATTGTGGACGAAAAGTGATGAGGCAGCCATTGAATACGGCGCTTCCGGTGTATATAAAAATTTGTGGAAAATAAAGACGTTTTATATAAAGGAGCAGATTCCGGGAAAAATGACAACTCTGGCGCTTTCTTCCCCGATTCTGGAGATTGGCAGTGATGGCAGGAGCGCCCGCGGATTGTGGACAGCTTTTTGCACTGAGACGGATGCAGGAGATCTCAGCCGTGTTCCGCCGGGGGAATCCGACGAACGCCGGGCGCTTCTGACTAGCAGGACGCCGGAGGGGAAATATTACCGGGCGGAGGTTTTGCTCCAGAAATATGATGTTCGGTTTGCGGCAGAAGGCGGCGAGTGGAAAATCACACAGCTTCATGTCGGAGAGTGTTTCCGCTGTCCTTATGACCGGGACTGGGTCTTATATGCAAAGGAGAGATTCGGGACAGACGGTATGTGGCTGGAATCTCTGTTTGAGACGCCGATGCCTCTACCGGCAGTTTCCCATGGAGAAAATCTGCCCAGTGGATCAAGTACCTGGCATTGGCAGTATACGACAGATGGAATTGTGCAGATGTGTCCGGAAAATCTGCCGGGAGAACAACGTTGAGGAGAAGAGGAGGAATACAATATGATTACTTGCAATTTAGCGGATTTAAAAAAATATGACTACAACAATGAACGTTTTCAAATGGCGTTTGATTTTTTAAATAATACGGATCTTTTTGCATTGACGCCGGGAACAGAGATTCCGGTCGGAGACGGGGTTCTGGCAAAGATTCAGGAATATACGACAGATCCGGAGGAAACACGCAGATTTGAGACACACAGAGACTATTTTGACATTCAGTTTGTTGTGAAAGGCGAGGAGTTTATCGGCATTGTTCCGAAGAAAGGGTTGATTCCTGACGGTGAATACAGTGAGACGGATGATATTCAGTATTATGAGACACCGCCAAAACATGGAGGGGCAGTTCTGCGGGGGATGGATTTTCTGATCGTATCTCCGGAGGATGCACACCGTCCGAACTGTATGACAGACAAAGCCTGTGTTGTGAGAAAAATTGTTGTCAAGGTGAAAGTTTAAGGAGAGGATTCCATGAAGCAGTATGCAATTGGCCTGGATAATGGGGGAACTGTCACAAAAGCGGCATTATTTGATCTTAAAGGACATGAAATATGTGTGTTTTCCCGAAAAACGCAGGTGTTGTCTGCGAGGCCGGGATATAACGAGCGGGATATGGAGACAGTATGGGAAGCCAACTGTATCTGCATCCGCGAGGTGATCCAAAGATCCGGTATTAATCCGGATCAGATCATCGGACTGGCTGTCTGTGGCCATGGCAAAGGATTATATCTCTGGGGAAAAGATCAAAAACCGGCTTATAACGGCATCAGCTCGACAGATAACCGGGCATGGGAAATTGTGGAAAACTGGTATGAGGACGGCACTTTTGACAGGGTATATCCGCAAGTATGCCAACAGCTTCTCGCGTGCCAGCAGGCGGCTCTTCTCAGGTGGATGAAAGAGAATAAACCGGAAGTTTATGCCAATGTGAAATGGGTATTTTCGGTAAAGGATTACATACGTTTTCGGCTGACGGGCGAGGCATATTGTGAGGCTACGGATATTTCCGGTTCCGGTCTGATGGACGTGAAAAATGGCCGGTATGACAGAAATCTTCTGGAAAAGCTTGGTATCGGTGAGGCATATGACTGGCTGGCGCCTCTTAGATATTCCAGTGAAGTTTGCGGGGGAATCTCCGAAGAAGCGGCCAAAAAGACAGGGCTGCTGCCGGGTACGCCCGTAGCGGGCGGAATGTTTGATGTTGATGCCTGCGCTATCGCAATGGCGGTGACAAAGCCGGAGCAGATGTGCACGATCACGGGGACATGGAGTATCAATGAATTTATTTCCTCCACACCGATCACAGGAACGGATATCGCCATGAATTCCCTCTATGCAATACCAGGATTTTACCTGTTGGAGGAATGCAGCGCAACCAGTGCGGGCAATCTGGAATGGGTGATCGAAAACAGCATTGATACAGAGGGGAAAACGGGTGCGGAGCTATACGATTATCTGGCAGAGCTGGCGGACAGTGTGAAAACGGAGGAGTCGGACGTATACTATTTACCTTTTCTATATGGAAGCAATGCCCATTCACTGGCGAAAGCCGGATTTGTGGGGATGACAAATTATCACACAAAGGCTCATATGGTGAGGGCTGTGTATGAAGGCGTAGCATATTCACATAAGACGCATATTGACAGACTTTTGGCGGTGCGGGAGGCTCCGAAAGCAATCCGTATGGGCGGAGGTGCTGTGAATTCGGCATTCTGGGTGCAGATGTTTGCCGACATTCTTGGATATCCGATTGAAACGGTGAGCGGCGTCAGTGAGTTGGGCGCTCTTGGCTGTGCCATGGCGTCAGCGGTAGCGGCAGGCGTTTATAAAGATTATGAGGAGGCAGCAGCAAATATGGTCTGTGTCAATCCGCCCGTGATGCCGGATATGGAGAAACACAAGATTTATACAATGAAATATGAAAAATATAAGGCTGTATCCGCAGCACTTGATACTATATGGGATCAGTTTGCGGTGTGAATATCAGTTCCGGTTTATCAGGGTATACCGGAATGGATATGTGATCCGTTGAGCAGAAACGGGATTACGCCTGCCCTGCGGAGAGGCCTTGAAATTACAGGAGTAAAAAATGGGAAAGCAGTATCAACTGGGATTATATGAAAAGGCGATGCCGTCCGACCTGTCCTGGCGGGAAAAACTGACAGCGGCGAGGGAAGCCGGGTTTGATTTTGTCGAGATGAGTGTGGATGAGACGGATGAAAAACTGGCAAGGCTGGATATGTCCGGAGAAGAACGGCTGAGATTAATCAGGACGATGGCGGAAACCGGTATTCCAATCCGTTCCATGTGTCTGAGCGGCCACCGAAAATTTCCGCTTGGGAGTCATGACGTTTCCGTTCGGGAGCGTGGCATGGAGATCATGGAAAAGGCGATCAGGCTGGCAGATGATCTGGGTATCCGCATCATTCAGCTTGCGGGATACGATGTCTATTACGAAGACGGCGATGAAAAGACCAGAAGTTATTTTCTGGAAAATCTGAAAAAAGCGACGGCAGAGGCCGCAAAAAATGGGATCATTATGGGATTTGAGACAATGGAGACGGAATTTATGAACACCGTGGAGAAAGCGATGGAGTACGTGAATTACATGGATTCCCCTTATCTGAATGTATATCCTGATGTGGGAAATATTACGAATGCGGCAAAGGTTTACAGTAAGGATGTCAGCGGTGACCTGCTCTCCGGCAAGGGACACATTGTTGCGGTTCATCTAAAAGAGACAAAACCGGGAATTTTTCGGGATATGCATTTCGGTGAGGGACATGTGGATTTCGAGACGATGATCCGGACTTCGTGGGAACTGGGAGTGCGCCGTTTTGTGACAGAGTTCTGGTATCAGGGCGGAACAGTGTGGAAAGAGGAACTTTTGGATGCGAGCATGAGAATGCGCGCGATTCTTGATAAACAGGCAGAATGCTGATTTTTCAGCATGCTGTAAAGAAATCCGGCTTGGTCCTGGCCGCTGCCGAATTTTGCATTAGATAAGCGGAAATGGGACGGAAGATGAAAGGGGGATGGATTTTGGAAATAGAAAAAAAGAGGATCGGTAAGATCCCGAAATGTTATGCGGTGGCTCCGCTGTTTTACAAGGGAGAAGAACATTTCCTTGTGGCTGCCGAACGGAAAGGACGTTGTGCGTTATATGACCTTGACGGAAATGATAAAGATACCGTGTGGACGGAACCGGGCGGAGTCATGACAATGCTGCAGATTCCGGGAACAGACGGACAGTTTCTGGCGACACAGAAATTTTTCTCCCCGAATGATTCTACGGAGGCGAAGATTATTATTGCGACGCCTTCCGCGGACGGAAAATGGGAGATCCGGACTTTGCTGGACATTCCTTTCATCCACCGGTTTGGCATATTGGAGCGCGGCGGCGTGAAATATTTGATCGCATGTACTGTCAAATCCGGACAGGATCATGCAGAGGACGACTGGTCCTATCCGGGAAAAGTCTACGCTTCTGTTCTGCCGGAGGATTTCAGCGGATTCGATGATGAGCATCAGTTACAGATGGACATAGTCATGGACGGTATGGTGAAAAACCACGGTTACTACAAAATTACGGAAGATGGCATGGACAAAGCGGTCATATCCTGCGAAAGCGGCGTCTATAAATTTGCGCCTCCAGAGGAAAAGGGCGGGAAATGGGAAATTACGCGGTTGCTTGACACGCCGGCGTCTGATGCTGTGTTGGTGGATCTGGATGGGGATGGCATGGATGAGCTTGCGGTGATCGCACCTTTTCACGGGGATAACATCAGTATTTACCATCAGAAGGATGGCAGATTTGAGAAAGTTTACGATTATGGGAAGAAAGCGGAGTTTTCCCATTCCATTTATGGAGGTAAGCTGGGGGGAAAGCCATCCGTGGTAATCGGTCATCGGGAAGGCGGCAGAGATCTCCTTCTTTTCACATGGAATAAAGAAAAAAGGGAGTTTGAATCACAGGTCATAGATCATGGCTGTGGTTCCGCAAACGTACTTATATATTCATATCAGGGTAATGATTACATCGTATCCACAAACCGCGAGATTGATGAGGTAGCATTATATCAGATCAGAAAGGATGATGAATATGCTGGAGAAATTAAAAAAACAGGTTTATGAAGCAAATATGCTGCTCCCGGCCTATGGACTGGTGACTTTCACGTGGGGAAATGTAAGCGGTATAGACAGGGAAAACGGATTGGTTGTAATTAAGCCGAGCGGCATTCCCTATGAGCAATTGTCCCCGGATCAGATGACGGTCGTTGACATGGAGGGAAATGTGGTCGAGGGGAAATACCGGCCGTCTTCTGACCTGGCAACCCACCTGGAACTATATAAAGCATTTGACGAGATTGGCGGCATTGTACATACTCATTCTTCTTATGCCACAAGCTGGGCGCAGTCGGGGCGGGACATCCCGTGTTATGGAACTACCCACGCGGATTATATTTATGGGGAAGTGCCGTGCCTTAGATGTCTGACAGCGGAGGAAATTAATAGTGCTTATGAAGAAAATACGGGACATTTGATCGTCGATGAAATGAAACACATGGAAAAAGATATTATGGCAGTTCCGGCGGTTCTCTGTAAAAACCATGGACCGTTTACGTGGGGCGGGGACTGTATGGAAGCGGTTCACAATGCGGTAGTGCTGGAAGAGGTGGCGAAGATGGCATACCGTGCAGAGCTGATCAACCCGCAGGTAAAACCTGCACCGCAGGAATTACAGGACAAACATTATTATCGGAAACATGGTGAGAATGCGTATTATGGACAAAAATAAACGAGCACGGAATAATCCTCTTGCCACTGAAAAGATCGGAAAATTAATTTTAAAATTTGCGATACCGGCAATTATCAGTATGCTGGTAAGCTCACTTTATAATATCGTGGACCAGATTTTTATCGGTCAGGGAGTGGGAATGTTGGGAAATGCGGCAACCAATATTGCCTTTCCGGTCAGCACAATTTCAACGGCGACAGCGCTTTTGTTTGGGATTGGAAGCGCGTCCAAATATAATCTGCAATCCGGTGCGGGAGAGCAGGAAAAGGCAAAGAAAATTGCCGGGTGCGGGTTATCTATGCTGGTTATCTGCGGTGTTGCCTTTATGTTGGTGGTACTCATTTTTCTGGAACCGCTGGTGGATCTGTTTGGAGCTACCGCAGATACCAGGAAATATGCAATGGATTACACGGGAATCACCGCTGTCGGAATTCCTTTTCTCGTATTGATGACGGGAGGAGGACATCTGGTCCGATCCGATGAAAGTCCGACATATTCCATGGCGTGTATGCTGAGCGGGGCAATTATTAATACGATATTAGATCCTTTATTTATTTTTGCATTTCATTGGGGAATTAAGGGGGCTGCCTGGGCAACTGTGATCGGTCAGATCGTATCGGGGATCATGGTCATCATCTATTTTCTGTGTTTGTCAAAGATGAAACTGAAAAAGGAGATGTTTATACCGGGATTGGAACAGATCAGGGCAATTATTTCTCTTGGCGTGGCATCATGCATTAATCAGATTGCGATTGCTGTTGTGCAGATCGTGATGAATAATATACTGCGCACCTATGGAGCTGCCTCTGTGTATGGCTCTGATATTCCCCTTGCCTGTGTGGGGATCATATCAAAGGTAAATCTGGTATTTATCTCAATCTGTATCGGAATTTCGCAGGGGTGTCAGCCCATATTCGGATTTAATTACGGAGCGCAGCTCTATGGGCGCGTGCGGGAAGCTTACCGGAAAGCCGCCATGGCCTCCCTGATCATTGGCGTTTGCTTTTTTCTCTGTTTTCAGTTATTTCCACGGCAGATCACGGCCATATTTGGAACCGGTACGGAGGAATATTTTCATTTTGCAGAAAGATATTTCCGTATCTTTATGATGATGACATGTATTAACGGCATACAGCCGATGTCCGCCGGCTTTTTTACTTCCATAGGAAAGGCTGTTCTGGGAATGATCGTTTCTCTGACGAGGCAGATTGTCTGTCTGCTCCCGCTGATCGTTATTTTCCCCATTTTCTTTGGTATTGACGGAGTTATGTATGCCGGGCCGATCGCAGACGGGCTGGCGATGCTGATCACAATTGTATTTGTTGCAAAACAAATGAAAAATATGCGCATGATGGAGCAAAGAACGGGTTGACAAACAAATATTTCTATTTTATATTATGAAAAGACTTCTTGAGGGAGTAGTTCGCGCAGGAAAATGCGTGATTTGTCAACAAACCCGGTTTTTATAAACCTGGCAAATCTTAAAGAATGAGACTCATGTATGCCAAACAAATAAGGCATACGTGGGTTTTTTTGTTCACTACATTTTTACAGGAGGAGAAAATGGGATTTTTTGAATTAGCTATGATCGGTGTCGGGCTCTCTATGGATGCATTTGCCGTAGCGATCTGTAAGGGGCTTGGTATGAAAAAGGTGAATCTGAAATATACTTTTGTATTGGCACTGTTTTTTGGCGGGTTCCAGGCGTTGATGCCCTCTTTGGGGTGGCTGTTGGGAAGCCGTTTTCAGAAGTATATCACAGCAGTGGATCACTGGATCGCCTTTGGGCTTTTGGCGTTCCTTGGGGGAAAGATGATCCTGGATGCGGTCAAAGAGAAAAAGGAGGAGGTCTGTCCCACGGACGGAATCAATCTGAAAGAGTTCTTTATGCTGGCGGTTGCAACAAGTATTGATGCGTTGGCTGTTGGGATTACTTTTGCTTTTCTGCAGGTAAAGATTGCGACCTCCGTTACACTGATCGGATGCATTACATTCGTTTTTTCTGTGGCAGGTGTATTTATCGGAAATGTGTTTGGCAGTAAGTTTAAAAACAGGGCGACTGTTCTGGGCGGTATCATATTAATTTTTATCGGGGTAAAGATACTGGTAGAACATCTTGGTTTGTTATAATGCAGCTTATGAGAAGATGCAAAGCAGATTTTCATAAAAGGCGCTGTTTTTTGCGCGGTCAATCTGATTATAGGGTTCGCAGAGCGGTTTTTATAATATTGAGAAAGCAGGTATCGGTATGTTAGATTATATTTTTTTGATTCTGGGATTTGTATTGTTAGTAAAGGGTGCGGATTTCTTTGTGGAGGGCAGTGCTGCCGTTGCAAAAAAATTCAATGTGCCGGTGTTTATCATCGGCATGACGATCGTGGCGATGGGAACGAGCGCTCCTGAATGTGCGGTGAGTATTGCGGCGTCGATAAAGGGAAGTAATGGAATGGCGATCAGTAATGTGATCGGTTCCAATATTTTCAATCTTATGGTGGTCTGCGGTGTGTGTGCGCTGTTTTCACCTCTTCCGATCAAAAAAGAAACGCTGAAAAAGGAATTCCCATTTTCAATTCTGGTTGCTGTTATCATTGGAGTGATGGGATTTCTGGGGATGTCTGTTGGAAATATGGACGGCCTGATCTTAGTTGCGCTTTTTGTGCTTTTTCTCGTCTGGATGGTATTATCTGCTAAGATTTCCATGAAGAAAGGGATTTGTCCTGATGTTGAGGAGATAAAGGAACTGCCTATGGGAAGATGCCTGATCTATATTATAGGCGGTTTGGCCGCTATCGTGCTGGGAGGCCAGGCAGTCGTTAATTCTGCGGAAGTCATAGCTCTTCGTTTTGGATTGAGTGAGACGTTGATCGGACTGACAATCTGCTCCATCGGAACATCCCTGCCGGAGCTTGTGACTTCTGTGGTGGCGGCGAAAAAGAACCAGGCAGGCATGGCTCTTGGAAATGTGATCGGTTCCAATATTTTTAACATACTTCTGGTAGGCGGCCTGGCGTCTGCGATCAGCCCCATTGCTGTGACGGCGGACAACCTGATCGATATTGTAATTTTGATCTTTATGAGCCTGTATATTATGGCGCTTGTCTGGAAACGGCAGGTGCTCACACGATTTGGCGGACTCAGTATGCTCATAATTTATATCGTGTATATGGTTTATATTTGCGTGAGATGACAATACCATGAACTTCGTTCATGATATTGTCAAGGAGGATGCACACGATTTGCCGATGAAAGCTTCGCCGCAAATCGGCGCCGAAATAATGTCTGCAGACATTATTTCATAAAAATTTTAGAGAAAAATTCTTGTATCAACCCGGAAAAGAGGTATAATGTATAAAAAAGGAAAAAGAGAAAGGGGTTTTTTGAAATGGCATTTTTTGACAAAATAAGTAATACAATTTCCGCAGCTGGTAAGGATGGTTTGAACAAGGCAAAGGAATTAAAGGATACGGCAAAGATCACAATGGATATCAAAGAGCGTGAGGGCGCCATCCAGAGAATGTACCGTGAACTTGGAAAAGCATACTATCAGGATCACAAGGATGATAAAAATGCAGAATACGATCAGATCTTAGCGATCAAGGCAGCTTTTGAGGAAATTGGCGAACTGAAAGCGAATAAAGATGAGGTTCGCGGGATCAAGAGATGTCCGGCCTGCGGCAATCCGGTTTCCCAGGAAGCAAACTTCTGCGCAAACTGTGGAGAAAAATGTGAGACAGAGCCTGAGTTCGTAGAGTGCGAGGTTGTGGAAGAAGAGGCCCCGGCTGAAGAAGTACCGGAAGAAGCTGTAGAGGAAGAGGCTCCTGCAGAGGAGGAAGCTCCGGCTGAAGAAGCTGCAGAAGAGGAAGCAACAGAAGAATAATATATCAGATGCGCATATTATAAAATAGAAAGAGGAACTCTATGCAGATGAACAGCCTGCATAGAGTTTTTTATGTCATAG
>CAZJSI010000037.1:0-20568 GCA_964548675.1 uncultured Eubacterium sp. | reverse complement strand
GAACGCAATATCAAGCGGTTCTTTAATAGCGGTACGAAAACGAACGATAGAAAGAGCGCCAACCATACCAAGAGAAAGAACCACATTGGAAGTAACCGCCAAAATCACAACGGTAGTGATCATTGTGAGGGCTACAAGAGTCGTTCCAAAGCTGGAAGAATACATAACGCCCTGATAGGTCTTTTTATATACGAGAAAAATAAACATACCGATGCCAAAAGCTAATACTAATGCAATTACTATATCGAGAATACTCACGCTTTCGATATTCTCGAGAAAACTTGATTTGAAAATGTCATTGAAAGTCATAATGATTACTCCTTTTAAATTTTGATTTTGTTAACCATATATTCTGCATATGGCATATTTGGAAAATGCGCCAACACGGCAATTTGGCAGCTGCACGGCATCACGAATAATATCCGGAAGATACTCATCCCATTTCACCTCAAGAATGATCGGCGCTTCTCCAATGGGAACCGTAACGCATTTTGAGTTTAATAAATCCATACAGTTTAATCCTGTTCGAATATTATAATCAAGTGTTACACGAACATTGCCGGGAGCAAAAACGAAAGGTTCTCTTATGTAATCTACGATTGTTTTAGGACGCAGCCCCTGACTCATCATTTTACTGTAAAGTTCCTGAACCAGCGGGACTCCGCTTTCTGCCATCCATCCATGATTACCATCGACAATCGCCTGTGCCTGTTCTGCGGACAGGGCTGTGCTTTCCTTCCGGCATAAGCCATTTACCTTGCTCTTTTTTTCTAAATGAATCAAGGAGATGTCATCGTTGTAATAGCGAATGCGGAACTTTTCCCGAACGTTTACTCCGTCAACCTTTTCTCTGAGGGCTTTATCGGAAGCATTATCGAAATATAAACTGCGAATTTTATACTTTCCGTCAACTGCATGGGTATCCCCTTTCATGACAACCGACAATCGCTGACGAAGGACCAACATATCGCTATAGCTTATCTCGTGTTTCCATTCGTGGCGGTATTTCATCATCTTACTCCTTTCCCATTTAGCTTTTCAAAATAAAAAGCCTCCTGTACTTTGATGGCATCATTGTACAGAAAGATTATTGAAGTTTTATTGAAACACTCAAATTTCCTAAAGTACAGGAATTTGAAGTTTAAACTCTACAGGTTCATTATAGCATACAATTTTAGGGTTCCCGTCTGGCAGAACTACATTAATTAGACAAAGGCTGCCGTCGTTTCGCCGGCAGCCTCCCAGTCCCTCTTTTCATTTTCCGGTTTATTTGCCGGACATCTGATCTGCATCTATTCCCGTCTGCTTTTTCCGTACCGGACAGCAAACCTCCGTCACAAACTCCTCCGGATTCTGCGTCTCATGAGGGCTTACATGATAAATATCAAACATCGCTCCGCAATATTCATATCCGTTTGCCTCCACCCACGCGGCGAGGGACGCATATACATCCCGAAACTGTTCATAAGGACCGTTGAACGTGATACTTGCGACTGCAGTTTCCGGCTGTATCTTAAATTTCACATGTTCCGTATCCTGATAACTGCCTTTCACGGCCGCCTGCACTTCCACATCCACCTCGGACTCTCTGTATTCTTTATCGTGAAGGATCGCACTCATAGTCGTCATAACACTGCAGGATCTCTTTGATCACAGCAAGTCCAAATCCCATATCTTTCAGGGAATTGATGCGCGCCATTACCGGAAGCTGTCCCTCACTGTAATACCGATACCCGGTATATTTATCTATTTTTACCGGCTTCAGCAGGCCGATCTCATCATAGTGCCGCAGCATTCGGATAGTCACTCTGGATAACTTTGAAAAATCTCCAATTTTTAACATTCTGTTACCTCCACAATATTGTGTTTTCCTGAGCTCATATATATCATAATGCCTGACACTGTGTGAGAGTCAATTTATTTTTTTCTTGGTCTTACCAGACAGCATAACAGTATCGTCAATACCATATCCGGCAGTGTATTTCCCAAAACAAAATCCACATTCATAAGTATACGGTAAAGGACAAATCCGATCACCCATATGATAAGATTTTTCCAGCAAAATGCCTTTTCACTGTACTCTTTTTTCAAAATAAAGAAGTCTGCGATCTGTATCGCGATCATCGGGGCAAAAACCGATCCGATCAGGTACAGGAAGTCAGTTATGTTATCCATAGGATACACAATTGCACCTATCGTACCCAAAACCGCTGCGCCGACGGCAATCCATTTTCCATTCAGTTTACTGAAGATCGCCTCGCTGGATATTCCTGCCGAATACGCATCCAGAAACGTGGTTGTCACGGTTGAAAATACGATAATGAGCAGCCCCGCAATTCCAAGACCCGCTTTTACCATGATCATGGCGATATCATATTCACCCGTAAATATGGCCGCGCCCATACCGATCACATACATCCAGCAGCTCACGATACCGTATACAACCGCACTCACAGCAGTTGCCTGAACCGGCTTCTCCGCCTCACGGGTGTAATCGCTGATCAGCGGCAGCCAGGATAACGGCATCGCTACAGATAATTCCACCGCAGCCCCAAAAGTCAGGGAATCATCCGCAATGCTCACCGGACTACCTCCGCCGAATATCTTTACGCAGAGAATGATCGTGAGCAAAAACAATGCTCCCATTGCCACCGTATTGACTTTACCCAGATTCGTAATTCCAATCAGGATCCACACTATGATCAGTATACCGATGACCAGACACCATACCCACCGTCCCGTGGCAAAGATGCCTTCGGCTGCCAGCGCACCGTCATAGATCATGATCGCGGTCCAGCCCACTAACTGCAAAATATTCAATACGGAAAAAAGGATGCTGCCCTTTTGTCCGAAACTCATCTTCACGGTTTCCATTGCACTCCGGCGCACTTTTCCTCCGATGACGCCGGCAAGGAAAAGCATCAGGCAGCCGATCACATGACCGACCACGATCGCCAAAAGTCCTTTTTGAAATCCAAGGGGCGCAAAATAAGTACCTGTCAATATCTCAGCAATGGAAACGCCCGCCCCAAACCAGATCAATCCATTTTCAAATAAAGATGTTCTTTTTTCCATTTTTCTACGCCTCCTCTGCAAACCGGCCGGCCAGGTCAAAAGCATGGTTCATCGGTCCGCTTCCTTTCCCCAGATCCAGATGCGCAGACAATGCGCCGGAAATATAATCTTTCGCCCTCTTTACGGAATCATCCAGGCCATATCCTTTCGCAAGGTTCGAGGCAATTGCGCTGGAGAGCGTACATCCTGTTCCATGTGTATTGGGATTGTCAATTCTCTTTCCCTGAAACCATTGATATTCACCATCCCTGTATAACAGGTCATTCGCGTCATTCAGCTTATGTCCGCCTTTGCAGAGTACCGCACATTGATAGCGCCCGCTTATCTCTTCGGCCGCCCTGATCATGCCCGCTTCATCCCGGATTTCCATCCCCGAAAGGACTTCCGCCTCCGGAATATTTGGGGTCAGGACTGTTGCCAGAGGGAACAGCTTCTCCTTTAATACGGAAATGGCGTCATCCGAGATCAGCTTTGAACCGCTGGTAGCCACCATTACCGGATCTACTACGATATTTCCTGCCTTATAAAACCGAAGCCTCTCTGCGATCACCCCGATCAGCGCAGCGGAAGATACCATTCCGATCTTTACCGCATCCGGAAAAATATCTGTAAATACGGCGTCAAGCTGCTTTTGTAAAAATTCGGGTGACGTCTCAAAAATACCTGTTACGCCGGTGGTGTTTTGGGCAGTCAATGCTGTGATCGCGCTCATGGCAAATACGCCATTCATCGTCATTGTCTTGATGTCTGCCTGGATACCGGCGCCTCCGCTGGAATCACTTCCAGCGATTGTCAATGCTGTTTTCATAATCAAAATCTCCTCTCATTTGTAATCAGCATGATTTTATATAGCGACAAAAAGTGGTGCCCCCGGTTTGCCGCAGAATGTCATTGATTCAAGATATGCCCCGCGAGGATGCGCAGAATTCTGCACATCTTCCGCACAGAATACTCTGCGGAGTTTTGCATATTTAAAAAGCGGAGATACCAAACGTTGATATCTCCGCCAAAATGCGCTTTATCTTCCCTACGTTGGCATTATCCAAATCAGGTTACGGGTCAAGATAGCACTAATCTTCTCTCAGCCTGCTGCTGCAAGCTCCCCTTCCATTCATTTATTTACTCATTATAGCAAACCTGTCCTGCCTGTCAAGGGTCACGATATTTTTCCCTTAGTTTCCGGTTCATTCTTATCCGCCGCAATTCCGCTTCTCCTGTCAGGGATCGCGCCGATCGGAATATAAATTCCTCCGAGAAATCCCACCAATGTGCCGACCACGGTGCCAAGTCCGCTCCACGCTCCCTCTGTCCTTGATCACGGCAGAATGCACCGACAGGGTCACTGTTACCGCATTAATAGAGATAATACCGGCACATGTCCATGAAAGGATCAGAAGCTCTGCATTTTTCTCATCTGCCGCTGCATCTCTGCCCGGAAACTGTTCAAGAATTTCCGTAATGCTTTCCACATTCATATCCCCGAGAAAAAACAGCATGAGACAGATTACAATGATCATCGATAACAGGGAAAAAAATACGGCGCCCTTATCCCGAAAATAAATTTTCAGATTGCGGCCCGTGATCGCAAAAAACTGTTCCATATCTATCTTTCCCCCTCTTCACTCAATTTTCTTCCCACTGCGTTTAAAAACACATCATCCATATTCCCCTGAATGACCTCAAATCCTTCTATCCTGTCCGCGATCGGATTTACGATAGGCAGCGCCTCCAAGGTGGAACGGATCGGCTTTTCCTCCACTTCCCCGTTTTTGTAATAGATCTTCAACTGATCCATCGCATATTTCTCTTTTAACTCAAAGGGAGTTCCGGAAGTTATAATGCTGCCCCGGTCCATAATGATGATCTGATCCGCTCCCGCCGCCTCCTCCATGTAATGGGTGGTGAGAAATACCGTCATTTTCTCTTTCTTTTGCAGTTCCTCGATCATATTCCACACATCCACGCGGGTAGCCGGATCAAGGCCCGTTGTCGGCTCATCCAAAAACAGGAGTTCCGGCGTGTGCATAAGAGCCGCCGCTATCTCACATTTTCTCTTCTGTCCTCCTGACAGTGTCCGGTACTTTTTCCCTAAAATATCTTTCAGTTTCAATATCTCACTTAACCGCTCACACTGTCCCTTTGCCTCCTTTTTGGACGCGCCATGGATCACTCCTCTGCAGATCAGATTCTCCCGGACGGTCAGTATATCGTCGAGACAGTTCTGCTGATATACGATGCCTATTTTTCCGCGAATTTCCGCGTCTTTTTTCCCCAGTATCTCTCCGCAAATCTCCGCCGTTCCGTCATCCGGCGCAAGCAATGTCGACAGCATATGGATCATTGTCGTTTTGCCCGCCCCGTTTACTCCAAGGAAGCCAAGCATTATCCCTTTTTCCACCTCAAAAGAAACATGGTCAACCGCCGTAAAATCGCCATACTTTTTTGTGAGTTTATTCACCTTAATGATACCCATGTTTTTACCTCCATACCTGAATTTTGAGAACGCTTCCGGCATTCCTGCGACACCCTTTCCGGCGTCCTGTTTCAGGATAAAAGTATCTTAGCAGGGAAAAACAACGGCTACAAGGCGCTTACAGGTAAGTTGCATCTGTGGGGCAGTAAGTTGCAGCGCACAGCCCTTCTTCTCCGGCGCGGCTGCATGAAAGAATGATCAGTCCGCAGCCCGAAGCCGCTCCACGATGCTCTGTTTTTCCAGATTTTTAAAGCAAAGATACGGGATCAGGACCGCAAAGACAATCAGGAGCGGCGTACAGATTACGAGCGGCAGGAGCGTAAAATGAAACGTTGCCGTCCAGTCGCCGGATACCATCATGCGGACGCCGACGGACACGGACAAGGCTCCCAAAATGTAGGAAATCAGCAGGGTACTTCCGGCATAATATAATCCCTCATCGACCAGCATCCTGCGAAGCTGCCGCTTTGTCATACCGACACTCTGTATCATGGCAAATTCTTTTTGACGGGACACAATCGCCGTTACCATAGAGTTTATGAAATTCAAAATACCGACAAAAGCGATAATAAGGCTGATAGCAAAACCCATCACGGTATTTGCCCGTGTCTGCTCCTTATAATGTTCGATCAACGTAGATTTTGAAGTAAAATCCAGGCTTTTGTCCGCATTGCTCCGGTAGTCGGTCAGCATTTCTTCCGCCTGCGTCTGGTATTCCCCGGCCACATCAAAGAAAAATTTTCTCAGGGTATTGTCCGGGTACATTGCCCGAAACGTATCCGCCGGGAGATAGAAAGACAGGAAATCCTCTACATCGCTGTTCACTCCCTCGGTAATGGCAGATATATCGGCCACGATCGCCATAACCTCATATTGCTGTCCGTTCAGCTCTACCATATCACCGACAGAATAGGTAGGCTGTGTTTCTTTTTCGCTATCCTCTGCGCCGGCAGCGGCTTCCACAACCACATAGTCCCCGGATAAGAATTTTTCCTTATCAAAGGCACCGTCCAGTATTCGGCCTTCCTGTGCAAAGGCATCCAGTATCAGACCGTCAACGCCGTACAGGACGGAAGTACATTTCCCGCTGTCTATCATATCGTGATAGGCTTCTGCCAGCCCGGCGTCGGTCGCTTCGATATAGGGAAGCCTTTCATCGGCATTATAATAGGTCCGGATATTTGCAAGGGCAGACGCCCCGATTTCATGGATAAATACCTGCGAGTACAAATGCCCGGTGGCTTCCAGCCCGTTCAAACCCTCGATTTGCTGTACCAGCTTGGTGGAAATCGTTGTTCCATACGGATTATAGGTTCCAAAAGCAGAAGAAATCGAACTGTCCTTTACCTCAAAATCGCTGATTACCGTTTGGCTCATGTATTTATCAATATCAAAGCTGGCATTTTTCGCATAGATGCAGGTGAGCAGTACAAGCCCCAGTGTCAGGGAACAGATCACCGTGATCGTGCGCTTCTTATTGCGCCCCAAATTTGCCAGTGCCATCTTAGGAATACTTGCGCCGCCGGTGCTTTTCTTGATTTTCCGTTTGCTGCCGGTTCCCGTGTCCGTGTATCGTAATGCCTCCATAGGGGAAACTTTTCCAGCAATTTTGGCAGGCTTCATGCAGGAAATCAATACTGTCAAATAAGCGAACAGCGCAGAGCCTATGAAGATATTGGGATTGACCGCCGTTTTTGCTTTTCCGATCGTCCCGGTGATCATTATCGGCACTAAAACCGAACCTAAAAGATAGCCGATCAAAAGCCCAACAGAAATACCGATCAGCGACAGGCGGTTCGCTTGTCCGTAGATCATTTTTCTAATCTGCTTTTTGGATGCGCCCAAGGTTTTCAGCCTGCCGTAAAAACGGATGTCACCGGCAACGGAAATCTGGAAAATGTTATAGATGATCAGATACCCGCTGGCAAAGACCAGTATCATGCAAATTGCCATAGGCAGCGCTTCACGGATGATGTTCTGGTTCATGGTGGAGTCATAGGCCATATTTGCAGAAAGAGATACATCGGTCAAGCCGGTATCTGCTAAAATCTGATCCGCTGCCTGCTCCAAATGATCGTCGCTGTAAAGATTGATGTGGAGCATGACGGTTCCCAAAACCTGCCCGTCTGCCAACTGCGCTTCCTGTTCAACGCCCGCACATTCCGTTTGGACAAAGGCTTCGGATACCCATGCCATACTTGCCATGGCAGCGGAATTTCCCTCCCAATAGCCGGAAAGGATAAAATGGCTGACGGTATATTCCTCACTATTCAGATCCTTGCGCCACCGCAGGGTAATTTCCTGACCTGTTTCATGGGGCAGGCCCATTTTATCAAGGGTGATCGTATCTAAGGCGATTTCGTTTTCCTGTACCGGCATGTTTCCCACGTCCGGATAGGAAAAACTAGATCGGGCATAGTTTTCATCGGCATAGCGGATTTCTACCTGCCGCCCGGTCAATTCCTCGTTTTCGGCAATTCCCATGACGATGCTTTTCCCGAAGTCCCTGACAGCTTCGTGGGCGGTGATCTTTTCCGCTTCTTCATCAGTCATGGTGCCGGAGCTTAAATGGGTGTTATATCCGGCCTGCTGAAAATTCATATCCTGCAAATTTTGTACCATGCTCTGTGACAAGACAAACAGGGAGGTAAACATAACCGTAGTCAGAACGATAGCAAAGGCGGCAATCAAATTCCGTGTTTTGTTCGCCTTGAAACTCCGGTTCGTCAATGTGCGTATGATTGATTTCTGTTCTTTCATGATATCACCGCCTTTACTCTGCAATCCGGCCGTCTTCAATACGGATGGTGCGGTCTGCCTGCCGGGCAATTTCGGGGTTATGGGTAATCATTACAATGGTCTGATGAAATTTCCTGCCGGTAACTTTCAACAGCTCGATTACTTCATCGCCGGTCTTGCTGTCCAGATTGCCGGTCGGTTCATCGGCCAGGATGATAGCGGGCTTGCTGGCTAAAGCCCTTGCAATCGCCACGCGCTGCTGCTGACCGCCGGAAAGTGTGTTTGGCATATTGTATAGCTTCTTTTCCAGCCCCAGCAGGGAAACGATCTCCTGAATAAATTTCTGATCGGGCTTTTTCCCGTCAAGCTGAATAGGCATGACGATATTTTCATACACATTCAGGATGGGAACCAGATTATAGTTCTGGAAAATAAAACCGATGCGCTGGCGGCGGAACACCGTCAGATCCTCGTCCTTCAGCTTGCCCAGCTCGAATTTGTCCACCTTTACGCTGCCGGAAGTAGGACGGTCTAACCCTCCCAACATATTCAGCAGGGTAGATTTTCCACTGCCTGATGTGCCGATGATGGCAGCAAATTCTCCCTGTTCAATGGAGATGCTCACATTGTCCAGAGCTTTCACAATGTTCGGCTCGGTACCGTATTGTTTGGTTAGCTGATTGGTGCTTAAAATATTCATATAGCATGACCTCTCTTTGTTTTTTGATTTGCTTTCATTATATCCGGGGCAAAGAAAGGCGCAATGTAAAATGCTTAATCTAATATCCACATTGAAAAAACTAAGCCCCCACTCAAAAAAGGGCAGAAAAAACGCCGCTTCACGAAAAGCGACGTTTATCAATCAAGGAATGGGAATGAGAATTTTCAGCCGGCAGGTTCCATCCTTCTGCCGGAAGCTGCACTGGCTTCCGTATTTCTCTACGGCATTTTTTATGTTGGAAATACCAAAGCCATGCAGAAAATGGTCTTGCTTTGTGGTTCCCTCGATAGGCCGGACTTCCGACAAGGTGCTGTTTTCTATGGTGATAAGCAGCATATCCCGAACACATTCGGCTTTTACGGTAATCAGTCGTTGATCCTGTGCCAGCTTTTCGCAGGCTTCAATGGCATTGTCAATCGCATTGCCGAAAATCGTGCTGATGTCCAGCGGTTCCACAAAATCAATGCCGCCCCAATCGACCATTGCCGAAAAATCAATCTGCTTTTCACGGGCTTTCACCGCTTTATCCTTTAGGATAATGTCCAGAAATTCATTCCCCGTATGCACATAGTTTTCATAGCCTGCAATCTGCGAACGCAGGCTTTCGGCCATCTGCCGTGTTTCTTCTGTGTTTTGTCTGCTCTCCAATACAAGCAAATGATTTTTCAGGTCATGGTAGAGAGCGCGGACACGTTCTTCATCCTTTAGTTTATCCTGATAGTAGGTAAACTGCTGCTGAAGCCGGGCAATCTGTATTTTATCCCGCTGTTCCTGCTCACGGAGATAGGAAACATTTTTAGAGTATAGAAACTGTACTGCAAAATACACACAAAATACAGATGTTATCAAATCCAAACGAGAAGTATCGCCAACCTGCAAATTCAAATACCCGTATGTGCTGGCAAATGAAACACAAAAAGCTAAAAAGAAACTGATTGACAATACTGCAACATCTTTGGGCTGAACATGGTAAATGAAGTTGTGAAGTAATCTATATGCAACGGCCAGCAATAAACATCGAAACACGATAGTAATGACATATATTTGCCATTTTAGTATAGTACCGGCCCCCATAGTAACCATTATATCGCCGTCATAAATATAGCTCATCAATGATAGGCTAACACCTTCGGGAAGCATGCACATCAACAAAAAAGACATTTCCATCACAACAAGGCTTTCATGGAATGAAATTTCATAAAATAAATGGACAAGCACCACCATCAAGGACAGTATTGCGAAAATCTTGATCGCTCCCAAATCAGTGAGATAGGTAGAAACAATAACAAACGCCATAAGGAAAACAGGCGGCATAATTCTGCTTATCCCGGCCTGAAAGCGGGGCTTTTTACAAAAGCAGTCAATCATTGTATAGAATACAAGCATTTCTGTTATTGTGGATAAAATATCCAACAGATTATATAGCCACATTACAGCATATCCCCCCAATAGTCTGCCAGACGTTCCATAAACTCTTTTCGCTTTGGCTGGCTGATAGGAATGATCTCGCCGGTAATGAGTTCAACATCCAGCTTTTTGATACCTTTCACATAGAACAGGTTGACAATATAGCTGGTGTGGCAGCGTACAAAACCCTTATCCTGCAGCTCTCGTTCTATTTCTTTCATTCGCTTATAGCAGATGATATTTTCTTGCTCGGTATGGAACAGCAGATTGCGGTTGTATGTTTCAATATAACGAATGGATTTTAGAGAAACCTTATATTTCCCGTTATCGTTGGAAATTACCACAGCAGGGCTGTCCTCTTTCCGATGTTTTTTCATCCACTGATCCATTTCCGCTTTCAGCCGGATATACTTCATCGGCTTAACAATGTAATTTGTGGCCTGATATTTATATCCCTCTAAGCCGTATTGGGTGAGTGTTGTCAGAAAAATAATGCTGACCTTTTCATCCATCTGCCGGATGCGCTCGGCGGCCCGCAGACCATCCACCAGCCTCATTTGAATATCAAGGAAAATCAGATCAATGGTGGTATCGTACTTTTCAATCAGTTCTATGCCGTCATAGTATGCAGTTACTTTTATTTCCTCGCCGGTTTCGGCTGCATATTGCTTCAACAGGTCTGTCATATATGCGACAAAATCCTTTTCATCGTCGCAAATCGCTATGTGTATCATTTTGCTTCTCTCCATATTCAGTATTCCGCAAAATATTGGCCAATTCCTGCTGTGTCAACTGTCGTTCTTTCCGATACCTGGCTATATTTTTTCCGACTAACTGTTTCACTTTTCTCACCTCAGAACCATTATAGCAGATATTCCCCGGGTATTCTCTAACTGCTCAGTTGAATTTTCTAATTTATTCAACCGACCATTTATGAATCAGCGTTCTTTTCCCCTTTGATGATCTTGACCCACTTTCCGGTACAGAACCGAACGAAACAGATGATTCCCTTCAGTGGAAACTCCACACGCAGGAAAAAATAGATCCATGTCGGGTCCAGATGCCATACAAAACTTGCCAGCGCTCCAAGCGGCAGCGAGACAAACCATACCATACTGCTGTCTGCAAGCAACAGGAATCTGGTATCGCCTCCTCCGCGCAGAATACCCTTGGAGGTCACATACGCCATAGTCTGAATCGGCATCATTGCGCAGGTAACCAGCATCATACCGTGTGCGATCTGGCGTGTTTCCTCTGTGATATTGTACAGGCTCACATATGGGCGCTCCACAAGAAGAAGCGGCAGGATCACAATAATCCCAAATAAAATAGAAAGCACTACATAGGTATTACTCTCCCGTTTTGCCTTTTCAATACTGCCCTCACCAATCGTATTTCCCACAACGATCGCAGCGGCGCCTGCCATGCCCGTATTCAGTACGGTTGTCACCTGGCTGACAGAATTGATAATTGCATTGGCTGCCGAGATGCTGCTGCCCACATGACCGAAAATGATCGACACGAGAGAGAGGCTCAGTCCGAGAAGTGTATCACTGATCAAAACCGGCATACTGTACTGTACATACTGATGATGCATGGATCTTGCACTGATCAGGATATGCCTCAAACGGAAAGAAAACACCTTGTCCTTTATGATAAAATAACCAACCACGATAGCAAATTCAATAACACGCGCAATTATTGTTCCCACAGCCGCCCCGACAAGCTCCAGGCGCGGTGCACCAAATTTCCCGAAAATGAAAACCCAGTTAAAGAAAATATTTGCAACGAATGCGGCTGACGAACCAATCAGGGAAATCCTGACCTCTCCCACGCTCCGCAGCAGGTATGTTACTGTAGAAGAGATCCCCGAGAGCAGCAGAGTCAGTGCGATCAGCCGCAGATACGGCGTCCCGGTCTGAATCACTGCTGCATCATTTGTAAAAATTCCCAGTATCAGCGCCGGTGCACCCGCCGCTATTGCGGTAAATGCCGCACAAATCGCGAATGTTACCCGCAATGCAAGTGCGGAAACTGTCCTCATGGAAGAGAGATCTTTTCGTCCCCAGAACTGGGAAGACATCACAACTGCTCCGGAGCCCAGCCCCATGCAGACCATCTGGAAAAACGAATAAAACTGATTGGAAAAAGATGCTGCTGCAATGGATGTTTCACCGAAACTGCCGATCATCAGATTATCAAAAAAGTTGACGCCGATCGTGATCAGCTGCTGAAGGACAACCGGGATCATGAGATGAAAAGTTTTGTTGTAAAATGCCCTGTTTTTTATGTCTGTCTGAAATTTCATATTCTTTCTCTATAAAACTCCTCTACCAGCTTGAGCTGTAAAGATCCGGCCGCACTGCCGCTCCCTGTGTTGGATGCCTCACTGTAATCCCCGGTATTATACGACACGCCCCTGTCCCCGGAGTTGACTGACGCGCTCTTGTCCCTGACATTGATTGCCGCCCTCTTACCCCCGGTGTTGTTCCCCCGATCAACCCACTTCTTTATGTATTCAACTCCCGCTGTGATTAGTCTTAATCAAATATTTTCAGCCTTTTTGCTATCTCTTCCGGTGTGGGCAGCAGTTTAAGCATTTCATTCGGCAACGATCTGCTTAACCTATAGGTCGCAACACCTATCGGAGCATTTGATTGTTTTAAAGCATACTCTACGATAGTTTTATCTTTGCTCTTGCAAATGATGATGCCAATTGATGGACTCTCATCTGGCAGTTTGACCTGTTCATCAAGAGCTGCTAAGTACAATTGCATTTTTCCAGCATATTCTGCTTCAAAATCGCCTATTTTTAATTCAATAGCAATCAAACTGCGCAACCGTCTCTGAAATAGGAGCAAATCTATATATAGATCTTTTGATCCTACTTGTAAATGATATTGATTGCCGATAAAAGCAAAATCCCCGCCCATTTCTATCAGAAATGCCCTTATATTGTTTACCAGCTGCATTTCGAGTTCATGCTCTGAATACTCAAGAGACAATTCTGCAAAATCGAAAGAATATTCATCTTTTACTGCTAGCTTCGCCTGAACCCTGCGTCCCTCCGGCAATGTAATATCAAAATTCGTTTGATTAAGCAGATATTTTTCATAGGTTTGCGCTTCAATGAAATTAGCAAGTATACGCTTTGTCCAACCGTATCTTATTGTCATTTGGATATAAAATTCCCTTTGCAGATCATCTTTACATTTTTCCATTATGATGACATTATTGCTCCAGCTAATTTCTCGCACCAGTGGTGCGAGTTTTGATACAAAATACCATAGAATCCATTTCTTTTCAATCAAAAATCAAAACCTGTCGGCTACCAGCGGTCGATGAGTACACCTCGACCAGGAGATCAACGGCAGAGGCATCATGATAGGCCAGCGGATGTTGGCGCAATTCCACCAACTTATTTGTGAATATACATTCTTGTCATCTCCGGTTCGCCATCCCCTTGTACCATACACAAAAATTCCCACCCATATCTTTCATAAAAACCCGTATGGTCTGTCACTAAATATACCGGTGTTATTCCTTTATTCTTCATATCTGCCACCACCATATTTAACAGATTTCCGGCAATTCCTTTGCCGCGGTACTCTTCCTCTGTGTAAACGGCACATACATTTGGGGCAAGATCTTTTCTGTTATGAAAATCATTTTCAATCACTCCCATTCCGGCAAAACAACCGTATGATAAATATATCCTCTTCTTCCATCATGTCCACTCAAAATTGCCCCTACTATCTTACCGTCCTCATATGCCACATTTTCGTTTTTACAAGGCTTCATCCTAATAATTCCATTTCATCACTCATCTTGGAAAAACCATACTTTTCATATAATGGTCGTCCCATATCAGTTGCCTCTAATGAAATTACCTTAATATCTTTAGCCCTTGCATCTTGAATCAGCAAGTCTAATGTTTTATACGCAATACCTTTTCTTCGATATTCCTCTTTTGTATACATATTCATAATATATGCTTTTTTTCCGCTAGGATTATGATATGTAGGCATTACACGATAATAGCTAACACCGCCTGCACCGATAAACGTTTCATCATCAAATACCAAATACGCAGTATGCATTCCGTCAGCCAGCGCCCTTAAATAATAGTTATATGATTGTTTCTCTACCTCACTCATATCAATATCATCCGATAATTTATTTGCAGCCCGCAACACTTCAATTCTTGTTCTGGTCAACAAATCTATATCCTCTATCGTTGCCTTTTTATAAATATAACTCATTATTATATTCCCCCCGCACAAACGCTTTTTGCTTCAAATCTCCGATAATTCTTTTCAGTTTTCCTCGCAGATTCGATCAATCCGGCGTCTCCCTGAAAGTGAAACCTGTAGATTTCTAAACATAATTCATTAAATAATATCCAGAATGTCCAATGGCATTTCAATATGCATAAAACCGGCTTTTCTTTTTGCAGGCTGATTTGTGCCTTCTTTTAGATACCACACTGCCTGTACAGCTTTCATTCCAATTGCTTCTGCTGCCTCCAATTCATTGCTTCCGCCATCTCCTACATACAGACACTCGTCAGCCGGGAGATCCAGTTTTTCTATACATCTTTTGAATATAGCAGGGTTCGGCTTCTGTATCCCTTCATCAAAAGATAAACATACAGCATCAAAAAAGGGATATAAAATACTTTTCTTAATAACCGCTGCTTCTTCCGAAAAGCAATTACTGATTAATCCGATTAATATTCCCTTTTCCTTTAACGCTTTTAACATAGGGACAATTTCTATATGCAGATGTTCAAATGCTTCCTCTTTACACTGAATACGCTTAGTCAGGATCTCATTCATCTTTTCCTCTGAAAAACAATTATTAATTTTGAGGATTTTTTCTAAAATCTCTTCTAAAGTAATTTTCCCTATCGTTCTATCTTCTTCCGCCGGGCGCCATATTTTCTGGAATTTCTCTTCCTCAATACCTGCATCGATTGCCATCTGAGTTCCAAAATATAACGGACTGTCAAAAAGAGTTATGAGTGTCTCATACATATCAAATATTACTGCTTTTATCATTGGCATTCCCTCAATTTTTTCTATATCTTCTACAATCCCGAAAAACATTTATTTTTTAATTCATTCTCATTAACTTCCCGATAAACCAAAATTTATCGTTTTCTACATTGTCTCAACAATTTCTCGAACTCATTTAGATAACGTGCGAATCTCTCGTCATCCCTGCCTTTAATACAAGTCTTTTTTCTTTTACATAAGAAGAAATACTCTGTATATCCGTCTTTATCCTTTATTCCGCCTTTTGTATATGGTTTTGTAATGGAACCTCTTAATGTTTCCGGAAAAAGGGCAAGTAATTGCGCAAGCTCCAGCATAGTAAATTTGGTCGGACTAATATCCAATTCTTCAATTTTGCTATTTGCCAGACATCCATAGTCATTATCCAGAACTCTTTTACCACCCCAAATGAAATGTTTTATCTCAGTATTAACTATTGGCTTAAGCGATTGAATTTCCATTTTTGCTTCTACCCTGTCATATACATAAAAATTTGTTAAATTACAGGCTTTATCGATACCATCCAGTGAATGGAGCTTGCTAAAATCAGTAAGGCTTAAGCCCACAAGTTTCTTATTATGAGTCATGTCCCATAGTTTGCTCGCTTTTTGATTAAAAAAATAGCTAATATATTCAATATCATTTAACGACGATAGCGCTGATAAATCTGAAACTGCTTTGTTCTTCCAAAACGTTATGACTCGAAACTGTTTCCCATAAGCATTAATAAAATATTCAAATGTATCTTGTTTTAACCCGGAAATAATAATAGATTTTGAATCTGGGAAATCTCTGATAGTATCAATCTGTTCAACCGGGATCACTCCACCATCCACCTCATTTTGAACTAAGTTAATATCATATATATCAAAAGATGCCGAATCAAAATTATCCACAGTTATCATAACAATCTCCCTGCAAACTCAAATGTTTATTTCATGAATTTTTCATTATCTTACCGCCTAAAACTTGATGACAACATTAAAAGCTCTGTCACTTTGAGCGGCCATTTCAATCGCTTCTGAAAGCTTATCAATTGAAAACTCATGTGTAATGATGGATTCGATATCCCATGTTCCGCTCTTCATAATGTTCAATACATCCGCAACATCCTCCGGCATATACCCTCCGGAGCCGATAATGCTTTTCTGTGCATAAGTCATGTGCAGCAGATCCAAACTCCGGATTGCATTATTTACTGCAACGGAAACAAAGCGGCTCCCAATTTTACCATATTGCATAAACATGTCCAAAATATTTTCCGCGCCTGCCGCATCAATAAAAATATCTGCATCAAAGGTCATTCCCGATAACCCGTTTGCATCCCCAAAATACAATGCGGCAACAGTACAAAGATCCTGTTTGGCAGTGTTGCAGACTGCAAATCCCATATCCCCTGCAATATTCAGTCTAAAATCGGAAACATCTACAAGCATTACCTTTTTCAGACCCCAATATTTGAGCGAGATTGCAGCAGCCAGACCAATTGTTCCGCAGCCAAATACAATGGCTGTTTCGTTTGTTTGGGGATTAGAACGTCTCGCTGCCCTGCATCCAACCGTAAAGGGCTCGATCAAACAGGCTGTTTTATCACTGATGGTGTCCGGAATAAAGTACAGGGAATGATCCAGCTTCGCATCCGGTATCAATATGTATTCTGAAAATCCGCCGATGGTGCCTGCACGCTTTGTATCATTTTTTGCAAATCTCGGATACGGATACACCCTCTGTCCGATCTTAAATTCCGTTACATTTTTTCCCGTTGCATAGACTTCCGAAATCGTTTCATGCCCAAATTCCATACCAACGGTTATCTTATGCCCTGTTCCCGGACCTTTTGTGTAAACAGCGACATCTGTTCCGCAGATACTTGAGTAAATATTACGGATCAGGACATCATGATCTCCGACCTTTGGCATACCCACTTCTCTGACTTCTACATTTCCTTTACCTAAATAAATTCCTGCTTTCATATCTAATGTCCATCCACCTTTTCCTGAACTTTATCATCACTAAATGCTCTCTATGCACACATTATATCTTTATCCCGTAAAATTTTATACAAAGAATCAAAATCAGACATCCCTATTATGCCTCAAAATCTATCTGCACCAGTTTTTTCCCATTAGGCAGCATGTGATCCAAAGTGCGGATTGCGTGATAGTCAATTTCAAGCATTGCTTTCTCCAGTGCCTGTTCGCCCATTTGATGATGTACCTGTTCCAATCCGTCAAACACATGCAGATAAGGAGAATCTGACACCCAGTTATCCTCCATGTTGATCTGGATAATACATGAAACATATTTCGGATTTACCTGCTTCACTGCATCCTGAAAACACTCATATCCAATGTACTCGATCAACAGGTTGGCAATAACCATATCTGCTTTTAGCAGTTTATCTGTTTCACTTATCAAATTGATGCATAGACATTCCAAAAGTCCATCTAATTCCGGGTATCTTTTTTCGACTTCTTTCAGGTAAGAAGAATTGACGTCAATTCCATATACTTTTTCAAATCTGCCTTTCTGAATATGCTCAAGACCATTTCCGCCCGCAATACCGAATATTGCCACACTGGAGATGGGATAAGTGTCAAACTGACCTTTCATCATTTCGTTCATAGCCTGTAACTGCATAACAGAATCAAGTTTCATGTGATTTTCATAATCAGTCAATGCAATTTCTTCCCACGGATTTTTCATTTTCTTACCTCCAAATAAAATGCTTTTCTTCAGTATTAACTATTAGCCTAAGCGCTTGAATCTTATTATTGATCATGTCCCATCATTCTTTGCATATGCTGCAAGTTTCATCTGTTCTCCCGTTGGGCGATTCCATCCCACAGAATCAAACAACTCGCCATTGTGTTTTCATCTATCTCTTTTTCTCAAAGCACAATTTGTCGCCCTGGTAACTATGAATAGTATAACACCTTTGCTTCCAATCCAAAAGCTCTAACTGTTTTTCAAATCCAGATATTTTGCATAATCCCTGTTCTCACACTTTTTAGAAGTTTGATTCTATCTTATGTGAACTGTGAATGGTAACAAATGAGCCGCACATCTGCGTTCTGTATATAGACGAATATTTTCCATTTATTTTTGTTAATGTTTATTTTCGATCAGATTATATTTCTAATGCCAAATCATCAGCGGCCCAAATAGCAGTTTTTAAATTTCCTACTTTTTTGGCATCTCCAATGACATGTACATTTGCCGCTTCTTTATCAAACGGATTATTCGCTGCATATCCAATGGATGTGATAACTGTTTCACATGTTATTTCTTTATCACCTTCAGGTGTTGAAATGATAATGCTATTATCTTTAATTTCTTTCAGCGTACTTTCAAAATATATCTAATCTTCTGCCAATATTTTATCTAACTCACCAAATCCTGCATGTTCGGCTAACACCTTTAATCCATCCAGAACTTCCTCTTTTGAATAATTATGCTCCGCCAGAAAATCCGCATCCTTTTCCCCGATATGCTGGTAAAACCGTATCGCAGACAAAATTTCTTCTCTGCTGCCGTAATCAATATCTTCCAGCTGCATATTTTCTGCCTCATTGATCTGTCCCGTGTCAATCATGCCCAAATACTCATCCAATCCCTTCCCGGACACACTACATTTATTCTCATCTGGCAGTTCCACAGAAACATACTGTTTCCTCAAGACCAGAGAAAAAAGCACTCTCACCATCTCTTTGATCATGCGCATAATATAATCTTTTTCATCCATAAAATCCATTCTTTGACACCTCACAATATATTAAGTACAATGTCGTGTACCATCTGACAACCAACAGAGCTTTCACCAATTGACTACTATTTTAAAGATTCCTCTCTTTTCCTGCTGAAAAAAGCAAGCATCCTCTGAACCGCATATGTCACCACGGTAAACACAACGAAAAAGCAGACTGCCAGCCACACAACGCTGTCAGGCTCATGATTCTTCCTCATCATAAGTGAAAAAACTACTGCAAATATGCCTGAACATATAATACTGACTATCAGATTGCTTTTCGGAGCACTTTTCAATGCTGTTCCATTCTCCCATGCGCCGTTTTTTATTAGAAGAACTGTATGCACGATTCCGCCGATAATCAGAATGACTGTTTCTCCTGTGACCAGTAACAGACTTCGCGTCACAAGCATCTGTATTACTATAGCCAGGGCACATGCCAAAAACATAATGCTAAATGCCAGACTTCCCGCTTTCGCCGCCTTTCGTTTCTGCAATTCGCTGTAATTAGCGACCTGCAATAATGTGTTCTTTAACTCATTATCCACGTTCTCACTCTTCCTTTCTCCATTCAGCAGCTCCTTGATCTCAATGTCGTAGTATTCTGCAATCTGTATTAAAATACTCAAGTCCGGCATGTTCGCACCGGTCTCCCACCTGGAAATTGTCCTTCCCGATACATTCAAAATTTCCGCAAGCTGTTCCTGTGTGATTCCTTTTTCTTTTCGAAGCTGTCTTAAAAATGCTCCTATCTTTTTTACATCCATCTTACCGCTTCCTCCTCTCACAAATTACAACTTTTCAAGGCATAAAAACACGACATAAAGTGAGAATTTTCAAAAAATCCTGACCAGACACGGATGTCCAGTGGTTTTTTCCAGTGTCAACATATTATATCTAAAATCAATTCAAATGCATTTCCACGGAAGGCAACGGATTGAATGACCACGTCCTCCAAAGTGCTGGCATATTTGCATTGCTCTTCATCCTGGTCATGTGTAACAAAAATACTGGTAATCCCTGTCGTAAACCAAAGTATATTTATTGTTTTTCGCAGAAGTGAAAAGAAAGTGGAAATTGAAAATTACTAATTGGCATAACCTAGATTAAAGAATAAGCAAATCATCACCGTCTAACCCTTTGCAAAATATCAAAAAGGAGTTATCTATTTCCCGACATCCCCTTGTATTTAAGTTTCTATGATACTAAATCAAAGATTACTCAATGATTGTAGCAACACGGCCTGATCCAACAGTACGTCCACCTTCACAATCGGATTGACGTGTGTTTAGGAACTTATATGTTACGGTTTTTGCCGTTTTTTAACTCATTTTATGGATATTTTACC
>CAZJSI010000036.1:0-20600 GCA_964548675.1 uncultured Eubacterium sp. | reverse complement strand
CCCATTGGCTTTAGACAATGGGTAGTTCACGGACGCAGTAGAGTATCTGAGCCAGAATCTGGCATCCCATTTAAAGGTTCAGGTGGAACACGCAGAACTTGCTTATGTCGGAGTAGATTTCCTGAATATTGATGAGGAAATCACATTTCCCTTCTGGTATTTTAAGGGGGTCAATTTGATGAAAAAAGAAAATATATGGATTTATGTGGATGTATTTACCGGAAAAATATATTATCACACGAACGAAATTGAGGAATGATCAGACAGCTCCCGGGAGTGAGTGCAGAAAAATGATGCACTCACTCCTTATTTAGTGATAAAAGTTTTCAATATAACACTTGTAAAATACCCCCAAGGGGTATATAATGTGTATGAATCATATGAAAAGGCACAGAATATGAGCAGAAATCATGCACAGCATGATTTGCGCATCGCAAAAAATGCGATGAGATGGAAATGCGATAAGGTGTATCTGAATCTGCTCAGATCAACGGGAGGACTTGTATATGGATGAAAAAAACTGTTGCTGTCATGAAGCGTCAGAACAGCCGAGAGATAAAAACTGTTGCCATGAAGTGTCAAAGGACAGCGGCTGCTGCCATAAGACCAAAGAGAGATCGGAGAAAGAATACAAAGATCTTCTGAACCGGTTAAACCGTATCGAAGGGCAGGTGCGGGGAGTAAAAGGCATGGTGGAGCGGGACGCTTATTGCGTGGATATCCTGACCCAGGTTTCTGCGATCAATGCGGCGTTAAACAGTTTTAACAAAGTTTTGCTGGCGAATCATATCCGAAGCTGTGTTGCCGAAAATGTGAGAAACGGCAACGATGAAGTGATAGACGAGCTGGTTGTGACAATGCAAAAATTAATGAAATAAACGGCGAAATCTGACCCGAATCCCGCGGCAGGATTCGCGAGCGGGTCTTGTATGCGCCGTTTTGCAGGATAAGGAAGAAGAGGTGATTTTTTATGGAACAATATACAGTAACAGGCATGAGCTGCGCCGCCTGCAGCTCCCACGTGGAGAAGGCAGTTTCCAAAGTGCCGGGAGTTTCCAGTGTTTCAGTCAGTCTTTTGACCAACTCCATGAGCGTGGAGGGAACGGCAGCATCGCAGGATATTATCGATGCTGTTGTGCATGCCGGGTATGGGGCGTCCCTGAAAGGTGCGGAGACAAAGGCGCAGTCCGGTTTTGATGAGGAAGCTCTGAAAGACCATGAGACGCCGAAGCTGAAAAAAAGGCTGATCGCGTCCATTATCTTTTTGCTCCCGCTGATGTACGTGTCCATGGGACATATGATGTGGAACTGGCCCCTTCCGGCTTTTATGGCGGATAATCACGTTGCTATGGGATTATACCAATTGCTGTTTACCGTTATTATCATGGTGATCAATCAGAAGTTTTTTATCAGCGGTTTTACAAGTCTGCTGCATAGATCCCCGAATATGGATACGCTTGTCGCCCTCGGTTCGGGAGCATCTTTCATCTACAGTACCTATGCCCTGTTCGCGATGACAGATGCGCAGATGAGAATGGACATGGATGCCGTCATGGAATACATGCATGAATTTTATTTTGAATCCGCGGCAATGATCCTGACCCTGATCACTGTGGGGAAAATGCTGGAGGCATATTCCAAGGGGAAGACGACAAATGCGTTGAAGAGTTTAATGCAGCTTGCCCCGAAGATGGCGACCGTCATCCGGGGGGATGCGGAAGTCACGGTTCCGGTGGAGCAGGTGCGAACCGGGGATATCTTTGTGGTTCGTCCCGGGGAGAGTATTCCGGTGGATGGCGTAGTGCTTGAAGGAATGAGCGCAGTGGATGAAGCGGCGCTGACCGGAGAGAGCATTCCGGTGGATAAGGAAGCCGGAGACGGCGTTTCCGCAGCGACCCTGAATCAATCCGGTTTCCTGAAATGTGAGGCAACCCGCGTTGGAGAGAATACAACACTTTCCCAGATTATTCAGATGGTCAGTGATGCGGCTGCGACAAAGGCGCCGATCGCGAAAATTGCGGATAAGGTGTCCGGAATCTTTGTACCATCTGTTATTACGATCGCTGTTATTACAATTATTATCTGGCTGTTGGTGGGGCAGGATTTCGGATTTGCACTGGCGAGAGGTATTTCCGTGCTTGTAATAAGCTGCCCGTGTGCCCTTGGCCTTGCCACTCCGGTCGCCATCATGGTCGGAAATGGTATGGGGGCAAAAAATGGCGTGCTCTTCAAGACGGCTGTTTCCCTGGAAGAGACGGGTAAGATCGATATTGTGGCATTGGATAAGACCGGAACCATCACAGGCGGCCAGCCAAAGGTGACGGATATGATACCCGCAGAGGGTATTACGCAGGAGAAACTGCTTCGGTCAGCGTATGCTTTGGAACAAAAGAGCGAGCATCCGTTAGCCCGCGCGATCATTGACTATGCAGCGGAACAGTCCCTGAAAGCAGATGCCGTAGAAGAGTTTCAGGCAGTGCCCGGAAATGGCCTGTCCGGTACCTGGAACGGCAAACTGCTGACGGCCGGAAATCTGAATTTTATCCGCACGAAAGCGGAGGTTTCCGAAACCATGCAAAATCGGGCAGATCAGCTTGCGGAAAATGGAAAAACACCGCTGTTTTTTGCCGAGGATGGCAAACTGATCGGTATTATTGCGGTGGCTGATGTCATCAAAGAGGATAGTCCGCAGGCAATTTCCCAGCTTAGAAATATGGGAATCAAAGTAGTTATGCTGACCGGCGACAACGAACGGACAGCAAAAGCGATCGGACATCAGGCAGGAGTGGATGAGGTGATCGCAGGAGTCCTGCCGGACGGAAAAGAAAGCGTGATCCGTAAGCTTGGCAGAAGCGGCAAAGTGGCAATGGTAGGAGATGGTATCAACGATGCTCCGGCGCTGACCCGGGCAGATATCGGAATTGCCATCGGCGCCGGTACGGATGTGGCCATCGATGCGGCGGATGTGGTTCTTGTAAAGAGCAGCCTGAATGATGTTCCGGCCGCGATCCGCTTAAGCCGTGCGGTTCTTCGGAATATTCATGAAAACCTGTTCTGGGCATTTATTTACAATGTGATCGGTATTCCGTTGGCTGCCGGAGTATGGTATCATCTGCTTGGATGGAAATTGAATCCGATGTTTGGCGCGGCAGCCATGAGCCTTTCCAGCTTCTGCGTAGTGACAAATGCTCTGAGGCTGAATTTTGTAAAAATGCACAGCACGAAAAGAGATAAAAAAAGAAAATCTAAAAGGAAAGAAGAGGTAGAGACAACAATGGAAAGAACAATGGAGATCAAAGGAATGATGTGCGGACACTGTGAGGCAACCGTAAAAAAATGCCTGGAGGCATTTCCGGAGGTGGACGAGGCAGTGGTAAGCCATGAAAAAGGCACTGCAGTTTTGACACTGAATGGGGAGATTGCAAATGATGTGTTGAAAAAAGCTGTGGAAGACAAGGATTATGAGGTAGTTTCCATCCGGTAAACAAACACAAAAACCCCCGTGTTCGGACTGATGTCCCTTACATGGCGTTTTTTTCAATATCAGGAAATATGATCCAGACTGTTGTTGGCTCCCCACCTGACAATTTCGTAGCAGACCGGAAGCAGGCTCATTCCTTTTTCTGTGGGAGCATATTCCACGTGGGGAGGTATCTCATTATATTGCATGCGGGAGATCAGCCCCCATGCTTCTAAATTGCGCAGAGCGGATGTCAGAACACTGTTAGTAATAAATGGAAGCCGTTTTTTGCATTCTCCAAATCTCAGCCCCCTCGTCCGGCATACTTCCAACATGATCTGCAATTCCCATTTTCCGTGTAGAAGAGGAATGATCTTATCTACCTGAGCTTTCTTTTCCGGATTATCCAGAATAGTGTTGATCTCCCTCATCATGAATTCCTGTTCCATCTGATGTCCTCCATGGCAGTAGTTTTTGTAATACTTAGTAGGTTCGAACTGCGTACTTGATAGTTTTAAACTACCATGCTATAAATATAAACATGATCTGGTTTATTGTCAAGATAGGAGGTAGTTATTTTGAATAAAGACAGGCTTCAGGCACTTGCGGAGCAGGCGGATGCTTTTACAAAATACTCCGTGCCGAAAGTGCTTGCAAAATTTATTATTCCCGCTGCGCTCAGCCAATTGACCTTTCTTATTTTAAATTTGGCTGATGCTTTTTTTGTAGGGCGGACAGGAGATACGTTTCAGATCTCTGCGATGACCATTACCTTTCCGGTTGTCATGCTGGCTTCCTGCATCGGAACCATATTTGGAGCCGGCGGAAATGCAAACATGGCGGCGGAGCTTGGGAAGGAAAATCGGGATGGTGCAAAAACGTTTTCCGCATTTTCTATTTATACGGCCTGCATGGTGACAGTCATCCTGTCATTCATACTTCTGGCTGTAAAGGAACCTATGCTGTATATGATCGGCGCCGATGAAAACTCGGTAAACTTTTGTAAAGATTATCTGTTCTGGACTTTCCACATGGCCTGCGTGCCGTTGGTATTATCTCAGGTGTTATCTCAGCTTTTTCTGGCTGAAGGTGAATCAAAAATTTCAGCGATCGGAATTGCAGGAGCCGGGCTTCTGAATGTGATCTTAGATCCGGTTTTTATCTTCGGCTGTCATATGGGAATGGCGGGGGCAGGTATGGCGACCTGCATTGCCAATTACATATCCTTTGCATTTTATCTGATCATGTATCGCACACATCGGGAGACTACGGTCGTCTGCTTTCATCCGAAGTATTACCGTGTGAGAAACAGCGTTTGTTCCAGAGTGCTTTCCGTAGGCGTTGCCGCCGGACTGGTGCTGCTTTTTATGGATGTCTGTGATTTTACGCGGAATTACTTTTTCAATCTTCTGGGCGGTCAGGTAGAGCTGGCTGCATGGGGAGTGGTTCAGAAAATCGGAAATGCTTTCATGCAGATCTGTGTAGGAATTGCACAGGGAATCCGGCCGGTAGTGGCATATAATTACGCCGCAGGCCTGCTAAAACGTGTGAAATCAATCATAGGCGGCGGATTGCTCGTGATGGCAGGATGGATAGCCGCATGTCAGATACTTGTAGCAGTTGCGCCGACATTTCTGGTAAAATTGCTGATTCCCACGGGAGAGTCGATCCCGGTTGCCGTTTCTTATCTGCGGGTCTGGATCTTCTGTATCATAGGATTCGGATTTATCGAGTTGTTTAATGCATCTTTTCAGTCTATGGGAAGATGGAAAATTTCTATGGCAAATACGATCATCAATAAAGGGCTGCTGCTGACGCCGGTTATGGTTTTGCTGGCAAACCTTTTGGGAATCAGGGGAATCATTATCAGTCAGCCAATCACGGAAAATGGGACGGCGTTTGTTCTGCTGCTTATTTATCTGGCTGTTATGAAAAAAGAGACAGAAAGGAACGGTTCAAAAGGATGATAAAAGAGCTTACAAAAAGTGTCAGAGAATATAAAAAATATGCCGTTGCGACCCCGATTCTGGTGTCATTGGAGGTCGTAATGGAATGTATTATTCCATTTTTGATCGCTTCCCTGGTAAACCAGATGAAAGCCGGATGTGAACTGAGAGTGATCGTCCGGTATGGGGGAATATTGGTCATCATGGCGGTGCTGTCTCTGATGTTTGGCGGATTTGCCGGTTCGACCTGTGCCACGGCGTCCTGCGGGCTGGCAAAGAATCTTCGAAAAGACATGTTTCACAGCATTCAAACCTATTCTTTTGAAAATATTGATAAATTTCTGACATCCTCTCTGGTGACGCGTTTGACAACAGATGTTACCAATGTGCAGAATGCTTATATGATGATCATACGGAGCGCGATCCGGGCGCCGCTGATGGTCGTATTCGCTTTTGTTATGGCGTGTATCATGGGCGGGAGAATGGCATGGATTTTCCTTTTTGTGATTCCGCTTCTGATCGCCGGGCTGGTGCTGATCATCTGGAAAACCCTGCCGCTGTTTCGAAAAGTATTTCAGAAATATGACAACTTAAACAGTTCAGTGCAGGAAAATATCAAAGCTATGCGTGTCGTGAAATCCTTTGTCAGAGAGGATTATGAACAGAAGAAATTTGATGTCGCCGCTCAGGACGTGTGTTCCGATTTTACAAAGGCAGAGCGTATTCTGGCGTTGAACAATCCGCTTATGCAGTTTTGTCTGTACATAGTAATGATATTTATTCTGTCCTTTGGTTCCTATACGATTATCACTACCCACGGGCTCAATCTCGACGTGGGACAGTTGTCAGCTCTTTTATCCTATGGATTTATGATGCTCAGCAGCCTGATGATGCTGTCAATGATATTTGTTATGGTCACAATGGCAATGGAGTCAGCAAAGAGAATCGCTGAAATTCTGGTGGAAAAAAGTACACTGGCAAATCCTGAGAATCCTTTATATGAGGTTGCGGACGGTTCCGTTACTTTCGAGCATGTCAGCTTCAAATATTCGGCAAAGGCAGAGCTGATGGCTCTTTCCGATATTAACCTGGAGATACGCTCCGGCGAGACGATCGGTATTATCGGCGGCACCGGTTCCTCAAAATCTTCGTTGATCCAGCTGATATCCCGTCTGTATGATGTCACGGAGGGCGTGGTGAAAGTCGGCGGTGTAGATGTAAAATGCTATGATCTCGAGACATTGCGTAATCAGGTGGCGGTCGTTCTCCAGAAAAATGTATTATTCTCCGGTACGATCAAGGAAAATCTTCGATGGGGAAATAAGGAAGCCAGTGATGAGGAACTGATACAGGCCTGCAGGCTTGCCTGTGCGGATGAATTTATATCACAGTTCCCGGAGGGATATGATACTTACATTGAACAGGGCGGTGCAAATGTATCCGGCGGGCAGAAACAGCGTTTATGTATTGCCCGGGCTCTTCTGAAACATCCGAAAATCCTGATCATGGATGATTCGACCAGCGCCGTGGATACTAAGACGGACGCCAATATCCGAAAGGCTATGCGGGAATATATTCCGGAAACAACTAAGATCATTATTGCACAGCGGATGGCTTCTGTGGAGGATGCGGACCGGATCATCGTCATGGATGGAGGAAAAATCAACGCTGTCGGCACTCATAAGGAATTGATGGCGGGGAACGACATTTACCGTGAAATCTATACATCCCAGAATAAGGCAGGTGACAATGATGGGGAATAAAATGATTCAAAAGGGAATTATCAGACGGCTTTTGAAAACAATGCTGGAATTCTATCCTGTCATGCTGCCTGTTGCGGTGATCTGCATTGTGATCAGTGCATGTATCACTGCCGTTCCCACAATTTTTATGCAGAATATCATCGCAGTGATAGAGGAGAGCTGGCAGAGCGGGGAATGGAATGATGTGGGAAAAAGGATACTCACCCTCGTGGCGGTCCTGGCGGCTTTTTATCTCTGCTCACTGGTGACAACGGTCTTGTATAGTCAGCTGATGGCCATCATTACCCAGGGAACGCTGAAAAAACTGCGTGGAAAGATGTTTCACGGAATGCAGAAGCTCCCGATAAAATATTTTGATACGAACAATCATGGAGATATCATGAGCCATTATACCAATGATATTGATACTCTGCGCCAGATGATCTCCCAGAGTTTTCCGCAGCTTCTTGTGTCTGCGATCACAGTAGTTACCATTCTTTTCATAATGGTCTATTATTGCCTGTGGCTGACTTTGGTCGTACTCCTCGGAGTTGCCCTCATGCTCATGATCACGAAAAAGGTCGGCGGCGGTTCTGCCAGATTTTTCTTCCGCCAGCAGACTGCCCTGGGCAAAGTGGAGGGCTTTGTGGAAGAGATCATGAACGGCCAGAAAGTGGTCAAAGTCTTTTGCCATGAAGAAGAGAGCGAGGCGGATTTTGATAAATTGAATGAACAGCTGTTTGACGAATCGGAACGTGCAAATAAATACGCCAATATTTTGATCCCGATTCTCAACAATATAGGAAACGTGCTATATGTGATCGTGGCCGTTGTGGGAGGCATTCTGATGATCTCCCATGTTCCGAACCTGAGTATCTCAGGCCTGGCAATCAGTATCAGCATTGTTGTTCCGTTTTTGAATATGACAAAACAGTTCGTCGGCGCAATCAACCAGGTGTCGAATCAGGTCAACGCGGTTGTAATGGGAATGGCCGGAACGGCCAGGATTTTTAACCTGATGGATGAGCAGCCGGAACAGGACGAGGGATATGTATCACTGGTCAATGTCCGGGAGGAAAATGGAAATCTGGTTGAATGCAGGGAGCGCACCGGAATATGGGCGTGGAAACATCCGCATCACGCGGACGGAAGCATCACTTACACAAAACTGACCGGGGATGTACGGTTATTTGATGTGGATTTTGCCTATGAGGAGGGCAAGACCGTCCTGTATGATATCAGCCTGTATGCCAAACCGGGACAGAAGGTTGCATTTGTCGGTGCGACAGGCGCAGGTAAGACTACGATCACAAATCTGCTTAACCGGTTTTACGATATTGCGGACGGGAAAATCCGCTATGACGGTATCAATATCAACAAGATCAATAAAAGCGATCTGCGCCATGCCCTCGGTATCGTACTGCAGGATACAAATCTGTTTACGGGTACGGTTATGGAAAATATCAGGTATGGCAAACTGGATGCCAGCGATGAGGAATGTATTGCCGCCGCAAAACTGGCCGGGGCCGACGATTTTATCACGCGTCTGCCAAAAGGTTACCAGACGCTTCTCAGTGGAAACGGAGCAAATCTTTCCCAGGGACAGCGTCAGTTGATCTCAATCGCCCGGGCTGCCGTTGCAGATCCGCCCGTTATGATCCTGGATGAGGCGACCTCTTCCATCGATACCCGTACAGAGGCGATCGTTCAGAGGGGAATGGATGCGCTGATGGAGGGCAGAACGGTGTTCGTCATTGCACACCGGCTGTCCACAGTCAAGAATTCAGATGTCATAATTGTGCTGGATCATGGACACATTATAGAGCGGGGGGATCATGATGATCTGATCGCTCAGCGGGGACAATATTACCAGCTCTATACGGGAGCTTTTGAGTTGGAGTAGATCAGATAGGGCAGTATTTTTTTCAGGAGGCATTATATGAAATTCAGGAAACGGCTGCTTTGTGCATTTCTTGCAATTGGCGTGGTATTGGCAGGATGCGGCACAAAGGCGGAGAAGGGGAGTGACGGCAGTTTGAGCAGCAATGACGAGGTACAGGCAGAAACGCAATTAGATAAAATTGATATGGCAAAATGGCAGTACAATGAAGAAAATGACGTATACTGGCAGACCGGTATTCTCTACTGCGAGAACCCTGCGGATGAGACATATGAGAATCTTGGAATTTATGTGCCGGCGGCATATATGACAGGTACGGAAAATGATGACGGAACCTACACTTGTACGATAGATGATTCGGGAACGGTAAACGGATATACTGCAAAAACCGCTCCTGTTGTCATTCCGGTGGATACGCCCGGCTATGCGGCTATGGCTGCGCCTACAGGCTATGCCGAGACGACATCCTCCTACACAGATGCCGGCTTTGTGTATGTATATGCAGGATGCCGGGGACGTGAAGCCGGTGCGCCGGCGGGAGTGACGGACCTGAAAGCGGCGATCCGCTATTTCCGGTACAATAATGACATTGTACCCGGAAGCGCAGAACGTATTTTTTCCTTTGGAATGAGCGGCGGCGGCGCCCAGAGTGCTCTGCTCGGCGCAACGGGAGACAGCGGGCTTTATACGCCCTATCTTGAGGAAATCGGGGCGGTAAGCGACGTTAGTGATGCAGTTGCAGGCTCCATGTGCTGGTGTCCGATCACAAATCTGGATTATGCAAGTGAAGCTTATGAGTGGAATCTGGGGGTGACGAGGACGAACCTCTCAGAGGATATGCAGAAGTTATCTGATGAGATGGCGGAGCAGTTTGCTTTGTATGTGAATGAGCTGGGATTAAAGGATGAAAATGGCGCGCTTTAACGTTAGAGGCCTCAGAGGAAGGCATTTATCAGGCGGGCAGCTACTACGATTATCTGAAATCCGTGATTGAGACGTCTCTGAACCATTTTCTTGAGGATACGGATTTTCCCTATACGCCACAAAACGGCCGGATGGGCGATTTCGGAAACATCGGCGGCGGACAATTTGAAGGTCCGGACGGAGACGACGGACAGATCGAGAGTCTGGATGGAGACGGCGGACAATTTGGAACACTGAACGGAGTCGGAGACGGCGGAGAGACCGGTTTGCCGGATGGGGATATCGACGGAAATGCCAAGTTTGGCGGAAAAGGAAATTTCGGGATAGATGGCGATGACTCTGACAGGGAATTTAAGGATGGAAAAGGTGGCCGCAGGTTTAACGGACTGACGGACGGGGAATTACCGGACGGTGAATTGCCCGGAAAGGACGATCTGGGCGAAGCGGATAACGATTTTGTCGACGATGGCATAAACAGGAATGAGACATCCGGCGGAATCAGTTTATCCGGTACCTATGAGACGGCACAGGATTATATCGACGCCCTGAATGCCGAAACGACATGGGTCATCTATGACAGTGAAACGAATACGGCAAAGATCACAGAAATTGCTGATTTTGTCAGTGCCTTGAAAACGGCATCCAAGGACCTGGGGGCTTTTGACGCACTGGACGAATCACAGGGAGAAAATGTGTTGTTTGGTGACGGCGACGGTGAGGGAGATCATTTTGACGCTGTGATGGCAGAGCTGCTTGCCGGTTCCGATTACGCAGCGGAGTTTGAGGAGGATTTGGCCCGCACGGATGCACTCGGCACTTTGGTGGCGGATCGTCTGAATATGTACACGCCGCTGTACTATCTGAGCGATTATTATGACGGATATAAAACTTCAAATGTGGCATCTTACTGGAGGATACGTACCGGCATCAATCAGAGTGATACGGCCCTGACTACGGAAGTAAATCTTGCCCTTGCATTGGAAAACTATGGCGCAGACGTAGATTTTGAGACGGTATGGGGGCAGGCACATGTGGAAGCGGAACGTACCGGGGAGAGCACGTCAAACTTTATTGCATGGGTAGAAGAATGCTGCCAATAACGTAAAAATGCGGTCTGCCGCATTCATGGTTGTGAAATCATGGATGCGGCAGTTCTTTATCATAGGAAACTCCTTTGGATTTCCTATGATAAAAAAATATTTTATCGAAATATACCGGGTAATGTGTTAAACTACAGCCAGAGAGAATTTTTACAAAGTGAGGTTTTTCATCATGATCAGAAACATAGTATTTGATATGGGAAATGTATTGCTTAATTATGACCCTGAAATTCCTCTTGATCTTTTTGTGAAAGATGAGGAGGGTAAAAATATCATTCGCAGGGAATTGTTTGAGGGGCCGGAGTGGATACAGGGGGATCTCGGTCTGATCAGCCGGGAAGAAGAATATGAACGTATCTGTGAGCGGGTTCCCGAATCCCTGCATGACGAGTTGAAAAAATGTGTGTATGAATGGGACATCTGTATGACACCGGTGGCAGGGGCCAGAGATTTCTGCATGTATGTAAAAGAAAAGGGATATGGCATTTATGTTCTCTCAAACGCTTCGGAGATATTCTATGATTATTTTCCGAAATTCATGGCATTGGAATATTTTGACGGAATCGTAGTGTCCGCTGATATTCATATCATCAAGCCGGATAAAAAGATTTATGAGTATTTATTGGCGAAATACCGATTGGAGCCGGAAGAGTGTCTGTTTATCGATGACGTGGAGGAAAATATTGAAGGCGCAAAGCGTGCCGGGATGCAGGGCGTTGTATTTCGCAATAATTATGATGACATTAAGGCTCGATTCGGGCTGTAATGCTTTCGCGCCATTGCAAAACATTGCAGAAAATTGCAGAACATTGCACCGCAAATAAGTTGGTAAAAGAATGAAAAAAGAACTGGATTATTTTAAAATTGGAAATTTTTACGGCGGAAATCAGGACAGTTTAAGAGATCCTTTCATGAAAATGGGCGGCTGTGCGGCGTTGACGGCCTGTGACAGCTGTATTTATTTCGGCCTGTACCGGGAAAAAGAGAACCTGTATCCTTATGATATCCATGAGCTTAATCAGGAAGATTATGTCCGTTTTTCAAATGTTATGAAACCATATCTTCATCCGAGAATAAATGGAATTGACAGATTGGACATTTATATGGATGGTTTTGGCGCATACCTGAGAGATATCGGAGAGGCACATCTTAAAATGGAGCCTTTTTCCGGGCAGAGTTCTTTCGATGAGGCGGGAAAAATGATAACAGCTCAGATTCAAAATGACTTTCCCGTTCCGTGTCTTATTCTAAAACATAAAAATCCTTTATTGAAAGATTATGTATGGCACTGGTTTCTGCTGGCCGGGTATGAAATCTTTGAGGAAACAATCATGGTGAAAGCGGTTACTTACGGCGAGTGGGAATGGCTGGATCTGAAGGAACTGTGGGATACCGGATATGAGAAAAAGGGCGGGTGCATTATATATCAGATGTGAGATGACTCCCACCTCTGCAGGCGGTGAGAAACAAACTTGTATCAGTGGGAGTTCAATCTCCCATCTCTGCGGGTGGTGAGTGACAAGTGAGCGAGTCAAAAAAAACAGAACACCAGGGAGGAAAATGAAATGAAAATCGTAGCAATTAACGGCAGTCCCCGCAAAGGCGGAAATATTGCACAATGTCTGAATGTGATGGCTGAGGAGTTCGAACGCGAGGGGATTGAATTCGAGGTTGTCCAGCCAGGGGCAAAAGTACATCCCTGCATGGCATGTTATCACTGCCTGAATAAGGGAACTCTGCACTGCATACAGAATGATGACGACGTAAATGAAATAATTGAAAAATGTATTGAGGCGGATGGTATTATTCTTACATCACCTGTTTATCACGGCGGTATCGCAGGCGGCATGAAGTGCGTGCTGGACAGGCTATTTCTTGCTGCAGGCTGCGGGGATAATCAGTTTCATCACAAAGTCGGCGCGGCGCTCTGTACACTGCGCCGTTCCGGCGGCATGGAGACTTATCAGCAGCTTTTGGGCGTGATGGATGCGATGGAAATGGTTATTGTTACTTCGGATTATTGGGGAGCGGTGCATGGAGCCGATCCGGGTGAAGTGCAGGGCGATACGGAAGGACTTGAGGTCGTGGCGAAACTGGCACGCAACATGGCATGGATGGTTAAGGTGATTAATGCATCTAAAGGCAGGATCGACCCGCCGGAAACGCATAAGCGGACTTTCACAAATTTTATCCGATGAGCCCACATCCTCGCGGAGCGTATATTAGGCGGGTGTCATCCCACATTTGATATATTTTGGAAAAATGCTTGACTGTAAACCTTATTTATACCTTATTCTGAAATAAGATCAGAATGAAGGAGGCACAGAATTTATGACAATAAAAGAGGTGGAAAATCAGACCGGATTAACCCGTTCTAATATACGGTTTTATGAAAAAGAAAAGCTCATTGCCCCGTCGCGGAATGAAAGGAACGGTTACAGGGACTACTCGCGGAAAGATGTGGAAATCATTAAGAAAATCGCTTATTTGCGCACATTGGGAATTTCAGTAGAAGATATCCGCAGTGTTATATCGGGGAAAATAACGCTGCATGAAGTGATTGAAAAGCAAAATGAGCAGCTTAGGGAACAGATTGCAGACATGTATAGGGCAAAGGCCATATGTGAGAAAATGCTGAAATCAAAACAGGAGAGTTTTGACGAATTACAGATTGAAAATTATGTAACGGAGGTTCATGATTACTGGAAAGAATATCCGTTTGTTTTTAAATTGGATTCTGTCAGTTTTGTGCATTTGTGGGGAAGCCTCGTTTCGTGGTCGGTTATTGCGGGTTTATGTCTGATTATCGGCGTATTGGCGTATGCAAAGTTACCGCCTGAGATTCCGGTGCAGTGGAGTAGGGGAGCGGCATCTTCGATGGCAGACAAAAAGTTCATTTTTGCATATCCTGCGGCATGTGTCGTGATTCGGGTTGTTCTAAGGCCATTTATCTATGCAAGGCTGAACATGAGCCATTTTTATGGCGAACTGATCACGGAGTATCTGACAAATTATTTGTGTTTTGTCGCATTGTCAGCAGAAATTTTCTCGATACTGTTCATGTATGGCGTGGTAAAAAATATTGTATTCGTTTTGGTGATGGACACTGTTGTATTTATCGGATTGCTGGCGGCAGGGATCATTAAGATGGATTTAAGAAGATCCGGATATTCCGGTAAATAACAGGGAATATCAAATAGTAGCAAAAAGATAAGAGAGGTAATCAGGAAAAAGGCAGAGTGTGCGATAGGAAACCCGCTTTTTACAGCAGTGTAAAAGAAATTTATTTGTAACTATTGACATTACAACGAAACGGTGATATATTATCGCTGTAAGATGTAATAATAAATGTTACAAAGATAATGGAGGAAAAAAATGAGTAAAGTAGCAGAGTTTTTACAGGCAAACCCGGTACAGTATTTGGCAACAGTAAGTCTTGACGGAAAAGCAAAATGCCGCCCGTTTATGTTCAGCTTTGAAAAAGAAGGCAAGCTCTGGTTCAACACCGGCAATTTCAAGGAAGTTTACAAAGAATTACAGGCAAACCCGTATATCCAGATCAGTGTTTCTTCTCCGGAGTTTCAGTGGATCCGCCTGAGCGGCAAAGCTGTGTTTGTAGATGATAAGGAGATCAAAGCGGCAGCGCTTGAAAACCCGATCGTAAAGGGAAATTATGAGACACCGGATAACCCGGCATTTGAAGTATTCTATCTTGAGGATGCACACGGAGTAATTGCAGATTTTTCCGGCAATCCGCCATATGAATTTTAATTAAGCGGAAATTTAAGTAATAGGATGGCAGCTTTAGAAAAAACGATCCGGAATGGGAATGATTATGTTAAAAATGATTCACGATGATAAAAAAAGGATGACTTTTAACCGGTTTTTATGCGGAATCCCCGCAAAAGATTACATTTTTGAGGATGCACCTTATGCAGATCTGATACGGAAAGCGGCTGATCTGATAAGCGGGTCCGATTTTTGTCTGATCGGAGCAGGCGCCGGTACAAGTACCGCGGCCGGTATCACATATGGCGGAGATTTTTTCCGGGAAAACTTTAAGGAGTTTATCGAAAAATATCAAAGCCCATATATGTCGGATATGTATAGCGCCGGCTTTTATCCTTACCCGACGGAGGAGGCAAAGTGGGGATATTGGTCCAAACATGCTTTGTTGGGCAGTATTGTGCATCCGCCTTATCCGCTGTACAGACAAATATATGAATTGGTGAAAGATAAGAATTATTTTGTACTGACAACGAACGTGGACGAACAGTTCCGGAAAGCGGGATTTGCAAAGGAAAGAGTTTTTGCAACCCAGGGAAGTTATGAACTGATACAGTGCAAAAAAGGCTGCCATCCAAAGACTTATAATGCCGTCAGCATGTTCCGCCAGATGGACCAGGCGAGGAGAGACTGCCAGATCCCGTCTTACATGGTTCCGAAATGCCCTGTCTGCGGCGGACCAATGGAAATGAATCTGCGGAGTGATCAATATTTTGTGGAGGATGAAGACTGGCATACTGCGGAGAAAAATTTCGGCAATTTCCTGCAGGAGGCTCTGAAGGGCGGGAAAAAAGTCTGTCTGTTGGAGCTGGGGACCGGTTTTAATACTCCGACGATCATCCGCTTTCCTTTTGAGAAGCTGGTGCGGGAACACAAAAATGTGGTCATGGTACGGCTCAATTTGGAGGAAGCGGTGATACAGGAAAGTTTTTCAGACCGGGAGGCAGGCATCAATGCAGATATGTCCAGAAGCATTCCGGACATTTTGGAAGAAGTAAAGCGCAGGGAGCGGGAGGTATGACCATGACACATAATGAAAAAAGAATATTTTTGATCCGGGAACTGTTGGCGGAATTACCGCAATACAGAGCCATGGAAATACCGGAAAATGAAGATGAGCAAAAACGTCTGCTCAGAAGCCTTATGAATATTCGTGCCCCGCGCCCGATCCGTTCGGAATTTTTAAAGGTGCAGGACGAATATTTGAGTGAGGAAGTGGAAGAGAAAGGGATCGTTGACGCGGATTCGCTGCCGGTGTCTCCCGAAAACAGGCGGCTTGTCCTCTGGCGCGGAGATATCACTACATTGAAAGCGGATGCCATTGTAAACGCTGCAAACTGCGCCTTAAGGGGATGCTTTGTGCCCTGTCATTCCTGCGTGGATAATATCATTCACAGCGTCAGCGGTATTCAGCTGCGTCTGGCCTGTGATAAGCTGATGACAGAGCAGGGATTTGATGAACCGACGGGGAAAGCGAAAATCACGCCTGCCTTTAACCTTCCATGCAGTTATGTGCTTCATACAGTCGGTCCGATCGTGTCGGGCATTTTGACAAAAAAGCATTGTGAACAGCTTGCCAGCTGCTATAGATCCTGTTTGGAATTGGCATCTGAAAAGGGATTAAAGAGTGTTGCTTTTTGCTGTATCTCCACGGGCGAATTTCATTTTCCACAGAAAAAGGCGGCTAAAATTGCGGTGCGGACAGTCACTGATTTTTTGCAGACGGATACGCAGATAGAAAAAGTAATCTTTAATGTTTTCAAACAGGAGGATTACGATATTTACAAAGCCATTCTGTTTTGACAGGTTCCCATGTCATACGCCCATCCGTATATTCATCATCGATTACCTGATTACAGTATTCCGCAAAATAAATCCTATCAATTTCAATATCCTGACTATTCTTTAAACTAAAAGGATAGAGAAATAGCTTATCACAAGAACGATCTTCTATTTCAATACATTCTTTCTCAATATAACCTTCTTCTAACAACAATTTTACTCCGCGGCTAAAAGAAAGGTTTTGCAGAATATTCCACATAACCATTTATATCGCCTCCTACAAATTCAGAGTGGTCGTTCTGTTATTCCAATTCTACCACAATTCAGAGAGCCTGGAAATAGAGAGCTTTCCGGGCTGATTTTCTGTCTTTCGGATATAAGGCACAGAAATTCTTGGCCTGACATTTCATTTATGGTATGATGTATCCGATGTGAGATGTCTTGAACAAAATGAAACACAGAATACATGGGAAGGAGAAATCCGGATCAGCCGACGGAGGAAAATATGATCATAAAAATTTTAATTGACAACATCGCAAGAGATAACCTGATCCCGGAGTGGGGACTGGCGATTTATATGGAATATAATGGACATAAAATTTTGCTGGATGCCGGAGAAACAGGAAATTTTCTTGCCAACGCTTCTGCTATGGGAGTTGACATAGAGCGGATCGAATTTGGCGTATTGTCCCACGCCCACTATGACCATGCAGACGGCATGGCTGCCTTTTTCGAAAAGAACAAAAGGGCAAAATTTTATCTGAGGGAAGAGGCCGCAGAAAATTGTTACGGTGAGAAAGAAGGCATTTTAAAATATATCGGAATTCATGAGGGATATCTGGAGAAGTATCATGACAGGATCATCTATGTGTCAAAGGACTATGAGATCCTGCCGGGAATAGCGCTCATTCCCCACAAAATGCCGGGCATGGAGGAGCGCGGAAAAAGGGCAGGTATGTACATAAAGGTAAAAGGCCGGTTTTGTCCGGATTGTTTTGCCCATGAGCAGAGCCTCGTTTTCGACACGGAAAAAGGACTGGTGATCTTCAACAGTTGTTCCCATGGAGGTGCAGATAATATCATCAGGGAGATTTCCGGGACCTATCCGGGCAAAAAGGTCTGCGCATTGATCGGCGGACTTCACCTTTACAGATCCACCGATGAAGAGGTGAGGGCGCTGGCAGAGAAGATCCGGGAAATGGACATTGAAAAAATTTATACCGGACACTGCACCGGTGATGAAGCATTTACAATTCTGAAAGAGGAACTGGGCGACAGAGTGGAGCAGATCTACACGGGAATGGAAATTGAAATATAATATGGCTTGTAGGGAGCGTGCATAAGAGGCTGCGGCAGGTGGAATACATGGAAATTGAAATATAATAGGTTTGTAGTGCTTTTGGCGAAGAATTATAGTATAATATCGGAGAACGATCAATAAAAGCTGACGCATACGCTGCTGCAGGTGCGTTGAAATGTATTCGAATCAGAGATGTATCAGGAAAGGAGTTTTTATGCAGTACAAAATTCAGGGAGATAATTTACCGGTAGTTATTTGCCAGTTGGAGGCAAATGAACAGATGATCACACAGAGAGGCGGAATGGCATGGATGTCCCCCAATATGCAGATGGATACAACTTCGAACGGTGGTTTCGGAAAGGCATTTGGGCGAATGTTCTCCGGAGATTCCTTTTTCCAGAATGTTTATACCGCTCAGGGCGGAAATGGACTGATTGCTTTTGCAAGCTCATTTCCGGGAGAGATCATCCCGTTTGAGGTGGGACCGGGACAGGAATATATTTTACAAAAACGGGCTTTTCTTGCCTCAGAGGCGGGGGTAAACCTGTCGGTTCATTTTCATAAAAAAGTAGCCTCCGGACTGTTTGGCGGAGAAGGTTTTATTCTCCAGAGAGTTTCCGGAAGAGGTATTGTGTTTGCGGAATTCGACGGAAGCGTTGTGGAATATGAATTGAAACCGGGACAGAAAATTGTAGTTGACACCGGAAATGTGGCAGCAATGAGTGCCAGCTGCCAGATCGATATCCAGACTGTTCCGGGATTGAAAAATATGATGTTCGGCGGAGAAGGACTGTTCAATACGGTGATCACCGGGCCGGGGCATGTATGGCTCCAGACGATGCCGATCAGTTCCGTCGCAAATGCACTGCGGCCGTATTTCCCGTCGTCGGGTAATTAAGGTGAGATGAAAATGAAAAAGAAATTTTCTCTTATTGCCATTCTGGCGGCCGTCTGCATCCAGTTTTGCGGGTGCAGCAGCCTGGTATCCGAATTTGCCAGTCAAAATGCAGATGCGCCGACATCAGTCAGCCAGTCAGATATTTCGCTGGATGAAGTACCGGAATATTCGGGAGAACCTTATGTGGAGATCAATAACAATGAGCCGGATTTTTCGGAAGAGGATATGACGACAGAATCCTACGAAGATTACGGGGAGCTGGATGAGCTTGGACGCTGCAGTTCGGCCATCGCTGATATCGGGAGTGATCTGATGCCCACGGAGGAGAGGGGACAGATCAGCCAGATCAAACCTACCGGATGGCATGCGGTAAAATATGATAATGTCGAAGGTAAGTACTTATATAATAGATGTCATTTGATCGGTTATCAGTTGACGGCGGAAAACGCCAATGAGAATAATCTGATCACGGGCACACGCTACATGAATGTGGAGGGAATGCTCCCGTTCGAGAATATGGTGGCGGAATATATCGATGAGACGGATAACCATGTCCTCTACCGTGTGACTCCGATTTTTGAGGGAGATAATCTGGTGGCTTCAGGAGTGCAGATGGAGGCGGAATCCGTGGAAGATGACGGCGCGGGAATTTGTTATAATGTGTACGTCTATAACGTTCAGCCCGGAATTGAGATCGATTATGCGACCGGGGAGAGCTGGGAATCCTCCGAAGCGCCGGACGGACAGGAGGAAAATACGTCAAAGAACACTTACGTGCTGAACAAAAATTCGAAAAAATTTCATAAGCCGGACTGTTCCGGCGTCGCGGATATCAAAGCGCATAACAGGGAAGAGTTTACGGGAAGCCGGAGTGACGTAATATCGATGGGATATGAGCCCTGCGGCAGGTGTAAGCCGTAAAATAACCGGTTTGCCATAAAGAATCTGCTCAGTGGAGAAAGGAACAAATGAGATATCAGATTTTAGACCACATCCGCGGATGGACCTTTGTCAGCATGTTTTTATATCATATGACATGGGATCTGGTGTATCTGTATGGAATGGATTGGGAATGGTATATGTCCGGATGGGCATATGTCTGGCAGCAGAGCATCTGCTGGAGTTTTATATTGTTGTCCGGTTTTAGCTGGTCGATGGGAAAGAAGAAAGCAAAGCGGGGGCTTCTTGTTGTGGGAGCCTCCGTCCTTGTCAGTCTTGTAACCTGTGTATTCCTGCCGGATGAGCGAATCGTATTTGGAGTGCTGACATTTCTTGGAATCAGCATGCTGCTTATGATCTTACTGGAGCCCCTGTTGAAGAATATTCCTCCGGTGGCCGGATGGATCGGCAGCCTTGGACTCTTTTTTCTGCTTCGAAACGTGAATGAGGGCAGACTGGGGTTTGAGGCATTGGCTTTCGGGAAACTTCCGGATGGAATGTATCAAAATCTGTTCACCGCTTTTTTGGGGTTCCCGACCAGAGCCTTTTTTTCCACAGATTACTTTTCCGTAATTCCGTGGTTCTTCCTGTTTGTGACGGGATATTTTCTGTTCCGGACACTGAAAGAACGGGATAAGCTGCATATCCTGGCCGGAAGCAGAGAATTGAAAGCAATTTCTTTTCTGGGAAAACATTCTCTTATCCTTTATCTGCTTCATCAGCCGGTAATCTATCTGCTGCTCTTGGCAGGGAGTGAGATTTTTATGTATTAGAAATTTCTTTCAAAAAAGCTCAGCGGGTTCGACGGTATTCCCTCGGCGGA
>CAZJSI010000035.1:0-21781 GCA_964548675.1 uncultured Eubacterium sp. | reverse complement strand
AGTCAGGAGACCTGCCTGTAAAAAAACGGAGTGGAAATATTTCCACAGACCACGAGTAACTGGCCGCAACCGATCATAATGAAACCACACACTCCCGGCAGTGTCCTTATTTGCCAAGAGAGTGTTCTTTTGTTATATTACTTATTATTGCGTCCTTTTATCATCATGATTAAAAGACGCTTTTATTTTTGCAGAAAAAATATTTGCAAAAACAAAAAGTCTCCACGCAATTTAAGCAATGACTGACGGTAAGACGGCTGAAAAAGGAGGGTAAACATGAAAAAAAAGTTACTGACAATGTTACTGACTGCTGCCATGGTTGGAACGATGGCAATCACAGGATGCTCCGATAAGGACGCCGCTTCCACAGATGCACAAGAACCATCCATATCTGCAGAAGAACCGGAAGATGCGGACAATGAGGACGCTGACCAGAAGGCTGCTGATGAAGTAGCTGCATTGATCGACGCTATCTACGTTCAGGAAAGAACCGAAGAGACAGATGCCCAGTGTACAGCAGCAAAAGAAGCCTGGGATGCATTGACCGACGCCCAGAAGGAGTTGGTAGAGGGCGAAAATGCCGATCCGGATTACTTTGGAAGAGATACCGGCGACGCCTCCAAAGATGATCCTCGCAATCAGGACGAAATCGGAGAAAATGAGATCCTGGTTGTCAGCTTCGGAACATCCTTTAACGACAGCCGTGCTTCCGATATTAAAGGTATTGAAGACGCATTACAGGAAGCATATCCTGACTGGTCTGTAAGAAGAGCGTTCACCGCACAGATCATCATCAATCATATACAGGCACGTGACGGCGAATGCATTGACAATATGGATCAGGCTCTGGAACGTGCAGTGAATAACGGTGTAAAAAATCTGGTAATACAGCCGACACATTTAATGCATGGTGCAGAATATGACGAATTAATGGAAGCAGTTGAGACATATCAGGACAAATTCGAATCCGTAAAAGTTGCGGAACCGCTGCTCGGAGAAGTTGGTTCTGACGCAACAGTTGTAAATACAGATAAAGAATCCGTTGCAAAAGCGCTTACGGAGGAAGCAGTAAAAACCGCAGGATATGACAGCCTGACTGCCGCCAAAGACGACAATGTTGCTTTTGTATTCATGGGACACGGTACTTCTCACACTGCAAAAGTATCCTACAGCCAGATGCAGACTCAGATGCAGACACTTGGATATGACAACGTATTTATCGGTACTGTAGAGGGAGAACCGGAAGAAACATCCTGCGAAGCTGTCATTGAAGCTGTTTCCGCTGCAGGATATAAAAAAGTAATTCTCCGCCCTCTGATGGTAGTTGCAGGTGATCACGCCAATAATGATATGGCCGGTGAAGATGATGACTCCTGGATAAGTATGTTCCAGGCTTCCGGTAAATTTGACAGCATAGACACACAGATTTCCGGACTGGGCGGAATTGAAGCTATCCAGAAAATCTACATAGACCATACTGCAGCAGTGATCAATCAATAGGAGATATCGATTTTACTATGAAAAAAAGACTAACAGCATTTGTGGGAGCGGTTTTCCTTGCCCTGGCACTTTTTGCCGGCTGTTCCGATCAAAACGCCGGAAAGGAACCGACATCCCAGGAACAGACAGAAGGCGGCAGCGCATCCTCAAATGACGCTGCACCGGAAAATGCAGAAACATCTGTTGACCTGGCAGACGGAATATACAGCGCTGATTTCGACACCGACAGCACCATGTTCCGCGTGAACGAAGCCTGCGAAGGGAAAGGAACTCTGACAGTAAAAGACGGACAGATGACCATTCATGTCTCGCTGGTGTCCAAAAATATCGTAAACCTTTATCCGGGAAGTTCTGCCGACGCCCAAAAAGACGGCGCCGAACTTCTGGAACCGACAACAGATACGGTTACTTACAGCGACGGCATGTCTGAAGAAGTCTATGGTTTTGACATACCGGTTCCTGCATTGGATGAGGAATTCGATATCGCGTTGATCGGTACAAAAGACACATGGTATGACCATAAAGTCAGCGTTTCAAACCCTGAACCACAGGAAAACGAATAGAATAAGTAATAAAGGGACGAAGCCGTACCGGACGAAATCCGGACAAAAAAGCTTGTATTTTATCTTATTGAATTTCATCATAATCAAAAAGAACTGCCCGTCGGACAGTTCTTTTTGATTCATTTTCCCGATTTACTTACCGGACATCTGTTCTTCCTGTCTCATGATCATCTTTTTGACCATTTCGCCACCGATAGAACCGGCCTGACGGGATGTCAGATCTCCGTTATAACCCTCTTTTAAAGGTACTCCGAGTTCAGAAGCAACCTCCTGTTTAAAACGATCCATTGCCTCTTTCGCTTCTGGTACTGACATTCTGTTTGAGCTTGAAGTATTACTCATGCTGTTACACCTCCGTAAATATATCTTCTCTATAGTAAAGGCAGTAACCTTTCTGCCGAACCGAATCTCTTTCCGTTCGGTGAAAGCTTTCTGTCTTAATCCTATTATTTACGGCTGTGCCTATTTTATGTTTGGTAATGTTTACCACGGCATCTGTGTGGATTTTCGGATATCATCCTCCACAGCATCGCCTTTCAGATAACGGATAATTTCCAATGCAAAATCCGCTGCGGCACCCGGACCTTTTCCGGTGATCAGATTTCCATCCGCTTCCACAGTGTTTTCTGTCCACAATGCTGCATTTTCCGGTTTGCATCCCGGATATCCGGTTGCTTTTTTATCTTTTAAAATTCCTCTTTCAGACAACATTCCCGGCGCTGCACAGATAGCTGCCACCAGTTTTCCTTTCTCCAGAAAACTCTCTGCCAGCTCTCGCACGCCTTCTTTTTCTCCAAGAACAGGCGTTCCGGGGCCACCCGGATATACAACAGCATCAAACTCAGAAAAATCCATATCTTCAAACACTTCGTCTGCATGGAAATAGATTTGATGACTTCCCATGATCTGGCGTTTGCCCGTCACGGAAACTGTGACAACGTCAATCTCCGCCCTGCGGCAGAAATCCACCACCGTCAAACATTCTATTTCCTCCACGCCATCCACACACAAAACTGCTATTTTACTCATCATCTCATCCTTTCTTTTTTATTATTATCTGCTTGTCTCTTTTCCAATCTTCTTTTATACTAAAAGCAAAAAGCCCCAAAGGAGATTCTCATGGAAATCGAACGCAAATTTTTAATCTCACACTTACCTGAAAATCTGGAAAGCTATCCCTGCCGTCAGATCGAGCAGGGATATCTATGTACTCAGCCGGTCGTGCGCATCCGCAGGCAGGATGACTCCTATTACCTGACCTATAAATCCGGAGGGATGATGGTACGGGAGGAATATAACCTTCCTCTCACCGCCGAAGGCTATGCGCACTTAAAACCAAAGGCAGATGGTATTATCATAACCAAAAAAAGATACTGCATCCCATATCAAAACTACACAATTGAGCTGGATATTTTTGAAGGCGAAATCGCTCCTCTTATTCTCGCTGAAGTTGAATTTCCCAGTGAGGATGAAGCATTAAAATTCACTCCGCCGGAATGGTTTGTCAAAGATGTCACACATTCTTATTTATATCACAACAGTTATTTAAGCCAACATGGCTTCAGTCCTGCAAACGAGTCCTAGCACAAAAGTGCCGAATCCCCCGCCTCTTTAACGGAGGCGGGTTGACTCATATTTCTGCCTTGTCCGGATACAATATTTCAGTTGTGCGTAGCGCTCACTCAATTTCCCCTCCGGAATGACCACATCCATCACAACAGCAATGTCATCAATCAGACGGTCCGTCACATCCGGATACATATCACAGACGATCCTGTATTTTTCATGAAAATCATCCGCATCCAGGAAACGGGCGAGCCATGGATTCATGCCCTCCGGGAGATTTTCCGTTTCCCGGGGCTCGGTACTCTGTTCCGTTGGAACATGAGTCGGCTCAGACGCCTGATACTTCTCATCGGAGGCTGTTTTCGCCGCCGATTCCTTTGGTACACTGTCCCCGGAACACTCTGATTCCTTTGTCCCGCCATCGCCGGATCTCTCCGATTCCTTTGTCCTGCCATCGCCGGATCTTTCCGATTCCTTTGTCCTGCCATCTCCGGATTCTTTTTCAAAATTGTTCATACACTGAAACCGATACCGCTGTGTAACCTCCGGGTATTTCTCATGATCTACCTCACTGACAAACATATCATAGGGACGAATATATACTTTAAAATCCCCGTACAATGCCTGATATACTACAAAACGCTCCATCGTCTCAGAATGATAAGCCACCGCAATAACCTGATACAACCGGTTTTTGAAATGGAGATATTTCTCTCCCGGCAGCGGATTTCCCTGTGCCAAAATAATTCCTTCTTTCTCTACTACAATATATTTATGGTAATATCCTTTAAAACTATGATTCATTTCCTGACTGGAAAGAATTCAACATATCCAATCCTTCCGCCAGAAAATCCCGTTGGAAAGATATGGTGTCGTTCGGACCCTTTACCATAACATCATAAACGCTCTCCAGCAATCTTGCCTGACTGGCATCAAAGTCGTTATCCAGTTCCACCTCCCTGGCATTTGCCTTTGCAGCCGCTACGATATTATTTTTATCATAAATGTCCTCCATATTCATCCGACGCTGCTGCGGCGGATCAATATTCTTAACAGTCGAACGCGCGGCAGAGCTTTTCCTGCTGGCTGATACGCTTTTTTTGTCTGCTGATGTCCTGCCTGTCTGCCCGGCTCCGGATGACTTACGTGAATAAGATGTTCCTGGCTTCTCTTTTCTCTCCTGCGGAATTGTCTGAGCCTGCATATGATATGATGTATTTGTATATTTCTGATTAGCTGGATTTTTCCTCTTTGTATTTCTTCTTCCATTTTTTATTATCGCTAAAATAATAATTGCAAAAAATATCAGCCAAACTATTGATGATACCACCACTACACACCTCCCATTTTTAAAAGCTTCGCTGCAAATCGGCGTTGATATAATGTCTGACGATATTAACATTATATCATAAACAACGCCAAAAATCTATTGATTGCAATGATTATAAAATAGATGAGCAGGTCTGCAATAGATTATTTCATTTTGAATCTCTTTGGGCGAAAGACGATTATGATTGTTTCGCCAGTGGTATGGCGATTGCTGCGCCCTATGTTTTAGTGGTAAGTGGAGTTCAGAAGTGGTATAATTCTTTAGAAAAGTATCAGGTTCTGAACAGACAAAAAGAATTTAAAGGAATTTATTATGTATACAAAACTCAGGAACAATATTTCCCAGATGCAGATGATCGCGATCGGCTTCTTTATAATCATAATGGCCGGAACCCTGCTTTTAATGTCGCCGTTGGCGAGCAAAACGAGAGAAACCACCGATTTTCTCACAGCGCTGTTCACAGCCACCAGCGCCACCTGTGTGACCGGACTGGTCGTGACAGATACCTGGCTGCACTGGTCCCGTTTTGGTCAGATCATTATTCTAATCCTGATCCAGATTGGCGGACTGGGTTTCATTACTTTCGGTTTTGGTTTTTCCTTTTTCCTGCGGCGAAAGATCACGCTGCGGCAGCGGGGTCTTCTGAGAGAAAGCGTGAATGTGGTCAACGTCGGCGGAATTGTAAAACTGGCCAAACTTATTATCCGGGGGACGATCCTCTTCGAGGGAATCGGGGCAGTTATCCTGACTTTGTGTTTTCTTCCTAAAATGGGTTTTCCCGAGGCTCTCTATTATGGCATATTTCACTCAATTTCCGCCTTTTGCAACGCCGGATTTGATCTGATGAGCCAATATGGTTTTGCCTCATTTACCGGATACAACAGCAATTGGATCATCTGCCTGACCCTGATCGCGCTGATCCTCATCGGAGGCATCGGTTTCTTTGTGTGGAGCGACATTCGGGAACACAAATGGCGTTTTCGCAAATATGCCCTGCACACAAAAATTGTGTTGATCGTTTCCGTTATTTTAACCCTGGGAGGCGCAATTTTATTTTTCCTGTTGGAAAAGAATCATCTGTTTGCAGATATGAGCCTTTCGGATGCAGTTCTGAACGCCCTGTTCTGCTCTGTCACGCCAAGGACCGCAGGATTCAATACCATTGTTGTAGACGATCTCACAGAGAGCAGCAAGCTCCTCACTATCGTCCTGATGTTCATAGGGGGATGCCCCGGCTCCACGGCGGGCGGCGTCAAAGTTACAACCCTGGCCGTACTGCTGCTTTATCTGCGGGCAAGCCTGACCCGAACCGACGGTGTGAATATTCTCGGACGCCGTCTCGAGGATGACGCCGTTTCGAAAGCGACCGCTGTGTTTACAACCAATCTGTTGTTGTCTATCGTGGCAACCTTTATTATATGCACAATACAACACATTGACCTGACTGCTATCATCTTTGATGTGATATCCGCTGTCAGCACGGTAGGAATGAGTACCGGGATCACCTCAACGCTGAATATCGGCGGCAGGGTCATCCTGATCATTCTGATGTACCTCGGACGTGTGGGAAGCCTGTCTTTCGCCATGTCCTTTACAGATAAAAAGAAGCTGACTCATGTGCGTCAGCCAAAAGAGCATATCAGCATCGGCTGATGCATAACATTTTGGAGGGAATCTTATGAAATCATTTTTAATTATCGGAATGGGGCGCTTTGGCAGCCATCTTTGCCGCAATCTGGCAGAGCTTGGCAATGAGATCATGATCGTAGATCAGAACGAAGAGCTTTTAGAACCTCTTCTCCCTTATGTCACCAGTGCAAAAATCGGTGACTGTACGAAAGAAGAAGTATTGAAAAGTCTCGGCGTTGGCAATTTTGACAAATGTTTCGTCTGCATCGGGACCAATTTCCAGAGCAGTCTGGAAATCACCTGCCTCTTAAAGGAACTTGGAGCAAAATATGTGATCAGTAAAGCCGCCCGGGATGTTCACGCCAAATTTCTGCTCCGAAACGGAGCGGACGAGATCATCTATCCGGACCGGGACATTGCCGAAAAATGCGCTGTACAGTACAGCTCTGACAACGTCTTTGACTATTTTGATGTGGGTGAAGATTTCTCCATCTATGAATTGGCTCCTCTGCCGGAATGGATCGGAAAAAGTATTATTGACCTGGATTTCCGAAATAAGTATCATGCCAGCATTATCGCCGTACAGACAAAGGACGGTATCCATGCCATGCCGCCCGCAAATTATCGCTTCCGACAGGATGAACATTTCATGGTCATCGGCCGAAATGAAGATATGAAAAAACTGGTACAAAAATATCACTAAAAAACATCGGGGCGCCACCCTTTCGGATGGCGCCCCAACTGCCTGATTTTTTATTTTAGTAATGTGTGTAGCCAAAGAAGAAATATCCAAGCGGCGTATAGTACATACCTTTGATATTCTCATCCAACATGTATTTCTGCGTATAGAAGTACAGCGGGCACAGAGCATAATCTTCACCGATGATGATATCTTCCGCATCATGCATTGCCTGCATACGCTCTGCGGTATCAGATGTAGCTTTTGCTTTCTGGATCAACGCGTCATAATCAGCATTTGAATACTGAGCGTCGTTGTTGCCGCCGCCAGTCAGCCACATATCCAGGAAGGACATCGGATCATTGTAGTCAGCGATCCAGCCGTTACGTGCGATGGAGTAATCACCATCTTTACGTGTCTGCAGGAACGCAGCCCACTCCTGGTTGTTCAGCGTTACAGTAACGCCAAGTTCTTCTTCCCACATGTTCTGTAATGCTTCTGCTACAGCTTTGTGAGCGTCGTCTGTATTGTACAGATATTCAACTACCGGGAAGCCTTCTCCATTCGGATAACCAGCTTCTGCAAGCAATTCACGCGCTTTTTCGCAGTTTGCCTCATAATCAGCATCTGTCTCCGCATAGTATCCGCCGCCTACCGTACGGAAGTCGTCGCCTGTGGAGCCTTCCGCGTCATAGATACCTGCCGGAACGAAACCGCTTGCCTCTACCTGTCCGCCCTGCGTTACCTTTTCCACGATATAGGTACGGTCTACTGCCAATGTAAAGGCTTCTCTTACCCTTGCGTCATCGAAAGGAGCTTTCTGTGTCTGGAAGCATACATAATATGTTCCGATATAGTCAACGATCTTCAGGTCGCCGGAAGCGATCAGGCTTGTAATCTCAGCCTGCGGCACGTTCTCGATAAACTGAAGTTCTCCGGAATTAAAGCCGGAAAGCATAGCGTTTGAGTCATCCATCAGCTTGAATGTGATGGTCTCCGGGCCAAGATTTGCGTAATCATAATACTGATCGTTTTTCTCTACAACGATCTGAGAGTTATGTGTCCACTCTTTCATCTTGTAAGCGCCGTTTGAAATATAAGTATCTACGCCAAACGTCCACTGATCACCGTTAGCCTCGATCATATCCTCGCGGACAGGCATCATGGCCGGGAATGCGCACAGCTCTGTAAAGTATGGAAGATCGTTTGTCAATGTTACAACAAATGTCTTGTCATCCGGCGCGGAAACTGCCAGCTCGGACGGATCCATCTCGCCTGCCATGATCTCGTTCGCGTTTACAACACAGTCAAGCATATAGTTGTAGTCAGCCGCGGTCTCCGGGGTAACGAGACGTTTCCATGCATACTCGAAATCGCCTGCTGTTACATCCTGGCCGTCAGACCATTTAATGCCATCGCGCAATGTAAATGTGTAGGTAACTGTTCCGTCATCATTTACAACCTTGTCGTAACTTTCAGCCTGTCCATAGGTCAGCTGAGCGGCATCTGCCGTACCGTCAGTGCCGGCAACCTCTTCGCCGCTGTCCTCCCATTTCATCAGGCCTTCAAACATGTGGTTAATCATGATCGCTCCATCTACCGCGCTGTTTAATGCCGGGTCGATAGACATTGGCTCAGAAGCAAGGTTTACACTGATATTTTCAAGTGTCCCGCCTGCTTCTGTATCTCCTGTATTATCTGCTTCTTCAGTTTCTGCGGAAGTATTATTATCTGCCGTCGAGCTATCTGTGCTTGATCCGCATCCGGCAAACATGGTCAATCCAAATGCCGCCACTAATACAAGAGATAAAATCTTTTTCATTTTCATCTTTTTGTTCCTCCTTTTTTTATTTATGATAAACAGGTATTTCCTGTATTATCCGGATTCATGAAAACGCAAAGTGCGCGATGCGTTTCCAGTTTTTTATAAATTGCCCACCATATGGCATGCCGCCCAGTGATCTTTTTCAACTTCCTTAAATTCCGGAACACACTGCTTACATATGTCCTTTGCATACGGACAGCGGGTATGGAACCTGCATCCGCTTGGCGGATTCATCGGAGACGGGATATCCCCCTGCAATACAATACGCTGTCTGGATCTGCTCAATTCCGGATCCGGTACAGGTACGGCGGACAATAACGTCTGTGAATACGGATGCAGCGGATGCCTGTTCAACTCATAGCTTTCCGCCAGTTCCACCATAGTTCCCAGATACATAACGCCGATACGGTTTGAAATATGGCGCACTACTGACAGGTCATGCGCGATAAACAGATAAGTCAGTCCCAATTCCTCCTGCATATCCTCCAGCATATTTACAACCTGTGACTGGATCGAAACATCCAATGCGGAAATCGGCTCGTCACATACGATAAACTCCGGATTTACCGCCAACGCGCGGGCAATACCGACACGCTGCTGCTGCCCGCCGGAAAACTCATGGGGATAACGGTTTGCATGTTCCGTATTCAGACCTACCCTTCCAAGCAGCTCCTTGATCCGGTCTGTACGATCCGTCTTGCTCTGATATAATTTATGAATATCCAACGCTTCGCCGATAATCTCGCCTACGGTCATACGCGGATCCAGGCTGGCTGAGGGATCCTGGAAGATGATCTGCATTTTCCTGCGATACGGAAGCATGTTAGCCTGCTTCGGCTTCGGCGCTTTCACACTGTGCATAACGCCGTCTTCTCCCATCCGCCACGGATTCTCGCCTTCAAAAATTGTCTGTCCGTCGTACACGATCTTTCCGGACGTCGGAGTGTGCAGCTGAAGGACAGTACGTCCCAGAGTTGTTTTTCCACAGCCGGATTCTCCTACCAGTCCCAAAGTTTCCCCTCTTTTGATAAAGATAGATATATCTTCTACGGCCTGCACTCCGGGCCCTTTCACTCCCTTTACCGGGAAATACTTCTTCAGGTTATCCACACGCACGAGAATATCATTATTTTCACTCATGGCTGTCCACCTCCGTCGTCTCAGTTTTTGATGCGCTGTCCTTCTGCGCATTCAGAATATCCTGCACTCTCAGCCAGCAGGCTGAGCGATGTCCTTCTTCCACTTCAATATATGGGGGCATCTTCTGCAGACAAACTTTCATGGCATATTCACACCTCGGCGCGAACGGACATCCCTCAGGCGGATTCAGCATATCTACCGGGGAACCCTCGATCGGGATCAGACGCTCATAGCTCTCGGCGTCCACACGCGGCATAGAGCGCAGCAAACCTTTCGTATATGGATGGGACGGATTATAGAAAATATTATTGACCGGTCCCTGTTCCACCATTTTACCTGCATACATAACGGATACTTTATCACAGATTTCAGCCACAACGCCCAGGTTATGGGTAATAAAGATAATGCCCATATGATTCTTTTTCTGCAGTTCCTTCATCAGCTCCAGAATCTGCGCCTGGATCGTCACATCCAACGCCGTGGTCGGTTCATCGGCAATCAGCAGCTTCGGGTGGCAGATCAGCCCCATCGCGATCATAACACGCTGGCGCATACCGCCGGAAAGCTCATGCGGATACTGTTTCATACGTTTGTCCACATTGTTGATTCCCACCATTTCCAACATTTCCATTGCATGTTTTTCTGCAGCTTCCTTTGTAACCTGCTTGTCATGGGCGCGATACGCCTCCACCAGCTGATTGCCGATGGTATATACAGGATTTAAGCAGGTCATCGGATTCTGGAAAATCATAGCTACCTGATTTCCCCTGAAATCGATCATCTGCGCCGGCGTCTTTGCCAGCACATCTTCCCCCTCTAATGTGATCGTACCGCCGATCACCTTTCCCGGAGACTGGAGCAGTCCGATGATCGAATATGCCTCCACGCTCTTTCCGGAACCGGATTCACCTACGATACCCATAACTTCATCGTAATTTACATCATAACTGATGCCGTTTACAGCCTTTACTTCTCCTGCCGGAGTGAAGAAAGAGACCTGGAGATCTCTGACCTCCAACAGTTTTTCTGTTTTCTTCTCTGCCATCGTTCTTATCCTCCTTTCCTACTTCTTCAATCTCGGATCCAAAGCGTCGCGCAGTCCGTCGCCAAACAGGTTCAGCGACAGGATCATAACAGACAGGACCGCTGCCGGGATGAAAAGTCGATAAGGATAAGTGCTCAGACCGCTCAGAGCCTCCGAACACATGGAACCCAGACTGGTCAGGGGCGCAGACACGCCTACGCCTACGAATGACAGAAAAGATTCCAGGAAAATCGCAGACGGGATCTGCAGGAACGTGGTCGTAATGATCTGTCCGATACAGTTCGGCAGCAAATGCTTGCCGATAATACGGCTTCCCTTAGCGCCAAGCGCACGGGCCGCGGTTACATATTCCTGCTGCTTCAGCTGCAGGATCTGTCCGCGGATAATCCGGCTCATGGTAACCCAGTAGAGTAAGCCAAAAGCAATAAACATGGAGATCAGGTTCGGACCCAGAATCGTTACCAGATTCTGTAATACGCCGTCTCCGGAATTCTGGAACGTCTCCAACGTCGGTTTCAGCGTCGCGGATAAAAGCAGAATGATGAGCATTTCCGGTATAGAATAGATTACTTCAACAATTCTCTGCATTACCGTATCGACAACGCCTCCGCAATAACCGGATATAGATCCGTAAAGCGCGCCGATGATCAATACAAGAACCGCCGCGCAGACTCCTACGATGATGGACACACGCGTACCTACCATGACGCGCACCATGATATCGCGTCCCGCGTCATCCGTTCCAAACACATGCGGAAATACTTTCTCGCCGTCAGCAATGCGCTGTAACTCTTCTTCTGAATATCCGAAAGCCTTTGATTTGATGCCCAGGGCCTTTGCCGCTTCTTTCTCCGTAACCTGCTCTTCGGACGCCGTCTGGCTCTTTGTACTTGCCTGTGCACGGATCTTCGCTTCCTCCACACGGGAAAGCTCTTCGCCGTTTGCCTCGGCTTCCTCCCTTGCCTGTTCCACAGCCTCGTCCGGGCTCAGATTCGCGCTCCCATTGTGTTCCTCCATGTAAGCATGGATCTTCTCCGTATCCTCCAGTGTATAATGCCACGGATGCAGGGCTTCCGCGCCGCGGATCTGCTGTTTATATGTGTATGGAACCACCTGGGGCCCCACAAAGCCAAAAATCACCAGTACGACGATGATACACAAAGCTACCATGGCAACCGTATTTTTCCTAAGCCTGCGCCATGCATCCGCCCAGTAGGAAACGCTTTTCCTCTCCTGAATAAAATTCTCTTTCTCATCCGCAGTGGCGGAATCAAATGAGTCTTCCGGAAGTTCGTTCCATTCCAGAATATCATCAATATTCGGCTGAAGAGAGCCGATCCTGTGATATCTTTTATGTTCAGACATAAATCAGTTTCCTCCCTTCGCCAGATTAATACGGGGATCTACCAGCTTGTAGCACAGATCCACGATCAGGTTCATAACGATTATGAATGCGGCCAGAAAAATAGTCGTACCCATGATCATCGGATAATCCCTGTTCTGGATCGACTGGATAAAATACCGTCCCAGACCCGGGATAGAAAACACCTGTTCTACAACCAGCCCGCCGCATAAAGTAAACGCAATCTGCGGTCCCAGATAAGTAATAACCGGAATTAACGCGTTACGAAGCGCATGCTTAAAGACAATTTTGCCATTTTTCAGACCCTTTGCGCGGGCAGTCTTGATGTACTCCTGATTGATGGAATCCAGCATTGCGGTACGCGTCTGCCTGGACAGATAACACATCGGATAAAAGCCTAATGCAATGCAGGGCAGTACATAACTGGACGCGCTTCCGTCAAACAGCGCCGGGAATACCTTGATTCCCGCTATACCGCCGCATAACGTATGCAGAAGCATCGTCGCCACAACAAACCCCGGCATGGAGATACCGATCGTACAGATTACACGCAGAAGGCTGTCCACCCATGTTCCGCGCTTATAGGCGGCCAGACATCCCAGCGGAACGCCCACAAGCACTGCCCAGATGATTGCAATAATACCTATTTTTGCAGAAACCGGGAACATCTCGAGAATAATATCCAGAACCGGGCGGTTTTTCTGCATCTTGATAGATGTGCCAAAATCTCCTTTCAGCAAATTGCCAAGATATTTGCCCAACTGGACAATGACCGGCTGATCAAGTCCGTATTTGGCATTCAAAGCGTCAATGGTTGCCTGCGTAGGCGTTTTTTCGGAAAGCCACGGATTCCCCGGAATCGCATTCATCAGAAAAAACGTGAGACACGCCACAACCAACAGAGTTATGACCGCCATGATAACTCTTCGTATTGTGTATTTAGCCATTTTTTACACCATCCCTCTTGTATTTTTAAAAGAAAAAAAGCATACCAGCCAAAAGCCTTTTTAGCAGCATGCCCCTTTACACAATATCCATCCCTATTTTATTCCATAGAAAAAAAATCACCACGTAAAACAAAAGCACTTTATACTCAACACATTGGTTATTATACACGTCAATGCGCTAATATGTCAATACGTCAATTGCATTTTTTTCTTTCCATGACAGACAAAAATGTGTCACAGGTATACAAAAGTCAGGCGTTCATGGCTAAAACCCTTTCGCCATGTCTCTATCTGCCGCGCTTCAAAGCCATAAGCCTGGAAGGCGGGGCCGCCGTCCGGGAGGACAGAACTGTCCCAAACGACAACCCCTTTTTCCTTTTTGAATTTATCAGACCGGATATTCAGTTATTTGATTTAGCCGCGGCGGCGTCTGTATGCATATACGCCTGTGCAGCCTGCGGCGCCTGCCAGAATCAGGCAAATCCATAACCACATTGTGTTCAGGTCGCCGGTCTTAACGGAGCTTCCGGTCTTACTGCTGCTTCCGCTGCCGCTATTGCCGCTGCTTCCGCTGCCGTTTCCGGTTCCCGTCGTGTTTTTGTCATTTCCGGTATTTTCTGTATCTGCGTCATTTCCCTTATCCTCCACAGTCGCGGTTGCGGTGTAGGTTTCACCGTCAACAACGGCAACGGCGGTATAAACGATCTCTCCGTCAGCTTTCGCGCTTGTAACGATGCATCCAACTGTCTTCGTTGCGCCACAGCCGGAGCATGTGGAAACAGCTGTGCAGGAAGAATAATCATCCGACCACTTCAATACGGGTTCGCCGTAGGAATGTCCGGAAGCAGGAATCGTTTCCTGTTCAACCAGGATCTCGCCGCAGACAGCACAGTGGCTTCCTTCGGTCAGGCCGTCTTCCGTACAGGTAGCCGCAGCGCCCTCATCGGTCGCTATCGTGTGGCCGAGAGCCTCGTCCACAGTTGTTTCACGGCTGAGTTCCACGCCGCATACGGTACAGTATACCACTGTATCATAAGAACCTTCCTCTGTGCAGGTAGCGTTCACTTTATTTTCCACAACAGCTTCGCCTTCATTATGGCCGAGAGCCGGAACCACTTCCTGTGCAGTAAGGACTTCTTCGCAAACCGCGCAGTGGCTGCCCTCAGTCAGTCCGTCTTCGGTGCAGGAAGCATCAACAGCCGGGTCAATTACTTCAGTGTGTCCAGGAGCCTGAAGCGCAACTGTTATTCTGGAAATCTCATAACCGCACTCCGTGCAGTATACTACTGTGTCATAGGAGCCATCCTCTGTACAGGTGGCGTCCACTGTATTTTCCACAACAGCTTCGCCTGCGATGTGGTCTCCGGTAGCAGGGATTTCGATCGCCTCACGGTTGAGTTCCTCGCCGCATACTTCACAGTAGATCACGGAATCATAGGAACCAGCTTCATCACATGTAGCTTCAACACGGTTTTCCTCAACTGCTCCAGCAGGAGTATGTCCGGTTGCAGGAACTACGATATCTGCTTCAGAGATCTCATTGCCTTCGCTATCGAGATAAGCGCCGCACACTTCACAGTAGGAGTATGCAATATTTCCGTTCGTTGTGCAGGCAGGTTCAACTGCGTCAAACGCGGTCAGGGTATGCTCATGGTATGTAGCGGTAGCCAGGTTCATGCCATAGTCCACGGCCTGGACAACCAGATTATCCGAAATGGATCCAATAGAACCGCCCAGGATGGTACCAATACCGTAATCTTTCAGGTCTACCGTTTTTGTGGTTTCGGTAGCGTTCACCATAATAACATCGCCAAGGAGTTGATCTTCATAGTAAACAGCCAAAGCCTGGATGCCGGAATCATCGCTTGCGTTAATGGTAAGCACGTTACTCTTATTCAGGGACACTTCCAGTTCAGGGGCGGTCACATCCACATTTACGCTGAAGGACTGTGTCTGTACATTGTCAGAATTCAGCAGCGCTTCCAGACAGGACGCGTCGTCGCCATATTCCACGGAGTTCAGATATTCATACTCAAGCATTGCCCGTACTTCAATCGTGTAGGTACCTTCTTCCACCACTTTACCGTCGTAATCAGTGCCGTCCCAGTACATCTGACGGTTATACTTTGTTCCGTAGCTCAGAGCCGCCTGCTGCGTCAGGTTGCCATCGTTAACTTTCGCCTCGAAATATTCATATTCCGGGCCAATCACGTTGACAATATTGCCATCAGCGTCTTTCACTACCATACACAACGCCTTGGCGTCACGCAGCAGATAGAGAGCCGCATAGGCGATATCGTCCATCTCATCTTCGTTCGGAGAAATGGTAACATAATCACCGTTCAGGTTCCCCGCGGCGCGCAGATTATTCAGATAGCTGCGGATCGTGTTGTAATAACTTGTTGATGAACCTGCGAAGTAATCCGGCAGGGAAGTTCCGGTAAACTGGTTCGCGCCCAGAACCACATCGTACCCGTCAATCAATGAATTCAAGGTAGTTGTATAGAACAGCGGATAGTTTGCGTCCGTTGTCTCCAGGTCAGTGATGTCGTCATATGCTGTTGCAAGATCAAAGATCGGAGCCGCGTTCCAGTCGCCCCTGAAGCCCATATAAGGGATGCTGAGTGTCTCATAATCAGAATCTGTGTTGTCAAAGAACACATATCCTTCCAGGAACATTCCGTTCGGATACTTCTCATCATAATCCTTCATTGTCTCTTCATTTAAAGTAACGGAAACCGTAATTTTAGCGGAGCTGCGTGCAGGAACAGAAATCTGTGCCGCAGAAGCGTCACCCGCATACCGGTTGATGTTTCCGGATGCTCTTACAATGCTGCCGCCGGAAACGGATTTAACCGTCATCACGCCGTCCTCGATCGCGTCGGTGTCCGTACCATAGGAGCTGACGCTGGAAAGAATCGTACGTCCGCCGGATTCCGTCGTGTTATCTGTCTGAAGGCATGCCAGCACGTCAAAGGTCTTATCCACAGAATCATAGTTGTCCATAGTAAAGGTAATATCAAAGCTTGTTCCCAGCTTATCGCCCAGTTCCACTTTGGTGCGGGCGGCTTCGCCGGTCTGCGCGTTATATTCCACATCGTTGTGCAGCACAACCTTACTGTTGATCACATTCCCGATGTTGATCATGCCGGCGCCCTGACGTCTCGGGGAGAAGTACAAGTTCTGGCGGGTCAGGTCGGAACTGCTCACATAAGGCTGATAAGCCGTCGCCGTGGAAGCCACCAGCTGGTTCACCAGATTTGTGTAATCCTGTGTTCCGGCTTTTACTCCGAAAATATCCAGGTTATCGTCCACATACTGCTGTGCCAGAATGAAGAGGCCTTCGGCGTTCGGCGAAGCCATGGAAGTACCGCTCTTCGCGGACAGCGCGGTATCGGAAGCGGCGCCTGCAGACCAGATACTGCCGCCCGGCGACATCACGTCAGGTTTCAGGTTCATGGCCTCCGTAACGCCCCAGGATGTGAAGGATGATGGGCCACTGTCGTTATAGCTTACTACCCGCCTGGATTTATTCTCAGAAGTGAAGCTTACCATCACAGTACCTTCTGTAATGGCCTCGGACAACTTGCTGTAAACACTGGCGCTGGTAGAAGAGCCTGCAAAGACGGGAATACTCTCGCCGTTTTCACCTGTCCACAGTCCGTTGGCGTTAAAATAACTGCCATACATGTCAAAAGTCATATATACAGCCACAGCTCCCGCATTATAGGCATTCTCCTGGGCAGCCTTAATTTGCGTCTCACCGTAAGGGATGTAACCATACGTGCATTTCACCAGGGCAACCTTTCCTGTCAGATCCTCATCGATGGAAGAACCGTCGCCGCAGTCAACCAGTTCATAGGACCCTGTCAGGGTTGTCCCTATCCCCTCCGCATTTACATCTGTAATGGAAACCTCATTCACCTCATCATCATTTGCGTTCTTAGCAGTGGCAACGGTCTCCACATAATTGTCCGCATAGGAGTAGCCGGTACCCTGAGCGGAAGCGATGGTCATAGGCGCATACAGGAAACCGGAGAAACCGCCTGACGCGCTGTTTGGAAGCAGGGTGGTATATCCGCTCACCAGAGCGCCCGGATGGCTGTCGCGGGTGTCGTTGCCTGCGGAAACGCAGATGGAAATACCTGCGGCCGCCGCGCGGTTATAGGCGCGCTGATAACCCGCCTGGGCATAGGTGTTCATGGTGGTGAATCCATTCGGGATACCGAGGGACAGGTTGAAAGCATTTACGCCCAGGGTGACAGCGTCATCCAGAGCCGCAAATACCGCCTCGTCGGATTCCTGGCCAAAGTCGTCGAATTCGCTGAATACCTTGAAGAACATGATCTGCGCGTCATATGCGCCGCCCTTAACGCCGGAAAGTTCGTTATATTCCTCCCCGCCATTGCCGGCAACGATCCCGCTCACGTGTGTGCCGTGGCTGGTGGAATCGCCGTCCCAGACTTCAAGGTCTCCGCAGGCGTAGTCAACCGTAAACGGAACTTTCGAATTGTAATAGAAATCGCCGTCCAGGATGGCGTTCTGTACGTCTTCTGAAAAACCGCTCTCGTCCCAGCCGTGGAACCAGCTTCCCCAACCCGAGACAAACAGGTTCAGGGTACTCTTGTTTTCATTGATCGACGCCAGCAGATTCTCCTTCGTCTTGTAATTGGAAAGCAGGCCCTCTTCACCGTCTTTCTGCACATCAGGATCCATATAGGAAAACAGCTGATGTGTGTAACGGAGACTGCTGTCGAAAACGCCGACAACCTTGCCGGCGCCGGTATAACCGGCATCCCATGCCGCCTGAAGACCCATCTGGTCTGCAGACCCCTCGTCAGAGTAGGTAGAAGCGCTCAGGTCGATAGCTTCGCTGCCCGTAAGCTCCTGATACTCTTCCAGGGAAATGTAGTCCGCGGTCTCCTCGTCCTCTTCCCAGTCGGCGTCATAATCATAACTCTGCGTCATATAGACGTCCAGTACGCCGTCCAGGGACGCAATCTGCTCAATGTACTGGTATTCCACCTGGGCCGCAAAGCCGTTGAGCAGGTTCGTGTAGTGGTACTTGTACACCGTGTCAGGAGCAAAAGCAGAGATCTGGGTCTCTATCTCCTCCTGCTGGCTTACCAGATCTGCACGGTAGGCCGCTACACTGGCATCAGCGGAATAGCCGATGCTGTCGTTTAAAAACTTATTAACGTATTCATCCACGTCCAGGGTAGTGTTACTGTCCAATTCCACGATCACAGTTACGATATCATCCGGATTATACTGGGTGGAGATGGTTTCCCCTTCCGTCAGCTCATCCAGAAGATTCGCGCCATCGGCCGTGTCATTGTCGGCTGTATCCCCGCTGTCCGGCGCTGCGCTTGCTATGGACGACATGCCGAGCGCCATCGTTACAGCGAGAATACACGCAAGAAACTTTTTGACTGAAGTTTTTTTCATGAATTCACTTTCTCCTTTCTGAAATAAAAATGGCACATCCGAAGCCAGGTACTTTTGTGTGCGTAACACATTACACAGCCCTTTCGCTCCGTTGCGCCAACTGATTTACAAAATTTAAATTCATCCGGTCTCAGCCTGCTTCATATGAGAATATTTCATATGATAAACTGCATGAGCTACCTGGACATACCCGCAGTTTTCACTTTCAAAATTCCACATATTGCCAACGACGAATAAATTTTAAATCTTGTCATTTTACTATACCAAAAATTTCAAATTTTAGCAATATAATTGTTGGATTTTTTTAAAAAATTCAGAAAACTATCGACGTAATTGTATATTTATGCAAAAATCACCTGCCTTGACAACAAGTGATTTACCCAATTCAGAACTCCGTCAGCGAAAGATTCTCTTTCCGTTCCAGATCATAACAAAACTGAACCGTTAAAAAATGCGGATAACAGGACTTGAACCTGCACGGTCTCCCACCAGAACCTAAATCTGGCGCGTCTGCCAATTCCGCCATATCCGCATGAAATATATAAATCAGGGAAATTGTACCTGATTTTTTTAAAAATTGCAACCGGCAAATTTTTCTTTTGATATATCCTTTCTTTCAATTATTCCTGAAATTCTCCAGTCCCTGCTATTAACTTGTTACAAGCGGCATCTTTAAAAATCTTTCATATTGACATATATTGCTAAAATATTCTATATTTTATTTTTACAGAAAGCGAGTGATAATTTATGAGTAAAAGGAAGAAATACCCAAGGCTTCCAAACGGTTTCGGTTCTATCAGATATCTTGGAAAGAACCGCAGAAATCCCTATGCCGTTCATCCGCCGACTACCGAATTTACGCCGGAAGGCAGGCCAAAAACGCCAAAAGCCCTTTGTTATGTGGACAACTGGATGACCGGATTTGCCGTTCTTACGGCATTGAAATGCGGTTTTTATTATCCGGGCATAGAAAATGATCTTTCGCCTCCGCTGAAGCAGTCTTCGGGCGATGAACTGGTTCAAAAAATACTGGCCGATTACAATCGCGTGAAAGCAACGCATAAAAGGCCGGATACGAATGAATTAACTTTTTCAGACGTTTATCAGGATTTTTTCCGTTGGAAATATGAACGGAATCAAAGCCGCAAATACGCGAAATCAACGATGAACGCTTCGAGGGCAGCTTATAACAACTGCGCCGAACTCCATCAAAAAGTATTTGCTGAAATCCGTCATCAGGATCTTCAAAACGTGATTGATAAGTGTACTTTAAAACACGCAAGCAAAGAACTCATCCTGACTCTTTTCCATCAGATGTACGATTATGCTGAAATATATGAACTGTGCGCTAAAAATTATTCTGCCCATCTCAGGATAAACACCCCTGACAATGATGAACACGGTGTCCCGTTTAGCGACAGTGAACTGCAAATACTATGGAATCACACGGAAATCGAGACCGTTTCACTGATACTGATCATGTGTTACTCCGGATATCGGATCTCCGCATATTCAACATTAAACGTCGATCTGAAAGAAAAATATTTTCAGGGTGGGATAAAAACCGTCTATAGCAGGAACCGGATCGTGCCGATCCACCCCGCTATTTATCCTCTGGTTGAAAAACAGATTTCCGCCACAGGCAAATTGTTTGACATGAGCCCGAAAGTTTTTCGGTCTTCCATGTATGACGTATTAAAACGACTTGGCATTCCAAAACATACGCCCCATGACTGCCGCCATACGTTTTCCACTCTGTGCGAAAAATACAAGGTAAATGAAAATGACCGGAAACGTATGCTCGGACATAGCTTTCATGGAGATATCACAAACCAGATATATGGCCATCGGTCTTTGGAGGATCTTCGTATTGAAATTGAAAAAATAAAAGTATGTTACTAGCTTGTTACTAATAAATGTTTTTTTCGGAATAGACAGATTTGTTCCTTCATCGCGCAAACTGCGCAGCTTCGCGGTTTGCGCAATGTGCGGCATTCTCTGTCAATGGGATTTTATATCAGGTTATTTAATAAGTTTTTAATTTCCTTACGCGGATATTCCCTCCCATTGGATAATCCGGTTCCCCGCCAGGGATTTTTTCACGTCGATCAGCCGTTGGTTCTCAGATCCCCGAAACTGCAGGCTGATATTCTTCTTTTCGAGCACAAATTCCCCGTCTACCAAAACGTCCAAGAGGGATAACATATCATCTGTAGCCTCGCATCGCGCTCTTCCGGTACCCGGCCTCATTCCGGTCAGTTCCTCAAATTCATATCCGCTGTAAGCCCAGATCGTTTTTTTCGGAAACCGCTCTCTTACTTTTTTCAAAAAAGGCAGCAGCGCCCGCTGGTTTTCCGGTTCAAAGGGTTCCCCGCCAAGCAGGGTCAATCCCGCCACATATGCAGGGCTTAACGCCTGAAGAAGTTCCTCCTGCGTACTGTCCGTAAACGGCGCTCCATAGGAGAAATCCCATGTTTCCGGCTGGAAACATTCCCTGCAATGATGCGTACAGCCGGAAACAAATAATGTTACCCGGACGCCGGGGCCGTCCGCTATGTCCGTCTTTTTTATATTACAATAATACACGCCGCTCTCTCCTTTCCCGTCAAAAGCAGGAAGCCGGGTAAAATATCCGACTTCCTGTTATTAAGGAAATACTGATTAATTCAGTATTTCCTTAAAACCTCCGGCGGATGCACACGGATTTGCAGGGGAAACTGCTGCTTCGCAGAGCAAATCCGGTGCG
>CAZJSI010000034.1:19564-22058 GCA_964548675.1 uncultured Eubacterium sp. | reverse complement strand
AAAGAGGCTTCTTTTCAGTATTATTTGTGCGAATTATTTTTACCTTTCAAAGCTGTAGTACCCTGTTAATTAGTACCCTGTTAATTAGTACCCTGCTAATTAATATCCAATTCTATATCCCCGGCTCCATTTTCAACGGTGATCGTACTGCCGCCCGGATTGTAATTCTGTACCACTTCCTGACCGATCCCCTCATATTTCTGTCCATTGACCTTCACATCTCCGACTCCGGTGGAAATATCATAATTGTAATGTTCCATTTCTCCGGTCAGAAGAATGCCGATATCTCCGGTTCCATTTGAAATATTCAGATTGCCGCTCACTTTCCCCTGCATATTTACGTCCCCGGCTCCATTTGTTATACTCAGATCGCCGCTCACTTCCGCCTGCATATTTACGTCTCCGGCATTTGTTTGAATATAGGCGTCTCCCTGGCAGGTTACGCTCTCAAGGTCAATATCCCCCATTCCGTTGGTAATATTCATCCGCTCGGAAACCTGAATACTTCCGTCACTTGAAAAATCTCCGGCTCCCATGTCTACAGACAATTCACGGATATCCAGATCTCTGTCAATGGATATATCACCGGCTCCGTTCACAATGCTCACCTTATCAAGTGTAACACCCTCGGCAACATAAATCTTGATTTCTCCGCCCTGGTCATTCCAGTAATCAACATTGTTCAGAGAATCAAGCCCGCTGTAATCTTCTATGATATTCAGCGTACCGTATGCTGCACTTACCTCGATCGTCTGCAGATCCTCACAAATCTTTTTTTCCACCAGGATTTCCCCGTCTTCTAATTTTTTTCCATCTTCATCACCATTATAGATCTTCACATCGCCATATTGAATGTCAACCGTAATGGAACTGATATCTTTATCCGCACTGAACGTGTCAGATGACGTACTCTTCGATCCGCTGCCCGAATGCCTCTTATTCAGATTTTTCCAGAAAGGATTTTTCCAGAAAGAAAAGATGTCTTTATATTCATAATCCCCTGCCTCATAAAAATCATTCCGCAAAGCCACCAGGGAAGCTCCCGTGGCAAATCCGCCGACAACCAATACAATTCCCAAAATGATCAGGATCAATGCCGTAATTCCACAAAACTTACCAAATTTTTTCATCTTGCCCTCTCCTCTCTGTCAAAAAGAATATCGCCGGCCGCATTGCAAATGCTTCTGAGCGCTGTCGGAAACGCCTTGGCGCAAACCGCCACCACTGCAAGCAGCAGCAGGAAAAAGAAAGCCAGGCAGATAAATCCCCCGCCCAGTAAGGCAAGCGCAGTGGCAAATGCTCCTGATACAAACAATCCGACTGCAACACCCATCAACCCGACTGCCGCTCCTCCGACTATCACCGTCGCCCCGATCAATCCGATCGCAGCGGTGCCCAACGCGATCACCACGGCTATGATCGCAACGCCAATTCCGAAAATTGCAAATACTTTTCCTACAGCAGAGCCTCCGCCGCGCCTGCGCTGTTCACGACGCTGTCCGGATTCCTCATGATATTGTCCATGACGCTGCCTGGATTCCTCATGATATTGTCCATGACGCTGCCTGGATTCCTCATAATATTGTCCGCGACGTCTCTGATACTGCCCATTCTCCCGATGCTCTCCGTTCTGTTCCCGGCGCTGTTTGGGTTCCTCATAGGTTTGGCGATAATTTTCATACTGATCCGGCTGCGGCATCTTTTCCCATACATCCGTATAGGATGACCGCCCCTTTTTCTCTTCGTTCCCTTTTTTTCTCTTTTCCTCGTCCGCTATCTGTTCCTTTGTTCCCGGCACACTTTTTTCCGTGAATTCCTCATAGCCTTTTTCCGTGAATCCGCCATCCGCCGTGTCCCCCCGAAGATCCGCTTTGATCGTCCGTGCCACTTTCTCCGGTGATACCAGTTCTGTCAGAACAGACTCCTCATTTTCCACACCTGCATCTTCAAAGTAACAGCGGTAATATTCCATTGCTTCCCGGCGCTCATCCTCCGGGATGTCCGACAGCAGGCGTTCCAATTCATTTAAAAATTTTTCCTGATTCATAAACTCTTCTCTCCTGAGAATAATTGTGAAATTTTCGAAGAATAAATCTCCCACTCAGAACGATACAGCGAAAGCTGCGCCGCTCCCCGGTCGGTTATCTTATAATATCTTCGGTTTCTTCCTCCGCATTGGAGATCATAGACCTCCAGGCACTCATCTTTCTGAAGCCTGCGGAGCACCGGATAAAGCGTAGATTCCGAAATATCAATAACCCTGCGCACGTCCTGGGTGATTTTATAGCCATATGTGCCCTCCTGCTCCTTTGACACAACCGCAAGAACGATTGCATCAAGCAGCGCCGCACCTGTATTAAAAACCATGTCATCCCTCCAGTCCTGTTTTTTATATAATATATATGAAATGTATAATATTATTTTATGTTTAATACTATACGATGTATAATATTGTTTGTCAAGTACCTTAAGAAAATTTTAAACAAGAAAAGCC
>CAZJSI010000034.1:10957-19464 GCA_964548675.1 uncultured Eubacterium sp. | reverse complement strand
GCCATGCAGGCGGATCAACCGCCTGCACAGCATTTTTAACCTAAGGTTCTATTTATAATTTTTCCTGTTCCGGAATCACTGTTTTTTCACAGGCGCCCATATTTCACTCCTATAGTCGGGCGCACTCATATCACCATCTGTATACGCCTCAATATCCATCTCATATGTCGGCTGATAGTCCGACGTCGGAAAAAACTCCGCACAGATCCTGTGCCATAACTCCTGAATCGCCCGCGGCATGGCGCCCCGGCAATCAAAAACCACCCAGGTCCTTGCCGGAATCTCATTCATCCGAAAGCCCTCAGGGATCTCACAATCCTCATCGCATGCAATCGCGATGGAATAATCAAAGGACTTATCGTCTGCCGATCCGCCTCCGCAGCAAACTCCGAACAGATATGTTTTATCATTTCCGAGTTCCAAAAGCTTCTGAAGCGTTCCGTCCCGCCGCGCCCGATCCCAAAACTCCGGAAGCGTGTCCGGATTGGCAGAGTCAACGCCTCTGTGAATCTCTACCTTTTCAATAATCTTAAACGCCTCTTTTTCAACAACTTTGTAATTCATTACCGTTCCACCTTTCAATATAATCTGTACCGAAAGACGGGAAAAAGACTTTAACATGGAGCCATCCTTTTTGGCCTCTGACGGGGTGATCCCGTGAAATTTTACAAAGACCCTTGTAAAACTCTCCGGGCTCTCGTATCCGTATTTCAGTGCCACATCAATCACTTTTCCATCCGTGGAGGAAAGCTCACTGCCGGCAAGCGTCAATCTTCTGTTCCGAATATATTCTCCAAGTGAAATGCCGCACAAAATACTGAATATCCGCTGAAAATAGAAGCTGGAACAAGCCGCCTCTTTCGCTATATCAGCATAATCCAATTCATCCGTTATATGATTCTCCACATAATTGATGGCTCTTTGAATACCAGCGATCCATTCCATGTTCTTCTCCCTCCCTTGATGACTGCATTATATCAATCGGAGCTGGTCAAATCCTGATTTTCTGTGCTTTTTCCTGCAAGCAGCTTTGTGAAACACACATCAGTTATCCGCAAACAAAAAAGACCGGCACAAAAATCAGCAGCTCCATTTACTTCAGCACAAAATGGCTGCGATAAAACTCCAGTATCCCCTCGTCCCGCATTTTGCAAAGCTCATTGGACATCGCGCTCCGATCGACCGACAGAAAATCCGCGAGCTGCTGTCTGTTAAACGGAATATCAAAGGACGGGCTTTCTGCTTTCAACGACTGCTCTGACAAGTAGGACAGCAACTTTTCCCGGGTAGTCCTCTGAGACATATGCTCCAGCTTTTGGGTCAGAATCTTATTTTTTGACGCCATGACAGAAAGCAGATTTTTGATCAAACGGCTGTGAAAGCTGCATCCGGAGGGGCAGGTAGTCAGAATCCGGTTGATATCCATCAAAAGCACCTCACTGTTTTTTACCGCCACGGCATTGTTCCTCATCTCCTCATTTCCCAGACAGGCATATACTTCGCCGAACACCTCTCCCTCTGAGATCTCGTTCAATATACTCAGGTTTCCCCAGTAATCCTCTTTCCGGATGTGAATACATCCCTCCAGGAGCAGCGCCACCCTGTCAATCTGCTGCCCCCTGCAAAAAATATACTGTCCTTTCCGGTAACTGCATCGGTCCGCCGCCAGACAGCTCAGCATAGCCCCTATCTCATCCTCTGTGATCCCGGAAAACAATTTTGTTTTTGACAATAAATGCAAATATCTTTTCATATCTTCCATTTCCGCGCAAATCTCCCGAAACAAAAAATTTTAATTTTTGTTGTATTTACAACAGACTTATTTTCGTTATCGTATTATAGTAAGAGCACAAAGTCAAGGAGGATGATAACAATGATCAGAAGAATTATTCAGATTGATGAAGATAAATGCAACGGCTGTGGAGCATGCGCGGCGGCCTGTCATGAGGGAGCTATCGGTATGGTAAACGGAAAGGCAAAGCTTCTTCGGGATGATTACTGTGACGGCCTGGGCGACTGTCTGCCAACATGTCCGACCGGCGCGATCACCTTTGTGGAACGGGATGCTGCCGCTTACGACGAAGCTGCCGTAAAAGCAGCACAGGCCAAAAAGGAACAGCCCACGCCCTGCGGCTGCCCGGGTTCAAACATAAAACAATTTCACCGGGAGGAAAAACAAACCGCATCTGTAGGGAACGCAAACATCGGCAGCCAGCTTTCCCAGTGGCCGGTGCAGATTAAACTGGTTCCGGTCAACGCCCCTTATTTTGAGGATGCAGATCTGCTGATTGCCGCCGACTGCACTGCATATGCATACGGAGATTTCCATAACAAATTTATAAAAAACAGGATTACCCTGATCGGATGTCCAAAACTGGACAGCGTAGATTATTCCGAAAAACTGACTGCTATCATACGTGAAAATAATATTAAAAGCGTCACCATCGTGCGCATGGAAGTTCCCTGCTGCGGCGGATTGGAACACGCTGCCAGAACGGCATTACAGGCGAGCGGCAAATTTATCCCGTGGCGTGTAGTTATCGTTTCGACAGACGGGAAAATCCTGCAGGAATAAATTTTCTGCAGGATTATGCGTCACCGGACACACATGAAATGGAACATATAAGAGGGGGCCTGTCATAACAGCCGGGTTCCCTTTTAAAAAAACAGTATCAGGCTGCGAAATCTTTCAGCAATGCCTGCAGCAGCATAATGTGATACTCCTCGTCTTTTATGATCCGCAGTAATACCGCGTTGACGTAATTATCTTTTATCATCCTGATATGCAGCTTATACTGGTTAATAGCCGCCTTTTCCGCCTCAATATCTGCCAATATCATTTTTCCCGCATGATCCGGAATATTTAATCCCTCCGGTGTCCACATCTTCTGTCTTCCATCATGAAATTTTGACACGAAATCGATATTGCCGCCCAGAAGGGTGATCAATTGTCCCAGTTTCTGCAAATGTATCATTTCTGCCATTGCAATCCCCAATATCGTTCCTGCCAGGGAACATTTATCGCAGGACAGGCGGTTTTCATTGTTGATATACTGCGTGATCGCCGTCATTTCTGACACAGAACCGCAATAATCAATACTGAGCAGATTGGCATAGGCCGGATTGCGTCCCTTCACCTGAATAGACGGATACGGCAATTCCATCATGATCGGCCTTATGCCCGCAAAATCGCAATCGCTTGTAAGGAGATTTCTTTTTTCATCCATCCTGAAGCTCTCCTGATATATTTTTTCTGTTGATAATATATGAGAGTTTTTTCGGAATGTGCGCAAATACTCAGGAAAACTATTGACAGGCATCCCCATTCTGTGTATAATTCTTTTTAATAGTTAGTAGTAACTAACTAATTTTATATTCAAGGAGGTAACTTTATGTCTATGATCAACAAAGAGGTAAGCGATTTTTCTGTACAGTCTTATCAGAACGCTTCCTTTCAAACTGTAACAAAAGCTGATATTCTGGGGAAATGGAGCGTATTTTTCTTCTATCCCGCAGATTTTACCTTTGTTTGCCCGACAGAATTAGAAAATCTGGCAAATAAATATGAAGATTTCAAATCCATCGGCTGCGAAATTTACTCCGTATCCTGCGATACCCATTTCGTACACAAAGCATGGCACGATGCTTCTGACCGAATCAAAAAAATCCAGTATCCGATGTTAGCAGACCCGACCCATGCACTGGCAAAGGATTTTGATGTTCTGATCGAAGCGGATGGTCTCGCAGAGAGAGGCACATTTGTAGTAAATCCGGAGGGAAAAATTGCTGCCTATGAAGTAAATGCAGGCAATGTAGGCCGCAATGCGGACGAACTTCTGCGCAAGGTACAGGCGCTTCAGTTTGTAGCAGAACACGGCGATGAGGTTTGCCCGGCAAAATGGCAGCCCGGTGCGGAAACACTCAAACCAAGCCTTGATCTGGTAGGATTGCTGTAAATGGCAAATGAAAGAAATCTGTATGATGTGGTAGTTATCGGCGGCGACCCTGCCGGCCTGACAGCCGCTTTGTACCTTGCCCGCGCCCGCTATCGTGTCGTGGTAGTGGAAAAAGAGCACTTCGGCGGACAGATCACCATCACATCAGAAGTTGTAAATTATCCGGGAGTATTTTCCACAAGCGGAACCGAACTGACAGATACCATGCGCAGACAGGCTCAGAATTTTGGCGCAGAATTCCTGCTGGCAGAAGTAGAAAGTCTGGAATTAGGCAGTGATATCAAAACAGTCCGCACAAGCCGCGGCAGCCTGAACTGCTTCGGCGTACTGCTGGCATCCGGCGCCCACCCCCGCAGTGTGGGGTTTGCAGGTGAAGAGGAATTCAAAGGACATGGTGTTGCCTACTGTGCTACCTGCGACGGCGAATTTTTTACCGGAAAAGAAGTATTTGTTGTCGGAGGCGGTTTTGCCGCTGCAGAAGAAAGTATTTTCCTGACGAAATATGCCAGCCACGTCACGATCCTGATCCGCGGAGATGACTTCAGCTGTGCAAAATCTGTTGCAGATTCTGCACGCAGCCACGAGAAAATCTCGGTTCTGACTAATGTGCAGGTGGAATCCGTATCCGGAAAGGATTCTCTTGACACGCTCCGGTATCGAAATACAAAAACAGGTGAAGTGACAGAATATCATTCCCCGTCAGGCGAGACCTTTGGCGTCTTCGTCTTTGCCGGATATGAACCGGCGACGGCTCTCATAAAAGGGATTGCAGATCTGGATGAACATGGTTATGTAATTACTGACCGCCAGCAAAAAACAAGTGTAGACGGGCTCTATGCCGCAGGAGATGTATGTGTGAAAGCACTCCGCCAGGTGGCAACGGCCGTGGGAGACGGCGCTGCCGCGGCAACCGAGCTTGAAAAATATGCTGCCGCAATGCAGAAAAGAACCGGCCTTCGTCCTGTATCGCCTTCTTCTCAGCCTGAAAAAAAGACAACAGAAACAGATCAGACAGCGGGCGGCCTGTTTTCCGGCGAAATGAAAGCACAACTTGACGCGGTATTTTCCAGAATGTCACAACCGTTGATTCTGAGGTTATTTTTGGATGAACGCGACGTTTCCAAAGAATTGGCGGGATATATGACCAGTCTGGCAGAATTGACAAATAAGCTGTCTGTAGAAATTTCCGGACAGCCTGACGCTGAAACAGAGCTGCCCTGCGTCCGCATTGTGAAAAAAGACGGCACAGACACCGGGCTTGCCTTCCACGGTGTTCCGGGAGGGCATGAGTTTACCTCATTCGTTCTGGGATTATACAACGCTGCAGGTCCGGGACAGACAATTGAATCGGAAACAGCCAAAAAGATAAATGAGATTTCATCCCCGGTAAATATGAAGGTTTTCGTATCCCTGTCCTGCACTATGTGCCCGGAACTGGTCACAGCAGCCCAGAAAATCGCATCCTTAAATGACCGGGTATCGGCAGAAATTTATGACCTGAATCATTTTTCTGCCCTGAAAGAGCAGTATCATGTGATGAGCGTTCCCTGCCTGGTCGTCAATGACGCGGAAGTATCCTTTGGGAAAAAGAATATCGGACAGCTTCTTGATTTTATCCTGAAATAAATAGGCGTGCGCCTCGCGGTAACTGCGTCGGAACGTGCCCGAATGAAAAGGCCCCCAAATCAGAAATAAAAACAGCAAAAGTGGACAGTGAGATATTTTCAATCGTCACTGCCCACTTTTTTGGTGTCCCATTTCCCAACTTTTACCTTCCGGATCTCATTTACCTCCCGGATCTCATTTCAATTTTTTTAATGCAAAATCAGTCACCCCGCAGATTACGCCAATTACCATATATAGAATCAACAGTATTACAAACAAAAAAATAAATAAAGAACCACTCACAATAAACACAGTTTTCCTCAGACACTTTTTCATGATACCGGTACGTTTCTTATCTATCATAATAATACCTCATTAACCAGATTTCCTTTACAATTCCACTGCTTTGTCCGGCGCTGAACATATTTATATGATAGGACTTTCGTCTTACATTTCCGTGACTTTTCGGTGAGAAAACTGTCACTTTGAATCAGTGCCCGTACTTTCCACGTCCGATCACGCTCTCATAATTCATAGTACAATTTCCATTGGAAGTGTCTGTAATTAATTTGTGCGAACAATCCATCTCAAAACTGACACGATTGTCTTTTTCCTTTCAACTGATACTTTTCTTCTATTTTCCCAAATCCAACCTGCAGGACGCACACCCACCAAGCGCAGTTTCTCTCAATTCAATCGGCATACTCTTTCCAACTGTATACATAGTATTCAACATCTCATCAAAGGAAATATGCTGCTTCACACCCGCAAGCGCGAGCTCCGCAGCCGTAAGAGCCTGCGAGACTCCCGCTGTATTCCGTCCCTGACACGGGCATTCCACAAGTCCTCCGATCGGATCACATACCAGCCCCAGCATATTCATAAGGACATTCGTTGCCGCATTCAGACATTGATCAGGGGTTCCTCCCATAAGTTCGACGGCTGCGGAAGCTGCCATAGCCGATGCAATTCCCACCTCTGCCTGACATCCGCCTACGGCGCCGGCAACTGTAGCATTACGCATAGCAAGATATCCAACGGCGCCGGCGTTGAACAATGCGTCCACAAGAGAATCATCATCCCGGCGATAAGCCTCTCCGAGCGCCAATAACACGCCCGGGACAACGCCCGCAGATCCCGCAGTCGGTGCGGCGACGATCAGCCCCATAGACGCATTTACTTCCATAACTCCCAGGGAATAGATGATCGCACGGCTCATGACATCTCCGCAGATACTTTCTCCCCTGCTCCAGTGGTCCCAGAGCTTCTGGGATTCACCGCCGATCAGGCCGCCCATAGATCTTACAGGCTTTTTGGCGGCATAGACCGCAGATTCTTTCATGACCAGAAGTACCTGGTGCATACGCTCATTCACCGCTTCCGGCGTGCTCTCCCCCATCACACACTCCCTTCTTCTCATTACTTCGGAAATGGAGCATGCATTTTTTTCACAAAGTTCCAATAATTCAACAGCATTTCTGAAATCCACGGTTACATCTCCTTTTTCGTCTGCACCAGCATAACATCGTACACATTTTCATTTTCTTTGATCTCCCCGATGATACGATCCGGAAGAAACCCATCATATTCCACAAGACAGAATGCAGTCTGGCCCTTTGCCTCGCGAAAAAGCCTTAAAAACGCAATGTTTACATTTTTCCTGCTGAAACATTCCGTTATGTGGGCGATAACTCCCGGCATGTCCCGCTGAATAACGATCAAAGAATTATATTCTCCGGTAAAATCCACTTCCACATTATTGATGCGGGTAATATGCACTTTGCCGCCTCCCAGGGATTCCCCCCGAACCATCATGTGTCTGCCTGTCACCCCGGTCATCGTAATATCAACCGTGTTGGGATGAACATCCGTATCCGTTTCATCGACAGCAAATGAATACTCCAGGTTCCGCTCTTTCGCGATCTCAAAGGAATAGGGAATCCGTTTATCATCCGTAGAAAATCCCATAATTCCTCCCAGAAGAGCCCGGTCAGTGCCATGCCCGTGATAAGTTCTGGCAAAAGAGCCGTACAAAATAAATTCCACTTTTTTGATCTCGACACCCATCATTTTATGAGCCAGAAAAGCGATCGCCGCCGCTCCGGCCGTATGAGAACTGGAAGGTCCTATCATGATCGGACCCAGCACATCAAAAACACTGATAAAAGCCATATATCTTTCCCCATTCTGCAAAAACTCCTCTATCCGCAACGAGTTCCTGCCATTTCTTTCCCTTAATTTATCCACATTCCAATTCCAATATGTACATCAATTTTATTTATCTAAAAGCAATCTTACCACTTCAGTATGTACATCTGCTTTATCTATCTAAAAGCAATCCTGCCGCAGCCCTCTGCCGTTCATCAAATCCTGCCTGCCCGCAGCCGCGCTCAGTCAAGTGAAAAAACAACATGATTCAACCGCTTAACATCTCCTGGTGAAATTTTCAGTGTAAATAATTCATTCCCGCTGCCACCGTATATAAAATCATTCTCCAACAAGCGGTTATCAAATATGCATGGCAGCTCAACGCCTACCAGGGGGATTGCCCCGACTGCATATCCGGCTGCTTTCTCAGCCTTTTTCTTATCCGCCAGTTTCAGTTTGGACAGCCCCAAATCAGCGCCAATCTTTTTAAAGTCAAGCCGTCCGCGCTTTGCGCTGACAATCAACAGCATCAGCCCCTTTTCTGTCTGCACGATCAGCGCCGGAGCCGCCAGATCCGTATCAAAATACCGCTCTGCATCCTGTGTTGAAATGATAGGTGCGTCTTGCTCAACGATCTCAAAATCCGCACCTTTACTTTTTAAATAATCCCTTAATTCCGATATCATAAACATAGTGAAATTCCTTTCCAAATGATCTACTTTCTGATGACCAGCATTTTATTATCGCATTTCTGAAATTCGTATTCTGTCTTTCTAATCCCGACAGAATAATGTTGTC
>CAZJSI010000034.1:0-10857 GCA_964548675.1 uncultured Eubacterium sp. | reverse complement strand
TCGCATTTCTGAAATTCGTATTCTGTCTTTCTAATCCCGACAGAATAATGTTGTCTGAAATAGTCAATAACTGCTGCTGTCAAATCTGTTTTCTGCCCATCCAGATCTACTACCGGAAATATCCTTACTTCTTTGCACACTCTTAACATTTCGGTAATTGACTGAATATGAAACTCATATCCCAGGGAAGTATACATTAACAAAAAATGTGAACTAAGTCCGATATCAAAAACATCATCTCCAAAGGGAATCCTGTTCGGAAGTTCATGACAAATGTATCGTTTCTCTTCCCGCCCCTTTTCATAATCAGATAGAAACAACTTCATCGCTGACATCCGAATTTTCTCCAGTTCTTCCAAACTTTTGATGTTTGTCCACACATAATTGTCTGCATTGGCTTTCATCTGCTCCATAACTGTAATACGCACTTCGCCAATGCGCCTCTGCAACGCTTCTTTCGAAAACTGGTAAACCGGATCAAAAGAAGTAACAGAGTATCCCTGCTTCGATGCCTCATAATTGAAACTTGCGGGGCCATCCCCAAAACCGGCTATTTTTTTAGACATATCATGATCACTTAATTGAAACATCAGACGATATTCCGCCATATTTCTTCCCCATGGGACAACACTGTTTAATTGAAATGACATATTCTTTTCCTCCCCTAAAATTCAAAAAAGCTGAGTTGAGCGTCTTTTAATGACTTTACTTTTCTGTCCGTAATCTTATCCTCCGGAGTAATATTTCCACATAATAACGGTGAATCCTGATCGTATGATCTTACATTCTCTTTTACTCTCTCGTCGCTAAAATTTGCATAGCAGTATTTGCAGCCATTGAGACAGGTATTATATGCTCCCACTTCCATACTTTCAAAACATCCGCACTCTTCTCTCTGATTTTTGTCCTTTTCACCGATCAACTTACACCCCAATATCTTCTCGGTTCGTTTTTTATCTATACAGCTTCCGTGTCGAATACCAACTTCCTGAAGATCGATCTGCTCTGCACAGGATTCAATGATCAAATTGTGTTTTGAAGCAATTTGTGCCATTTGACCTGCCAGACCGATCATCTCATCTTTCGTCATCTGCTCAAGATGGAGCTCCTTTGTGTTTCGCTGTGTTTTGGCATATAAATCGACAAAACTGATAACCACCCTATCCGTGTAATCTGAAAGACTTTTTGCTATTTCCTCAAAAGCTTTTAAATGATAGTCCGTTGTATATCGCTTATTTATCAAAATGGGATCATATCTCCATATTACTTTTTCTTTCCCGATTTTTTCAGATAATCTCCTGAATGTCGGAATGAGCTCCTCCCTTTTATTCGGAAGATAGGGTTCTATATCCTTACCATATCCCGTAAGGGTAAATTGAAAATAATATATATAATCTTTCAAATATTCCAGTTTTTCTATCATATTTGCGGGATTTTTTGTCCAGAACACAATGCAGTCTACCACTTCCGGCGATATATCTATTCTGCTTATCTGATGCGCGTTCATGGGATTTCGTACATATAAAAATCCGGCCTTTATTCTGTTCATGAACCAGTCCGAATAGTAATTTGGCACGTCGGTTCTTCTGCTCACACTTAATATCATAATGCATCCTTTCTGACTTCCTGATCAGATACCTCACATATTACAATGCTTCCGTTTTCACGCTATTTCAGCAATCTAAATAAATATTTTTCATAGCCGTCTTATTCCTGCAATTCCAACACCATCAAATAATCTTCGTCCTGCTCCCGTACCACATGAAAGCCCAATTTCCGATACATCTCACATGCATAATTATCCTTGTTTACACTAAGGGAAACTTTTTTATATCCTTTATGTTTCAACAATGCGATCATTTCCATCATTAATTTACTGCCAATCCCCTGACGCCGAAACTCTTTCTTTACCGAAATAGCAAATTCCGGTGTGTGGGCATCCACATTGCCATATCCTTTTACTTCCCCTGCCAATATCCTTGTCCATGCTGCGCCAAGTATATACCCACATGATTCCGCTATCATGCACAGATCATCCGGCCGTCCAAAGTCCGCAATGTACACCGCCAGCTCCGGCTGATCTATGATCTCCTTTGGCGGAGCTGCAATTCCCTCCGGAAGATAAATCGCATCATACAGGAAATCTTCCAACAACGGGTATTCCTCCGGTCTGATGAATCGAATTTCTATTTCTTCTGCCGTCAAAATCTGTCTCTGAATTTTTTTACTGAAGCTGTGTAACACGGTTTCATAAGCATGATCGATCATATTTAAAAGTTCTTCGTCCGGAAAGGAATCCAGATAAATCGTATTCCAATACGGCTGCTGCACTGGCGGACAATGATATCCTCTCACCACTACCCCCGGATATACCTGCCTGTAAAATTGTCCGGCATCCGCGGTACATTTTAAAGTAATCTTAAAATTCTCCCGGTTCGGATAAATCTGTGCAAAAATTTTCCCGTTCAATTTATAGCAGACAGGAACATCCCCAAAAGGATGATCCTCATAAGCTCTCCATTTACTCAGGCAGTATGCCTTGATATCTTCCAGTTTCGCTTCTCTTACCATTTTTGTATTCTCCGGCAGCATTCCTCAATAAGAAAGGGCTGGATCAACGGATACGTCCATTGTTCCGGCATTTCATCGGTTACTATGATGCATTCCATCTCACTATGTAATTCTTCGGCAAATTTCCTGATTTCTGCATAATAAAGCATTCCATATGCTTCTTTACCAGATTCATTTATTCGATTTTTCCCGATAACGGAATAAACACATACCGGACGGATATCAAAGTCAACTGCCCCCGTTTCTTCTCTCAACTCTCTTTTCGCCGCTTCTAATATGCTTTCTCCCTCTTCTCTGTGGCCGCCTGGCACTTCATAAGTATTCCTTTCCTTATGCTTACAAAATACCCATTTTCCATCTGTCCTCGATACGATCACAGCAAATTTTAAAAGGCCGTCCTCCACACTTTCATAAAACTTCACTTCCATATCTATTATACCCCGCTTTCACTTTTCATCTCCATAATATTATACTATTATCTCATACTTGAAGTCACTTCTTTTTTGTTCTAAAATGCGGCTTCATAAACACCTCCCAAATTTATAGTTGAGATCCTCACAAAGCGGTAAAATAAATTTAAAAATTCATTTTGCCGTGAGGTTTCTGTGACATTTTGGTGATACTCTAAAAAGAAAAGGACGTGATACAATGCGGATTTTAGTAGTTGAAGATGACCGGCTTTTGAACAATACGCTATGCTATAACCTGAAAACGATGGGATATACCGTGGATGCCGCTTTATCAAAGCAAATAGCAACAAACTTTATTGATAATCAAAACTATGACCTGATCATACTGGATGTGAACCTGCCGGACGGAAACGGTTTTGATTTCTGCCGGGAAGCAAAAGAACGACACCCTGATACCGCCGTGATTTTCCTGACTGCAAATGATATGGAAAGCGATATGCTCAAAGGCTATGAGCTGGGCGCGGACGATTATGTAACGAAGCCGTTTCACATGAGCGTTTTTCAAAAAAAGCTGGCGGCTCTGTTGGGCCGCATAGCAAGGCAGTCCGACGGGGATTATTACGACGATGGCATCTTATTCATAGACTTTACGGAAATGGCCGCAACACTTTCCGGGGAGCCAATCATCTTTACACCTCTGGAATACCGGCTGTTGAAAGTGCTGACGAAAAATCCCAGGGTGGTTTTGACGAGGCAGGTTCTCCTTGAAAAGCTATGGGACATTGACGGCAACTTTGTGGATGAACACGCCCTAACTGCCGCAGTCAGCCGGGTACGAAATAAAATCGAGGCAGGCGACCAGCAGTATATCAAAACGGTTTATGGCATGGGTTATATGTGGATAGGAGGGCTTCAAAAATGAGTGCAAAGAAGCTGTCAATCAACAAAGCCTGTGGATTTTTAGGTCTGGTACTTTTGCTTGCCGTTTCAGCAACTACGATCATCCTATATGATTTGACGCACAGTATATCGGCAGTATTATGCTGCCTGTTCTTCTGCTTATTTGTTTTGTTCTGTGTAGTTTGCTTTGTTGCGCTGGTTCGGCGCAAGCTGACCTTGTTTTCCGATCTCTTTTGCCAGACACTGGACGATATGCTGTCCGGGAATGTTGCGCCTCTGCAAATGGCCGAAGAAGAAAGCCTGTTTTACAAAATCAACTATCGGCTAGGGCGGCTCTATGAAGTGATGAATGAGAACCGCCGCAATGTCGCCAAAGAACGGGCTGACCTGCAAGAGCTGATTTCGGATATTTCCCATCAAGTGAAAACACCGATTGCAAATCTAAACATGATAAACAGCACCCTCTTGGAGCAGGATGTCCCGCCCAATAAGCAGAAAGAATTTTTATTGGCTTCTGCCAGCCAGCTTGATAAGCTGGATTTTCTCATGCAGGCCATGATTAAAACTTCCCGGCTGGAAACAGGCGTCATTTCACTGGAAAAGAAAATGCAGCCAATTTATGACACGCTGGCGTCGGCCTTGGGCGGTATTTTGCTGAACGCAGAAAAGAAGCAGATTGATGTTTCGGTAGATTGCCCGGAACAGTTGGCCGTTCCCCATGATAGAAAATGGACAAGCGAAGCGTTGTTCAATATTTTGGATAATGCGGTGAAATACACGCCGGAGAATGGAAAAATTGTCGTGACAGTGGAGTGCTGGGAACTGTATTTGAAAATCAGTATTGCCGATACAGGTAAGGGCATCCCGGAAAAGCATCAGGGGGCAATCTTCAAACGGTTTTATCGGGAGGACGACGTTCACGATGTGGAGGGAATCGGCATTGGGCTGTATCTGGCCCGCGAGATCATCTCTATGCAAGGCGGCTATATTAAAGTGATGTCAGAGGTTGGAAAAGGGACTACTTTCTCTATTTTCCTCCCCCGTGAATAAAAAAATTGAAATGTCACGAGATCGTGACATTTCAAGGAGGAAAATAAGGCTGCCCGTGACATTTCTGTGAGGATTGGTCGTTACAATGGGGCTATCAAATTGAAAGGACGGTATTCACATGAACATTTTGGAAACGACTGATCTCAAAAAATATTATGGTGCGGAGCCAAACATTACAAAGGCGCTGGATGGCGTTACCCTCTCAATTAAACAGGGAGAGTTTGTTGCTATTGTTGGAACATCCGGCAGCGGTAAATCCACGCTGCTCAATATGATGGGCGGTCTGGATGTGCCGACTTCCGGCAGCGTTATGGTAAAGGGAAAGGAGTTATCCAAACTGAATGACGAGCAGCTTACCATTTTTCGCAGACGCAATATCGGCTTTATCTTTCAGAACTATAACCTTGTGCCTGTTTTGAATGTCTATGAAAATATTGTTCTGCCGGTGGAACTGGACGGTGACAAGGCAGATCAAAATTTCATGGACGAAGTTGTGCGGATGCTGGCATTGGGTAATAAGCTGAACAGTATGCCCGGCAATCTTTCCGGCGGCCAACAGCAGCGTGTCGCTATTGCCCGCGCTCTTGTTTCCAAACCGGCTATTATTCTTGCTGACGAGCCAACCGGAAATCTGGATAGCCGGACGAGCAGTGACGTTTTGGGGCTTTTGAAAGTGACAAGCAGCAAATTCCATCAAACCCTTGTAATGATTACTCACAATAACGAAGCTGCCCAGCTTGCAGACCGTATTATCCGTATTGAGGATGGCAGGATTTCGGAGTAAGGGGGAAAGCTGGTATGAATGACATTTTATTTAATAATAACAATCGGCCGATTATTACGAAGCTGTCCAAACGCAGCTTCCATAAAAACAGGACACGCAATGTGACTGCTATCCTGGCTATTGCGCTGACAGCATTTTTGTTTACTTCGGTTATAGCCCTTGCCTTTGGGGTACGGTCCTCTATGACACTTTCTCTGCAAATGGAAAAAGGCAGCAAAGCTGATGGTGAAATCAGCTATATGACCGAAGAACAGTTCAGGGAACTGATAAACAGCGACTTTATAGAACGGGCCGGATGCAGGCAATATGTGGGTTACATCACAAACGCCACAGGCCACGCGATTGAAATCAACTATGCCGATGCTGTTCAGCAGGAATTGACTTTTTGCACACCTACACACGGCGCTGCACCACAGGCAGCTAACGAGATCGCCACAACGGATATTGCATTAAAAGCGTTGGGGGCAGATGCTGAAATTGGCGCAATCGTACCGATTGAATTTCAGTTACGGGGACAGTCTTATCATTTTGAGATGGTGGTTTCCGGCTGGTGGGAAGCAGCAAATTCAAGCGTTAGTTTAATGACCGTTTCGCAGAACTTTATGGACGATAACCGGGCACTTTTCCCGAATACCTATTCCTCTGACAAGGAAATAGCCGGGACATATCTTTCCTCTGTGGTTTTGAAAAACAAGGCGAATATACAAGAACAGCTAAAAGAATTTGTCTGTTCCATAGGCGGAAATCCTGATGATATGTTAGCGGACAATTATATCCAATGTACGGAAAACGTAACAGAAAAAGCACTCATGCAGCCAACTACTATGGCCGCAGTATTTGGCTGCATGACACTGTTTGTTGTTTGTGGTTATCTGCTGATTTACAATATTTTTGATATTTCTGTGATGCAGGAAGTACGTCAATATGGCTTATTGCGGATGATTGGAACTACAACACGACAGATGAAAAGGATTGTCAACCGGCAGGCAATGATTTTGACGCTTATAGGGCTGCCGGCCGGGTTAGCTGCCGGATTTGGGGTTAGTTATATCCTTTTGCCTTTTGTAGTGAAACAGGTTGTGAATGGCAACGCAGCCGCCACACAATTTTCAGCTTCGCCATTCATTTTTATGGCAGCAGCTATGTTTACTATATTTACTGTATTCATCAGTACCCGGAAGCCCGTTAAAAAAGCGTCAAAAATTTCTCCTTTAGAAGCAATCCGATACACTGAACAGAACACTAACAGCAAAAAAGAAGTGACGCGCCGTAATGGCGCCAGACTTTCACGCATGGCGTTTTCTAATCTGGGCCGCAATAAACGCCGGTCAGCTTTTATTATGTTGTCCATGCTTCTTTGTATTGTACTATTCAATTCTGTAATAGTTATTACACAAAGTCTGGATGAGGAAAAGGGCATCAGCCGTATTACAAGAACAGACTTTACAGTTTATAACTCTGCCTGTACAAACAGAGTAGATGGTTTTTTACATCATTCTGACATGTTGGATGCTTCTGCTGTTGACCTGATCAGCCGGCAGCCCAATATAACAAATGAAAGATACCTTTACAGGAATACGGCGGATGATACGGATGTGACCGTAGATTATGGCCTGGGAAAACTACCTTCCATCGACACATGGACGGATAATGGCCGCACATTCGCCAGCTATGAAAATGGCAGCAGCGTTTGGATTTCAGATGAAGACCATCGTTTTCATGGAAATGTGTATGGCGCTTCGGAGCGTTTCTTTGATGATTTGACAATCCTTGAGGGGGAAACGAATATTGATGCCCTAAAACAAAAGCTGGCAACCGGGGATTATATTCTTTTAGGATTGTATACAAATCGGCTTACGGGAATGCCAAAAACAAATTTACCGTTTTATGAAAACTTACAGATTGGAGATACGATTTCATTTTACAAAAACGGTGAACTCTATAAAACCTGTACGATCATTGCCAAAGCAAGTCTAATCAATACCGAAATTGAAACCGATTTATCTGTAAACGGTGTTACCCACATCGGCGGCGATGCCCCGCTGTTATATCTCCCGGCAGATGTATTCGGTCAGATTTATGAACAGCCAACGCTTTTGAATTATGGGTTTGATGTAGAAGGTGAAAAGACACAAATGGGCGCATTTCTCGATAATTACACGGAAAATAACGCTTCTGTTTCCTATACCTCAACGGATTTAATTGCAGAGCAGCTCCAAAACTCCTGTAACATCATTTTCTGGGTTGGGAGTATGATTGCGGTTATCTTTGCATTAGCCGGCCTTATCAACTTTACAAACATGATGATAACAAATATCGTTACACGGAGTCACGAATTTGCCACTATGCAGAGCATCGGAATGACCTATAAACAGTTACGTCACATGATGATATGGGAGGGCGTATATTACGCTCTTGGAGCAGGTGCGATTGGGTGTGGATCTGCAGCGCTTTTCGGACTGACGATCTTGAGAATTGCCTTAAATTCTCCCTCTATGTGGTATTTCACTTTGAACTTCACGCTGATACCGGGAGTAATTGTGTTTGTTTTATATTTTGTGATGGCGATTGCTGTTCCTGTTGCTGCACTCCATTTTTTCAATAAAGGAACGGTAGTAGAAAGGCTGAGAATATCGGAGTGATTTCTATTATTCAGTCTGCACATTTCAGGGCTGAAAACTGCCTGTTGAAAGGCTTCTCCTTATAAGGATCTTCGATATGTGGCAAAAGGTGTAAAATTAACTACTCTCAACTTTTCTAACGAATTGTATTCTCTTATAAGTCTTGAAAACTACACTGAAAAATAATTATTACCCAAATTCTATTCGGATTTGGGTAATAATCTTTTCTGTAATAAATCACTGCCTCTACTTTCCACTCTTACCTCTGATTATACCGTCTGCACCCCAAATCTGTATTCAACAGCAGGTTCTTTTTGCGCAGGTATCTCAGTCCAAGCTATACGCTCCGCTTCAATCTGCGCCATTCTTTTACTTTGCCTACGCTCTGCTTCAGCCAGGCGCAATCTTTCCTGCTTTTTTCGCTATGCCTCCTCCCTATCCTTTTTACATTCCCGCATTACCCATCGCTTTGCAGCCCGCATAAACTTTCCGGTACTTTTGTGCTTACAGCCCTGCCTGTATGCTCATGTGCAGTAAAGTAACACTAAACCAGAGATAGACAGCAGCACACTATTCCGTAGAGTTATCATTTTTTGTAAAGGAAACATAGGCATCTCTCCTATGACACAAGAAATTATTATAACCACACACCCCAATCGCCATAGTGAAATATACCACTACCGTGGTGAAGTTTTCCCTCTGCTTTAAGATTTCCGAATGCTTTGCACATACGATCCAAAATCTCGGGCTGTATATCTAAAGAATGGTGAGCAGGAAAAACTTTTCTGACAGGTAATGCTACAATTCTTTCAAGCGATACCAAATATGCTTCCGGGTCAGTAGACGGATAATAGGCAAACAAGATATCTTTATAAACCAAATCCCCTGTAAACAGATAGCCTCGCTCCTTTTCCCAGAAACATAAATGCCCCGGTGAATGACCGGGAGTGTGTAATGCCTGAATCTCTCGTCCTCCAATATCAATAATATCATTATCTGTCAGAACCTTTGACGGTGTGCCCTGGAACAGTTCATAATTTCCGACATCAAATCCATCAGGCAAATCGCAACGATCAATAACCATTTCCCGAATTGTATCTATGGATAAAGGAAATTTCCCCTTCAGCCAATCCAATTCTTCAACTTGTGCGTAAAAGTCAGGGAAAAACTTATGGCCTCCGATATGATCCCAATGGATGTGTGTAGCAACGGTTATGATCGGTTTATCCGTTAATTTATTCACCACCTCATGGATATTGCAAATTCCAAGACCAGTGTCAATCAGCAAACTATGGTCATTGCCGATCAAAAGATAACAATGTGTTTCTTCCCAGTGCCGATATTCACTGATGATATATGTTTTTTCATCGATTCTATCTATGGTAAACCAATCGTTCATGATTTCATATGCCTGCTGGGCTTCCCCTTTCGTATCAAACATAACGGTAAGAAAATTTGAATAACACGTTTAAAATTCAATGTCAACATGGTCGCTCATAATAATCCTTTGATTATCCAATACGAGTTGCGAATGATATACATACTCTTTTTGGTTTTCTTTAAGCAATGGATTATATTCAGGATCATTCGCTTCTCCATATGTAATTAGGCAGCTGATTTTCCCTTCGGTACCTTTTCATACATATGAATCGCCTCCCAAAAATTTCCACCAAACTTTAACGTAGGTACAATCTGCATTTTTCTCCTTTCCCGTAAATTCCAAGTAGTAGAGGTCTCTGCAACTTAGCAGTTACAACGCTCTTCTTAAATCAGAAACATATAACTCCTGTTGTTTTTTCAAATATGATTTCACAAAAGGTTTCATTATGATTTTCTTAACCGTCACTTCTTCCGTAAAATCAATTTCTGTGTTACCTTCCTTTTCCTTGAAAATACCTGTCCAGTGTCCTTTCATATTGCTGTTTTCCATATCAAACTCCCACTGCTGATACGGATCGGTTCTGGTAATCGTAAATGTTGTTGGGTAACCATCCTTTGTGTACTCTATGAATTGATTTTTGCTTATGATTTCAACCTTACTTAAGTCACTGCGCCATGAATAGTTTTCCAGAGAAGTTACAACTTCCCACACGCTTTGAATATCGCTTTTAAAAATAGCCTTTATATTTGAAATTGCCATACAGGCATCCTCCCTCCGCTTCACGGTTGCTTAAGAGACAGACAGTCTCCACATGTGTCATCACTACAATCGGAACAAACATTTTTAGCCTCGTCACTTGCATTTGAACACAATTCATCTGTTCTATGTCTTCCCCTTGCATTTTTTCTCTGTGGTTTAAATTTATCACCATCGATACTATTCTTCAAGCCTGTTTTATATACAAAGGTGAGTTGTGCGGGGTCTTTGTTTCCATCTTCATCTATTCCTCCTACAATTACCTTTTCCACAATGCTTTCAAACTATACACTTATTAAATTTTCTTGTTTACATTTCGGACAATAAAGAGGAAATTTCTCTAATACTGTATCTTCACGCATCTTATTACGTGTTTTACTGCCA